>JBGQCU010000033.1:0-18128 GCA_041495495.1 Candidatus Limnocylindria bacterium
ATGGTGACGTGCTGGCGGAGGTCCACCTGCTCGACTGGGATGGCGACCTCTACGGCGAACGGCTGGGCGTCGAGCTGGTTGGCCGGCTGCGCGACCAGCGCCGTTTCGACGGGGTGGAGGCCCTGGTGGCGCAGATGCGGCGCGACGCCGAGCTGGGGCGGACCGTGCTCGGAATCGCCTGATCGGAGGCGGCAGGGGCATCGGTCTGGTACGATGCGGACGAAAAGTGGAAAGAAAAGTGGAGGAATACGTGCCGCTCGCCGGAGACACGAAGAGCGCAATCATCGACGACTACGCCACGCACGATGGCGACACCGGCTCCCCCGAGGTACAGATCGCGCTCCTCACCGAGCGGATCAAGTCGCTCACGGAGCACCTGCGCACCTACCAGAACGACAACCACTCGCGTCGCGGGCTGCTCAAGCTCGTCGGTCAGCGCCGAAGGCTGCTGGCCTACCTCGTCCGGAATGACGTGGATCGCTACCGCGCGGTGATCGGTCGACTGGGACTGCGCCGCTAATCACGCACACGTCGTGCAGACGACCCGGGAACCACATCGGCCCGAGGTCGCGCAGATCCGGCCAAGCACTCATGCCGGACCCCAGGGTGCCTGAGGCGTCCGCCAACCATCAGCCATCCGCGCCTGCAAAGGCCGCCGCCCGCCACCTCGGTCATGCCGAGGGTCGAGAGCGGGCCGAGCGCCGGGCCGCATGGCACAACCAAGACATCTGGAGGAATCAGTGGCAATCAAGGTAGAGGCCGAGATCGGCGGCCAGCCGTTCTCGTTTGAGGCGGGCAAGCTCGCCGAGCAGGCCGATGGAGCAGTGATCGTCCGGTTGGGCGACACGGTGCTGCTGGCCACGGCGGTCTCCGCCGAGCCGCGCGAGGGGATCGACTTCTTCCCGCTGACGGTCGACTACGAGGAGCGGATGTACGCCGCGGGCAAGATCCCCGGCGGCTTCATCAAGCGTGAGTCACGTCCGTCGGAGGCGGCCATCCTGGCGATGCGCCTGACTGACCGGCCGATCCGCCCGCTCTTCCCGAAGGGCTACAAGCAGGACGTCCAGATCGTGCTGACCGTCCTCTCCACCGACCAGGAGAACGATCCCGACATCCTGGCCATCAACGGCGCGTCGGCGGCGCTCACGATCAGCAGCATCCCGTTCCTTGGCCCGGTCGGGGCGGTTCGGGTCGGCTACATCGAGGGTGCATTCGTCACCAACCCCACGGTCACCCAGCTCACCGACAGCACGCTCGACCTGGTCGTGGCGGGCACGCGCGAGGCGGTGATGATGGTCGAGGCGGGCGCCAAGGTCCTGCCGGAGTCGGTGATGGTCGATGCGATCGCCTACGCCCACGCCGAGCTGCAGCACAGCATCGACCTGCAGGAGAAGCTGGCGGCGAACGCCGGCAAGGCCAAGAAGGTGCCGTTCCTGGGACCCAAGGCCGATTCGATCGTCAAGCTCGGACAGGCGCTCGCCGACGGCAAGGCCGAGTTCGTGGTCCTCGACATCGAGACGACCGCGATGAAGCCGGAGAACGGCTACATCGTCGACCTGGCGGCCCTGCGCGTGAAGGGCGGCAAGGTCGTCGATCGCTTCGAGTCGCTGGTCAATCCCGGCCGCTCGATCGTCGGTCACCAGATCCACGGCCTGAGCGACGGCGACGTCGCCAAGGCTCCAACGGCGGCCGAGGTGCTGACCAAGTTCGCGGCCTGGGTGGGCGAGACCCCGGTGGTCGCTCACAACGTCGGGTTCGACCTGCCGTTCGTGCTGCGGCACATGCCGAGCGACGCGGGCTGGAAGCCGAAGGCGGTGTATGACACCCTGGAGCTGGCCTACCAGCTCTATCCCGATGCGGGCAGCTACAAGCTCGGCGACCTGGTCCGCTTCGTCTTTGGGCGTGACCACGGCGCGGCGCATCGGGCGATGCCCGACGCCGAGGCCGCGGCCGAGCTGTTCATCGACCTGACCAGCGGGCTGACGGCGCGGCTCGACGCGATTCGCACGGACATCGCGGCCGAGATCCGGCGCGGCAAGACCGACTACAACCGCGCCGTGCAGGGCGAGCGGATGGAGGACATCCAGCGCCAGCATGGCATCGGCTCCGGGCTGATGGACGTGCTGACCAAGGCAACCTCGCGCGAGCTGGTCCTGTCGGAGAACATCCGCATCGACGGGCGCGACGCGACCACCATTCGCCCGATCAGCGTCGAGGTCGGGGTCCTGCCCCGCACCCACGGCTCCGGCCTCTTCACGCGGGGCCAGACCCAGGCGCTGTCGATCGCCACGCTCGGGCCATCGTCCGACGTGCAGCGCCTCGACACCATCTCGCCGGAGACGGAGAAGCGCTACCTGCACCACTACAACTTCCCGCCCTACTCGGTCGGCGAGGCGCGCCCGATGCGCGGCCCGGGTCGGCGCGAGATCGGCCACGGTGCGCTCGCCGAGCGCGCCCTGCTGCCGGTCCTGCCAAGCGCCGAGGAGTTCCCCTATGCCATCCGCGTGGTGAGCGAGGTGGTCAGCAGCAATGGCTCGACCTCCATGGCCAGCACCTGCGGCTCGACCCTGGCGCTGATGGACGCCGGCGTCCCGATCAAGGCCCCCGTCGCCGGTGCGGCGATGGGCCTCATCAGCGACGTCGCCACCGGCCGGCACGCCGTGCTGACCGACATCAGCGGCAAGGAGGACGCCTACGGCGACATGGACTTCAAGGTCGCCGGCACCGCCGAGGGCGTGACCGCGCTGCAGATGGACATCAAGGTCGGCGGCATCCCGATGGAGGTGATGCGTGACGCCCTGGAGCAGGCCCGCGTGGCGCGCCTCTTCATCCTCGACAAGATGACCGCCGTCATCAGCGCCAGCCGCAGCGAGCTGTCGCCGTACGCGCCGCGGATCACGACCATCAAGATCCCGATCGACAAGATCCGCGACGTGATCGGCTCCGGCGGCAAGGTGATCCGCCAGATCGTGGCCGAGACCGGCACCGAGATCAACGTCGAGGATGACGGCACCATCCAGATCGCGTCCGTCTCGCAGGAGAATGCGCAGAAGGCGATCCGCTGGATCGAGGGCCTGACCAAGGATGTCGAGGTCGGCAAGGAGTACCTCGGCAAGGTCACCCGCATCATGAACTTCGGAGCGTTCGTCGAGATCATGCCCGGCAAGGAGGGTCTGGTGCACATCAGCCAGCTGGCCGACTACCGCGTGGCGCGCGTCGAGGACGTGGTCGCCATCGGCGACGAGCTGATGGTGGTGGTGACCGAGATCGACCGCATGGGCCGCGTCAACCTGAGCCGCCGGGCGGCGATGGAGCGGCACATGGCCAAGGCGGGCGCAAGCGAGTCCTGAGGCCGATGGGCGCCGAGGCGCTGCTCACCGCGGTCGCCGTCGAGGTCAGCGCCTGCACGCGCTGTCCGCTGCACGCCGGCCGCACGCGGACCGTCCCCGGAGAGGGAAATCCGATCAGCGACGTGCTGCTGGTGGGCGAGGGGCCCGGGGCCCGCGAAGACGCCACCGGGCGGCCCTTTGTCGGTCCCGCGGGCCAGCTACTCGACGAGCTGCTGCGGTCGGTGGGCTGGGCGCGCGAGCAGGTCTTCATCGCCAACGTGGTGAAGTGTCGGCCGCCCGGCAATCGCGATCCCGAGCCAGAGGAGATCGCTGCCTGCCGGCCCTACCTCGACCGCCAGGAGCAGGCGCTGGATCCGGCCGTGATCGTCACGCTGGGACGCCACTCGCTGCGTCGCTACCTCCCCGACGCGCGGATCGGCGAGGTGCATGGCCGCCTGCGCCGATCGGGCGGTCGCTTCGTGTACCCGATGTACCATCCTGCTGCGGCGCTGCACCAGGCCTCGCTGCGGGAGACCCTCTTCGCAGATATCGGTGGCCTGCCGGCCGCGCTGCTGGCCGCCCGCCAGGCGATCGAGGCCGAGCGGACGGAATCGGTCCAGGCGGTCCTGCCCGATCCGGCACCATCGGCACCATCGGCACCGGCGGCTGAGGCCGACGACGCCGAACAGATGACCCTCTTCTAGGAGCACCATGCCAGACACCCTTCGCATCATCCCGCTCGGCGGGGTGGGCGAGGTCGGCAAGAACATCACCGTCATCGAGGCGGCCGGGGAGATCCTGGTCGTCGACTGCGGGCTTGCCTTTCCCGAGCAGGAGATGCTCGGGATCGACCTTGTCATCCCCGACGTGACCTACCTGCGCGAGAACCGCGAGCGGGTTCGCGCCATCCTGCTGACCCACGGCCACGAGGACCATACCGGCGGCCTGCCGTATGTCCTGCCGCAGATCCCGGGCACCCCGATCTATGCCAGCCGCCTGACGGTGGGCCTGGTGACCGGCAAGCTGAAGGAGCACAAGCTCCTCGGCCAGACTCGCCTGGAGGTGATCGAGCCGGCCGTCGAGTTCCGCATCGGCGCCTTCGCCATCACCCCCTTCAGGGTCAACCACTCGATCCCCGACGGGCTCGGCTTCGCCATTCGCACCCCGCTCGGCGTCGTGGTGCACACCGGCGATTTCAAGTTCGACCACACCCCGCCCGACGGCAGGCGCGCCGACCTGGGGCTGATTGCCGAGATCGGCAACCACGGGGTCGAGTTCCTCCTTTCCGACTCGACCCGCGCCGAGCGCGAGGGCTACACCCTCTCGGAGATGACCGTGGGGGAGTCGCTCAACCAGCTGATCGGCGAGGCGACCGGGCGCGTGATCGTGGCCACCTTCGCCAGCAACATCGGCCGCGTCCAGCAGGTGCTCGACGCCGCCTGGGCGAGCGGCCGCAAGATGGTCGCCCTGGGGCGCAGCATGGAGCAGAACATCGCCATCGCCCTGGAGCTCGGCTACCTCGATCCGCGCGATGGCACGCTGGCCGGCAAAGAGAGCCTTGGGCGCCTGGCGAAGGACCAGCTGGTGGTCATGACCACCGGGTCCCAGGGCGAGCCGATGTCCGGCCTGACCCGCATGAGCAACCGCGACCATCGATCGATCACGGTCGAGCCGGGCGACACGGTGATCATCTCGGCCTCGCCGATCCCCGGCAACGAGGAGGCGGTGGCCAAGACGATCGACAACCTCTTCAAGGAAGGGGCGATGGTCCACTACGAGCCGCTCAAGCACTGCCATGTGTCGGGCCACGGCTCGCGCGAGGAGCTGAAGCTGATGCTCGGCCTCGTCAAGCCACGGCACTTCATCCCGGTGCACGGCGAATACCGGATGCTGGTTCAGCACGGCCTGCTGGCCGAGGGAGCCGGCGTGCCGGTCGACGGCATCTTCGTGCTCGAGAACGGGCAGGTCGTCGAGTTCGACGGCAAGCGAGCGCGGTTGGCGGGGAGCGTGCCGGCCGGCGCGGTGCTGGTCGACGGCATCGCTGCCATCGACGGGGTCGACGGCGTGGTTCTGCGCGATCGGCGTGCCCTCGCCTCGGACGGGGTGGTGATGGTCGCCCTGACCGTCGACCGCGCCACCGGGCAGGCGGTCTCGGGGCCGGACCTGGTCGGGCGCGGCTTCCTGTCAGACCCCGATGACCCGGTCATGGCAGCCGCCTGCAAGCACCTGACGGAGGCGCTCCTGCAGCCGCTGGCCGACGCACACGCGGCCGAGGTCGGCTACCTGAAGACAAAGATACGCGATACCCTCTCGCGGTTCTTCTTCGAGCGCACCAAGCGGCGCCCGATGATCCTGCCGATCGTGATGGAGGTCTGACGCGGCCGTGAGCAGCCGACGGTCGAACGGGTCACGCCGCCGCAGCTCGCGACGCCGCAAGGCCAGCACCACGGTGACCATCAGCGGCCGGGTGGTGCGCGAGGTCCTGGCGCTGGGCCTGCTCGTGGCTGCGATCGTCAGCACCATTGCGCTCTTCGCGCCGGACGCCGGGATGATCGTCGGGCCGTGGCACCGAGCGCTGGCCTACCTGCTCGGCTGGGGAATCGCCTTCGCGCCGATCCTGCTCGCCGGCTTCGCCTTCATGCTCTGGCTCAAGACGATGCCCGCCGAGCGCTGGATGGCCGCCACCGGGGCGGCGGTGATGGCGATCGGGCTGCTCGGCATGTTTCACCTGTTCGGGGGCAACGGCGCCGCCGGGGTGGACCGCGGCGACGGTGGCGGGGCGATCGGCTACGTCGCGTCGGCGGCGATCAGCGGCGCGATCGGCGCGGCCGGCGCGTGGGTCGTGCTCGGGCTGCTGCTGGTGGTCGGGCTGCTGCTGTACTTCAACATGACCGTCGGCGACCTGGTGGCCGCCTGGCTGCGTCGCCGTGAGGAACGGGCGGAGCTGGCAGAAATCGAGGCCCGGCGCGCGAGCGCCGAGCGTCGGGGGCGTCCCGAACCCGCGGCCACCGCGCAGGCTCCCGAATTGCGCGGGATGCTGAATCGGTTCCGCGCGGCGCTCGGTGGTGGAGGGGAGGCCGACGAGGCGCCGCTGATCCTGCGTCGCGCGCGCCCGCCGCAGGGCACGCCGCCACCGGCTCCCAGCCCGCGCGACGTCTCGATTCCGATCGGCGAGGGGGAGGCCGCGCAGGCCGTCCCGATCACGGTCGACGAGCTGGAGAGCGAGGAGACCGCCCACCTGGCAGAGGTCGAGCACGCGCCCGTCGCCGATGCCGCGCTTGAGACCATGACCCGCAGCTGGGAGCTGCCCGAGGTCGCGCTCCTCGACGATGCCCCGGCCAGCAGCGCGGCCCAGCTCGACCTGACCGCCAAGGGGCAGCGCATCCGCGAGACGCTGGCCCACTTCGGGATCGGGGTCAAGGTCGCCCGCATCCAGGAGGGGCCGGTCGTCACCCAGTACGCGCTCGACGTGGAGCCGGGGATCAAGCTGTCGCGGATCGAGGGGCTGGCCGACAACCTGGCGCTCAACCTGGCGGCGCGCAGCATCCGCATCCAGGCGCCGATCCCCGGCGAGCCATTCGTGGGGATCGAGATCCCCAACAGCGCCTTCGACCTGGTCACGCTCAAGGAGGTGCTCAGCTCTCCGAACTTCGAGGCGGCGGCATCCAGCAGCCGGCTTGCCTTCGCGCTCGGTCAGGACGTGGCCGGGCAGCCCTTCAGCGCCGACCTGTCGCGCATGCCGCATCTGCTCATCGCCGGCGCCACCGGGTCAGGGAAGAGCGTGTGCGTCAACGCCATCATCTGCTCGCTGCTGATGCGGGCCACGCCGAGCGAGGTGAAGCTGATCCTGATCGACCCCAAGCGGGTCGAGATGGCCCAGTACAAGGGGATCCCGCACCTGATGACCGAGGTCATCGTCGACAACGACAAGTCGGTCAACGCCCTGAAATGGACCGTCGGCACCATGGAGAGCCGCTACCACGAATTCGCCCAGCGCGGGGTGCGCAACATCGGAGGCTACAACGACGCGCTGCGCCCCGGCGAGCCACGAATGCCCTACATCGTGATCGTGATCGACGAGCTGGCCGACCTGATGATGGTCAGCGCCTACGAGGTCGAGGCGACGATCACCCGCATCGCGCAGCTGGCGCGCGCCACCGGTATTCACCTCGTGATCGCCACCCAGCGGCCATCGGTGCAGGTCATCACCGGCCTGATCAAGGCCAACATCCCGTCACGCATCGCCTTTGCCATGACCAGCGGTGTCGACTCCCGCACCATCCTAGACACCGTCGGCGCGGAGGACCTGCTTGGACGCGGCGACATGCTCTACCAGCCGATCGACGCGCCGCGCGCCGTGCGCCTGCAGGGGGTGCTGGTCACGGACCACGAGATCGAGACCGTGACCCGCCACTGGCGCGCGCAGGGCGCCCCGCACTACCGCCCCGAGATCACTGCGCCCAAGCGCGACGGCAAGGGCGGCGGTCGACCGGGCGACGAGGAGGACGGCGGCGACGCTCTCCTCTCCACCGCGATCGACATCGTGCGACGCTCGGACAAGGCCTCGGCCTCGCTCCTGCAGCGACGCCTGCGCATCGGCTACGCCCGCGCGGCGCGCATCCTCGACCAGATGGAGGACCGCGGCATCGTCAGCGCGGCCGACGGCAGCCGCTTCCGCGAAGTGCTGATCACCTCCGACGGCTGGGGAGGCGAGATCAGTCCCGACGAGGACGGGGAGTGACGCATCGGGATCCGACCAAGCTCGGCGAGGTGCTGCGCACCGCGCGCGAGGCGAAGTTCATCGACCTGGCCCGCGTAGAGCGCGATACGAAGATCCGCGTCCGCTACCTGTCCGCACTGGAACGAGGCGAGTACCGGGACCTGCCGGCCGCGGTCTACACCAAGGGCTTCCTGCGCAACTACGGCCTCTATCTGGGGCTGGACCCCGAGTACCTGGTCGATCTGTATCGGCTCGAGTCGGGGTCGGCCGTCGACCGTCCGATGGGGCCGATGCGTCCGCGCCCGATCGCGGCCGGCCAGGGCCGATCCCTGGTGGTCACCTCCGGCGCGGTGGCCGCCGTCATCCTGACCGTGCTCGTGCTCGCCTTCGTCGTGTACCTGGTGGGCGAGTTCGTCACGTTCGCACGCACACCCGACCTGCGCATCACCGATCCCGCCGGCGACCTGGCCTCCTACATCGGCGCTGAGTACACGATCCGCGGCGTGACGGAGCCCAACTCGACGGTGACCACCCAGGGGTTGCGCCAGAACCCGACCACCACCGCCGACGGGCAGGGTGCCTTCAGCGTGACGGTGGGGCTCGTGCCGGGCGCGAACGTGATCACCCTGGTCGCCAGCGACCCGCTCACCGGTCGCGACAGCGCCGCCGTGCGACGCACGATCACCGTCGTGCAGAAGGGCGCCAGCCCACCGCCAAGCGCTGTCCCGTAGGCGCAGGCGGCGCGCGCGGGCGGACGCGAGGGGCGAAGATAGGGGAGCGGGGAGCGAGCAGGAGGGCGAGATGGCCGATTCGTCGTTCGATGTGGTCAGTGACTTCGACCAGCAGGAGCTGGTCAACGCCCTTGACCAGGTGCGCCGCGAGGTGGCGACTCGCTACGACTTCAAGGGCTCGAAGGTCGCCCTTGAGCTCGGCAAGACCGAGATCACCCTGCACGCCGACGATGAATTCCGCGCTGGATCGGTGAAGGACCTGCTTCAGACCAAGGCGGTGCGGCGAGGCCTGTCGCTCAAGGTCTTCGAGTGGGGCAAGCTCGAGCCAGCGGCCGGTGGCACGCTGCGGCAGCGGATCGGGTTGCAACGCGGCCTCACCTCGGAGCAGGCCAAGGAGATCGCCAAGATGGTGCGCGACCGCTTCCCGAAGGTGAAGCCGACGATCCAGGGCGATGCCGTTCGCGTGATCGGCAAGAGCAAGGACGAGCTGCAGGGCGTGATCACGCACCTGCGCGCGCTGGACTACCCGGTCGCGCTGCAGTTCATCAACTACCGATGAGCGCGCCGAGCGAGGCCGAGCTGGCGCGCGCCGCGGCGGAGCTGGGGCTCGCGCTGCGGGCCCGCGACTGGCGGATGGCGACCGCCGAGTCGTCGACCGGCGGTCTGATCGGGCACGCCATCACCATGACCCCCGGCGCGAGCGACTACTACGCCGGCGGCGTGATCTGCTACTCGAACCTGGCCAAGGAGATGCTGCTCGGAGTGCCGCGGGAGCTGATCGAGGCCCACGGCGCCGTCTCCGAGGAAGTCTGTGCCGCCCTGGCGGTCGGGGCGGCGCACCGCTTCGAGACCGAGCTCGGCCTCAGCGTGACCGGCATCGCCGGGCCGGAAGGCGGCAGCGAGCGCAAGCCGCTCGGGACGCATTACGTGGCCGTGGCGCGGCGTGGCCACCCGGGGCGGGTCGAGCTGCACGTCTTCACCCACGATCGGGACGGAAACCGGGCGGCCGCTGCGCTGGCGGCGCTGCGGCTCGCCCTCGACGAGGTCACGGCAGCCGGGTAATGCGGGCCGGCGAGCGGATCCACCTCATCGGCATCGCCGGTTCGGGAGCGGCCGGGGTGGCGTTGCTGCTCCACCACGCCGGCGCCCGTATCGATGGCTGCGACGCCGATACGCCCTCTCCCTACACGCCACCGCTCGACGCAGCCGGCATCCGCGTCATCAGCGGCCACGACCCAGCGCACCTGGCCGGCGTGGAGCGGGTCGCCATCACCCCGGCGCTGCGCGCCGTTCCCGACCTGCCGGAGCTGGTGGCGGCCGAGGCCGCTGGTCTCCCGATCGTCACCTGGCAGGCGCTGCTGGGAGAGCTGATGGCGGCCGAAGGCCGCATCGGCCTGGCGGTGACCGGAACGCATGGCAAGTCGACCACCACCGCCCTGCTGGGGCACCTGCTCGAGGCCGCCGGCATGGATCCGACCGTGGAGGTCGGCGCATTCATCCCGGCCTGGGGCGCCACGGTCCGCACCGGGAAGGGAGCCCCCTTTCTGGTCGAGGCGGACGAGTTCGGGGATAACTTCCTGAACTACCACCCGGCCGGCGCGATCGTCACCAACGTCGAGATGGACCACCCCGACTACTTCGCCGATCGCGAGGCGGTGCTGGCATCCATGGAGCGTTTCGTGCGGGGGATGGGGGAGGATCGCCGCCTCGGCGGGCGCCTGCTGCTCACGACCGCCGCCGACCCCGGCGCACAGGCCCTCCAGGCGCGCCTGGGAGGCTGGGAAGGCCGAATTGTGCGGTATGGCCCCCGAGGCGAGGTCGAGGCGCGTGACGTGGCGTACGCGGGCGGGGGAGCGAGCTTCACGCTATTCGAACACATGTTCGAATCGCCGCTGGCGGGGGAGCACAACGTTCTGAACGCGACCGCCGCGCTGGCCATGGCGCGCGAGCTAGGAGCGCCGCTCGAGGCGCTGGCGGAGGGCCTGCGCACCTTCGGGGGAGCCGGGCGACGAATGGAGCTGATCGCGGATACTGCCGGCGTGATCGTCTATGACGACTACGGGCACCATCCGACGGAGGTGCGCGCCACGCTGGCCGCCATGCGCCAGAAGGTCGGCGATCGGCGCCTGTGGGCTGTCTTCGAGCCGCACATGTACTCCCGCACGGCGCTCTTCATGGACGAGTTCGCCAGCGCCTTCACCGATGCCGACGAGGTGGTCATCGCCGACATCTTTGCCTCCCGCGACACCGATGAGGCCCTCCGCGCCACTTCCGCGGAAGCCCTGGCGGATGCCATCGAGCGCACCTCGGCCGTGCCGACCATGGCGGGCGGTGACGTCGACACGGTCACCACCTATGTCGCCGAGCACCTCCGTGCGGGCGACGCGGTGCTGGTGATGGGGGCAGGGAAGTCGTACCAGATCGCCCGGGGCCTCAAGGCGGCGCTCGAGGGCGGCGTGCTCAGCCAGCCCCGTAGCTTCCCGGGCCGATGAGCGGGGCCCGCTCAACCTTCCTGGGCGCCATCCTGGCGGTTGGCGTGGCCGTCGTGCAGGAAGGGCTGGTGCGCCTGGTCGATGCCTCGGGGGCGCGGGATCAGCCGGCGCTGGTGCTGGTCCTGCTGCTGGCCGCCTTCCTGGGGCTGCTGACCGCGGTCGTGGTGCGCGCGATGCGCCTGCCGGGCGCCCTGGCGCCCACCGTCCTGGTCCTCGGCTGGATCGTGGTGCCGCCGCTGCTGCGGGCGATCCCGTCGGCAGCCACGCACTCGTTCGCGTCTGACGCGGCTCTCACCGCCCCCGATGCTGTGGCGCTGGTCGTCGCCGTCCTGGCGGCGGCCGTCACGCTGGGCGTGCAGGCCGAGCGCTGAGCGTTACGCCGCGAGGCTGAGGCAATCAGTATCCGACCGAGGGGTCGGAGACGCGGCCCAGGAAGAGCACCGCGCCGGTCGGCACGTCACGCAGCGCGAACAGGAATGGACGGTCGACCTGGAGCGCGACGTGCTCGGGGACTGCCGTACCGCGGAGCACGACGGCGGTCGCCGCGGCCGCGGTGGTTCCCTTCTCATCGACGTCGATGTTCGCCTGGTGCACGACGTCGGAGATGAACAGGGCCTCGTCGGTGGTGATCCCGGAGAAGTCGGCGCGGTTGGGGTCGAACGCGCTCGGCATGCCGAGTGCGACCAGTACGTCGGCGAGCATCGCCTTGGTCTCGATCCCGAACTTCGGGAGGCCCAGCGTGACGTCGTACGCGCGCAGGTCGCTTACGATGCCGGCCAGCTGCTCGGCGCTCAGCCCGTCCTCGAATGCGGCGAGATCATCGGGAACGATCACGGTCAGGGCCAGCGACCCGCCGATGTACGGCAGCTCCACCGCCCGCCATCCGTCACCGGCCGCGTAGGGGAGCTCCGTCGTGGTCGCCATCACCGGGGTCTCGACCGTCGACCCGTCAGCCAGGTTGAAGATCGCGGTCTTCGTGGCGCTCTCGGGGAATGGGGTCTGCCAGGCGGCCTTGAGGTAGATCGCGTTGACCAGCGTGAGCCTCGTGTCGGTGGTGATGACGCCCGGCACCAGAAGCTCGGGGATGCGGTGCTCGGTCTGGTCGTCGACCCAGCCGTTGATCAGCTTGCGCGCCGCCTCCGTCTGAGTCACGTAATCGACGAGCCGGACACCGGCGCCGAACCTGCTCGCCAGTGCATCGAGGTACGCGGGCACGAGCGTCATCCCGCGCTGCCCGAAGGTGGAGTTCGCGATCCGCAGCGTGACGTCCTGGCTCTTGCCGCTGTCGTCCTTGAACGTGCCGCTGCGGCCTGCGAGCGCCCGATCGAGCGCATTCAGCCACGCGGCATTGGCATCGTTGGCGACGTCGTGCAGCACCGCGTCCATCTCCGTGGCGGTCGCTCCGCGGGCCCCGGCGCGCGCCATGGCGAGTGCCAGGGCGATGCTCGCCGGGGAGACGACGACATTCCCGCCGTCGGCCGCAACCTTGCGGTAGAGCGCCAGGCCAAAGGCGTTGATGGCCGCCGCCGCGGCGATTGCGTCCTCAGCCGAGGCCGAGGCGCGCGGCAGATTGGCCTGCGCGAGGACGATGCCGTCCTGCGAGCTGCAGGCAGTCGACACCAACAGGGCGGCGATCAGAACGAACGAGACGCGACGTTTCATACCGATAGGACGCCCCGGTGCGCAAGATGGTTCGCCGAGCTTGCGCAGACCTTGGCTGCGTTCAACTGTGACTCCCGAGGCACGAGCGCGTGCCGTTTGGCACTTCTCAAAGGATGGAGCACGGGCAAACACTCAGACCGCGGATCTACCAGCGATTGTATGTTCGAACGGGCGTTCCAGTTGGATGATCGAGAGCGTTGCTCCGGGGGAGGGGGCATGCCGGATCTGAGGGCCGGGCCGGGGCGCGCGGCGGTGGTTATCGCCGTCGCCGCACTCGCCGTCGTGCTCGTAGCCTGCCAGGCAGCGCCCGCTCCAACGTCAGGCAGCGAGATTCCGACGGCAAGCGCCGGGCCGACCACGACCGCCGCGCCTCAGCCCACCGTCAGCTCATGGACCGGCCTCAATTGGTCGAGCGGGGTCTTGGGCACAAATGACCAGAGCGGCTATTCGATGATCGATGACGTCCTGTCCTGGGGCGACGGTTACGTGGGCGTCGGCTCCTTCAGCGGGAAGGATGGAGGCTCCTCCGCGGCCTTCTTTACCTCTACCGACGGATTGCACTGGACGATCACCTACCGGGGCACGCCGTTGGCAAACGACTCCGAAACGGGGGCGGTTGAGGTTCCACATCACCTGGTCCCCGTCGGCAGCGGGCTGCTTGCGGTCGGCGGCAATCCCAGCATCGGCGAGGCGAGTCCGAAGCTCTGGCGCACGGAGGACGGATTGGCCTGGAGCCCGGTCGATAGCCCCAGCTGGCGCGACGCGTGGACAACCAACACCCTCATCGCGATCTCGGGTGGCCCGACTGGGCTGGTGGCTGTTGGTGCCCAGGGATCGATGTGTTGCCTGAATTCGCAGGGCCCCCCGGTGATCAGTCACTCCGCCGATGGCCTGACCTGGCGCCCGATTGAAGCCCCTGCGCTCTTCGACGGCGCCTTCTTGCGTGACGTCGCCGCCTACCCGGGTGGGTTCGTGATCGTGGGGCGTGTCGGTGAGCCGGACGATTGGAGAGGGCGGCAAGGCTCCGGTGTCGGCATTCCGGCTGCATGGACGTCTCGGGACGGCGTGACCTGGGTGGCGGCCCGGGTGGAGGGCTCAGCGGCCGCTGGCGCAACGCTGAGCGAGGTCGTCGTCGGCGCCGACGGCCTGTTTGCTACGGGTCTTCCTGTGGACACGTCGTCGACTGTCGTGGGCGGGCAGGGTCCGACCAGCGGCTGGGCCTCAGCCGATGGGCAAAGCTGGCGCTTGATCGGCCAGCTCGGAACCGATCTGCCATACGCGTCGGTGATGGCGGGGGACGGGACGCACATGGTCATGTTTGGCCGCGAGTCCTGCAAGACGACCGCCCTCCAGGCGTGGGCCTCGAGCGACGGGGTGGCCTGGACGCGTCTCGTCTTCACCGGGTCGCCTGCGATCCCTGAGATCGCAGGTCCGATCTGCCAAGACGATGGCACCGAAGGCTTTGACACCGGCGGGATGGGTGTTACGTACGCGCTGTCCGTGGCCAATGGCCTGCTCGTGGTCGGGTCGGGAGGCCTCCCCCAGGAATTCTGGTTCGCGACCGCGGTCGCATCGTAGGCCCCGGCTCGGGTCGACAACGGCCGATCGGTTAGGCCCGACGTCCTCACCACCACCGGTAAGGTCACATAACATCTCTTTGCGGAAGCCTAGTGCGGGGCTTCAGGGCCCTACTGCCCGGCTCAGGCCGCTTCCACGTTGCCGCCGGTCAGGATGAGCGCAACCGGACCGGTGGGGCGCAGCTGGAGCGCGGCGGCCCAGGCCGCGCCGGCGCTCGGCTCGATCGCCAGCGGCAATGCTGCCGACATGCGCTGGGTGGCGGTGATGATCGATGGATCGTCCACGAGCTGCATGTCGTCAACCACGTCGAGCATCAGGCTCAGTGCCTCGGCAATCGGCACGCGAGCAGCGATCCCATCGGCGATGGTGTCGACGCGCTCGGTCTCGATCGCGCGCCTGGCGCGCCACGAGAGGACCATCGCCGGGGCTCCGACCGCCTGGACCCCGATCACCCGCGTCTCCGGCGCCGCGTGGCGCATCCACACCCCGATGCCACCCACCAGCGCCGCGTTACCGACCGGGACGTAGACGGCGCTGAGGGCCGGCAGCGCTCCTGCCGAAACGGCATCGGTCAGCTCGCAGGCCATTGAGCCGGCTCCGACGGCGATCCAGGGGTCAGCACCGTCAACCAGCAGCTCCCACCCGCTCTGAGAGGCGTGGGTTGCGGCAGCCGCCCGTGCTGCATCGAAGTCCTCCCCCACCAGGCGAACATCGGCGCCCAGGCGGCTCATGGCCGCCAGCTTGGTGCGATTGGCGCTTTCCGCCGCGAAGACGACCACCGGCACGCCCCTGGCACGGCCTGCGTACGCCACGCCCTGGCCGAAGTTGCCCGCCGAAGCGACCACGATGCCCCTCCGCTCCCCCACCGCACCGCGGGCCAGCAGCTCGGTGACCGCCAGCCACGTGCCGCGTCCCTTGAAGCAGCCGATTGGGTTCGCGGTCTCCACCTTGACCACGACCGGAACGCCCAGATCCTCGCTCAGGGGCTCGGAGATGAACTGTGGCGAATCACGAAAGACGGCCGGGATGCGCATCCGGGCGGCGCCGATGGCGTCTGCGGTGACCTCGACCATCGCCCGCACCCGCTCAGGGCCGCGAGCTGCGCGCGCCGGTTGCGCGTTGGGCCTCGGGGTCGGCGCGTCGCACCTCGGCGGCGATCGCATCCGGCAGGTGCCCGGAGAGGCGTACCCCGGCATCGGTGAAGCGTTCGGAGACGTCACCGGCGACCTTGGCGCGTGCGACCAGCTCGCCGCGCGACCACGGCACGACCGCGTCGACGGCCACCATTTGGTCCCGCAGCAGGCTCGCGACCCGCCCCAGCAGGAGGTCGATCCCCTCGCCGCTGGTTGCGCTGATGAAGGCCGCACGGTCGGCCGCGGGCATCGATCCGGAGCGCAGGTCCGGCGCCAGCAGGTCGATCTTGTTGAAGGCCACGACGCGCGGCTTGCCTGCGGCGCCGAGCTCGCGCAGGACCGCCTCGACCGCCTGTTGCTGGCCCAGGAAGTCGGGGTCGGCGGCGTCCACCACCTCGATCAGCAGGTCGGCGCGCAGCACCTCCTCGAGCGTGGCGCGGAACGCCTCGACCAGGTTATGCGGCAGCTTGTTGATGAAGCCGACCGTGTCGGTGACCACGATCCGCTGGCCGGATGGCAGGGTAACGCGCCGGCTGGTCGGGTCGAGCGTGGCGAAGAGTATGTCCGCCACGAACAGGTTGGCATCGGCCAGACGATTAAGGAGCGTGCTCTTGCCGGCGTTGGTGTAGCCGACCAGGGCCACGGTGGCCACCTCGGAGCGCTCTCGCTGGTGGGCCGCCGTGGCGCGTTGGCGCTTCACGTCCTCCAGCTCGCCGCGCACCCTCTTGATCCTGTTGCGGATCAGCCGGCGGTCGGTCTCCAGCTGGCTCTCGCCGGGGCCCCGGGTGCCGATGCCGCCGCCCGTGCGCGACAGGTGCGTCCACAGGCGCGTCAGCCTCGGGAGGTGGTACTCGAGCGCCGCCAGCTCGACCTGCAAGCGCCCCTCCCGCGTACTTGCGTGCCGGGCAAAGATATCGATGATCAGCGCCGAACGATCGAGCACCTTGCAGTCGAGGAGCTTCTCCAGCGCTCGCTGCTGGTTTGGGGTCAGCTCGTCATCCACGATCAGCAGGTTGAATCCCAGGGCCGCACGCTCGTCGACCAGCTCTGCCGCGCGCCCCTTGCCGAAGTAGGACGCCGGGTCAGGGTGCCTGCGTCGCTGGGAGGCAGTGCCGACCACCACCGCCCCGGCCGTCTCGGCCAGGGCGGCCAGCTCGGCCAGGCTGCGCTCGATCGGCCAGCGCCCGTCGCCGGGGTCGTCCAGGCCGATCAGAAAGGCGCGCTCCTCGGGTGCCGTCAGGTCAATGAAGGAGGGGCGATCGGGCATCTCGGTGGCGCCATGGTAGCCGACGGCCGCGACGGCGCCGGTCGGCGCCGGTCGGCGCCGGTCGTTCGCCTTCGGTACTTATTGGCTACGGCATCCAGCACGGATTTCTGCGATACCTCTGACTACCTTGACCCACGGCAGCGCGTCGCCCGACGGCGGCGCCAACAGAGGCGTCCCGACGCCGGCGAGCTTGGCCGCCCGGATGCTGATCCCGCTGGCCGCCAGTGCCGGCGCCACGATCGTCCTCAACACGCTGCTCGTCCCCATTCAGCCCGATGCGCTGGTGCGCGCGGTGGTCAGCGTCCTGGTCGGCGCCGGCATCGCGGGAGTCGCCCTGGCGACCATGGTGATCCACCCCCTGGTCCGTTCTCGGGCCGACCTCCAGGTTCGCTATCAGGCCGCCATCGCGGATGCGCTGCGCGACCCCCTGACCGGGCTCGGCAACCATCGGGCCTTCCAGGAGGAGGTCGACAGCCAGGTCGAGCACGCCACCCGCTACAAGGTGCCGGTCGCGCTGGTGCTGATCGACCTCGATGAGTTCAAGCAGGTCAACGACAGCGCGGGGCACGCCGGCGGCGACCAGACGCTCGCCTCGTTCGGCAAGCTGGTTGCGCGCGTCCTCCGCAAGGTCGACCGCCCCTTCCGCGTCGGCGGCGATGAATTTGCCATTCTTCTGCCGCACACCGACGCCGACGGCGGGTACATCGTGGCGCGCCGCCTGCTCGTCGCCGCGCTGCAGCCAACCGTGCGCGATCCCAAGGTCAAGCCGCTCTCCTTCTCGGCGGGGGTCTCGTCGCTGCCCGGACTGGCCGGCGACCGCTCGGAGCTGTACACCCAGGCCGATGCCGCCCTGTATGCCGCCAAGCGCGCCGGCCGCACCGAGGTGCTGGTCTACGATCCGAGCGAGGAGGTGGCTGCCACCGACGCGAGTGCCTCGGCGGCGATCGCCGACGTCATCGCCCGGAACCTGCTGCGCCCCGTCTTCCAGCCGATCGTCGACCTGAGCACCGGCGGAACCCTCGGCTACGAGGGCCTGATCCGACCGATCGCCCCGGCCCCCTACACCGACCCGGCGAGCCTCTTTGCCGCGGCCGAAGCGAGCGGTCACGTGGTCCCGCTCGACCTGGCCTGCGTGGAGGCGATCGTGGCAGCCGCGACACGTCTGCCGAAGGAGCTGTTCCTGAGCGTGAACCTGTCTCCACGCACCGTCGAGGCG
>JBGQCU010000034.1:0-17515 GCA_041495495.1 Candidatus Limnocylindria bacterium
CCAGATTGATTGTTTTTTGCCTTTGGTGGTGGGGCGGGCCGGCTGACCGGCCCGCCCGACAGGTGCTTACGCTCGCCTCGGCGAACGCATCAGATCAGTGCGCGGAGATGGTCGTCCACGCGTAGAAGAGCTCACCGGCGTTGTTGTCCTGCGCCGTCACTTGCAGGTTCTGGACCCACGGCTTCTTCAGGCTGAAGCGCGCGCCGAAGGTCTGCGGGATGAGCGGCGCGTCCGCCATCACCATCTCCTGGGCCTGGTTGTAGAGCGGAACCTGCTCTGCCAGGGTCGCCTTGGAGGCGGCCTCAGCGAGAAGGGCGTCGACAGCCGGGTTGCAGTAACCCATGTTGTTGTTGCCGCTGTCGCAGGAGATCAGGTCCGTCAGGAAGTTGTTCGGGTGCGGGTAGTCCGCGCCCCATCCGAGACGGAAGATGCTGAACGGGTCCTGGGTCAGCCGATCGAGGTACGACCCGAAGTCGCCCATAGCGGTCAGCTTGATCGTGATCCCGAAGGCATCCTGCCACTGCTGCTGCATGAAGGCAGCGAGATCGTCATTGGCTCCGCCGGCGGAGTTGTAGCCGATCTCAAGGTTCAGCTTGTCCTTCGTGGTTCCGAGTGCCGCAACGGCCGTGGCGAAGTCCGTCTTGGCGGTGGCCACGTTGAACGGGATGAACTGGGTGTCCTGGTGACCCGGCATGCCGTTTGGCACCAGGCTGTAGGCCACGTGCCCGATCCCCGAGAAGACCGTCGCCAGCATCGTGTCCTTGTCCAGCGCCTCGTTGAACGCCTTCCGCAGGAGCACGCTCTTGGTGAACGGACCGTTGGGGTCCTTCAGGTCGAAGCCGTAGTAGTTGAAGCTGAGGACATCGCCCTCAAGGATCTGCCCGCTGAGCACGGCGTCCCCCTTGACGCGATTGAGCTCCGCGCGCGGGATGCCACTGAGATCGATCTCATCGGCCTCGTAGGCCGCCAGTCCGGCGGTCTGGTCGTTGATCATCGCCATCTCGACGCGGGCGATGGTGACCGGCTTGCCGTTCCACTGCGGGTTCGGAACCAGCGTGATGTTGGACTGGTGCTTCCACGCCGACATCATCATCGGGCCCGAGCTGACGTAGCCGTCGGCCTCGCCGTACTTGAAGGTGGCCTTCTCCGGGGCGGAGAACCAACCGGCCGCGATGTAGACGAAGTAGGAGGCGGGCCGCTTCAGGGTGACGACAAACGTCTTGTCGTCCGGGGCAGCCACGCCGAGCGTAAGGAGATCTGCGTCGGTCGCCTTGTCCTTGAGCTTCTGGATCTCGCTCCAGCCGGAGACCGGCTCAAGGGAGTAGCTGTACGAGGCCGCGATGCGCGGGTCGGCCAGCCGCCTGTAGCTGGTCACGAAGTCAGCCGCGACGATCGCATCGCCGTTGCTGTACTTGTGGTCGCCCAGCTTGAAGGTGATCGTCTTGCCGTCGGGGCTGACGGTGTAGCTGTCTGCCAGTGCGGGCTGGATCTCAAGGTCCGCGTTGTAGTACATCAGTGCCGATGTGATCGAACGCAGGACCTGGATGGAGATGCTGTCATCCGCCTGGGTGGGGTCGAGGTGCGGCGGCTCCTGGCTCATGTTCACCCGGAGCACCTGCTCGACCGCGGCGGCCTGACTTGCGGACGCCCCAGCGCTGCCGCCTGGCGCGGTGCTTGCGCCGGGAGAGCTGCATGCCGCCAGGACAAGCCCGACGGCCACGAAGCCACCCGTGAATTTCTTCAGAAACATAGACCTTATCCTTTCGCCTTTAACCGGCGTCAGTTGAGCAAGCCGCGCCTCGCGGCTGATCGGGCCGACCGCCATGAGCTCGAGCCATCGATGCTCGCGGTGACCTTCGCGTCACGACCGTCGTTGCGATCTTCGCGGATCCGACCTCCTCTCCTCCTTCGCCATGCGTCACTTCCGCTGACAGGGATCTCGGTTCCAGACCGCGCCTGCGGCGGGCCGTGGGCAGCGCCGAGCGACAGCCACCGCGGGCAAGGCCGGCCAATCATCATCCTTGACGCAGCGCTGCGTCAAGGAATCTGACTCGTCACCTAACAACTACCCGCGTTTGGCGCCGCGGGTTCACGCACCGCCTATTCGACGAAGCCGGAGATGGGGCCGGTCCGACCCACACGTGCGAGGTCCTCGGCAGCCTTGGCCAACGGGCCGTGCGCCTGCGGCACGGGCGGAGGCCCGGTGCGAGCCGCCAGCCACCACGGCATCACCCACCCGGGCTTGGCGCTGGGCATCTCCTGGAAGCCCTGCCAGTTGCGCTGCTCGATCCCGGCCGGCCGTCCCGAGTCCTGGGCGACCGCGACGGCGAAGATCATGAGCGTCATGGCGGCCGCGGCGGGTGCGAGCCGCACCCAGCGCCACAGCGAGGTGAGCCGGCTGAACGGCGGATCCGCGCTCAGCGCCCGCTCTCTGACCGCTTCCCATGCGCGTGGGGGTGGCAGCGCGCCGTCCACCCGGGCACGCAGGGCGCGACGCAGCTGCACCACCAGCGCCCGATCCAGCCCAACCTCCTCGCGGCAGGCGCCGCAGGACTGCAGGTGTGCCAGATGCGGCTCCGAGCGGGCATCGAGCTCCTCGCCGAAGCGGAACCGCTCGAGCAGCTCGCGGCTGACCCTACGGCAGCTCATGGCTCACCAGGGGTGGAATGCCAAGGGCGGGTGCGCGCCGCTCGGCGGGGAGCCGCGAGCGGAGCGCCTTCAGCGCGTAATGGAGGCGCGACTTCATGGTGCCGACCCGGCAGCCGGCGATCTCGGCCGCCTGCGCCAGGGAATAGCCGTGCAGGTAGTACAGGATGATCGCCGTTTGCTGCTTGGGCGGCAGGCTGTCGATGCCCCGCTGCAGCACCTCCATGATCTCGCGCGACTCGGCGACCTTCTCAGGGCGCTGGGTCAGATCGGCGACCAGGTTGCTGATCAGCGCGGTGAGCGGCTCGGTGATCGCCCGTCGCCGGGCGATGCGGGTGTAGCACAGGTTCGTGGTCACGCGCTGCAGCCATGGCAGCGGCGAGACGTCGCGCCGCAGGCGCGCCCGGACGCGGTAGGCCTTGACGAAGCAATCCTGCAGGATCTCCTCGGCCAGGAACGGATCGCGGGTGATGGCCAGGGCGGTGGCATAGACCGGTCGCTGGTAGGCATGGAAGAACTCCTCGAACGCGTCGAGGTCCCCGGACTGGATCCGTTCGACGAGATCATCCGGCTGGGTAGTAGCCAATGGCACCCCGCTTGCGATGCGCCGACTGGCGCAGATACTACGCCGCGCGTCCAGCGCGGGTTCAGTCGCCCCTCGTCGCCGCGACCTCGAAATCGTGGCGCAGGTCCGGCCGGCGGGCTGCTGCGGCCTCGTCGAGCCGGCCGACCGGCGTCGTCAGCGGGGCACGGCGCAGGGCCTCGGGGTCCTCGACCGCCTGCACGGCGATGAGGTGCATGATGTCGATGAAGGCGTCGAGCGTCTCGAGCGTCTCGGTCTCGGTCGGCTCGATCATGAGCGCCTCTTCCACGATCAGCGGGAAGTAGATGGTGGGCGGATGGATGCGGTGGTCGAGGATCGCCTTGGCGATGTCCAGGGTGCTGATCCCATGCTCCCGCTTCTGGCGCCGGCCAGAGAAGACGACCTCGTGCTTGCAGATCCGGTCATAGGGCAGGTCGAACGCATCGGCCAGCCGCACGCGCAGATAGTTCGCCGCCAGCACGGCCTCGTCGCTCACCTGGCGCAGGCCGTCGCCACCGTTGCTGCGGATGTAGGTGTAGGCGCGCACGAACATGCCGAAGTTGCCGGTCTGGGCGCGCACCCTGCCGATGCTGGTCGGCCGCTGCGCGGGATCCTCGAGCGCGAAGCGGGCGCCGGGCGTGCCGCGGCCGGCCCATGCGTTGCGACGGACCGTCTCCGGGTCGCCGGCCACGAGCAGCGGCATGGGTGCCGGCAGGAAGGGCGCCAGGCGCTCGCTGACGCCCACCGGCCCGGCCCCCGGGCCCCCGCCTCCGTGCGGGGTCGAGAAGGTCTTGTGCAGGTTGAAGTGCATGACGTCGAAGCCCGCCTCCCCGGGCCGGAAGCGGCCGAGGATGGCGTTCAGGTTGGCCCCGTCCATGTAGGCGACGGCACCGGCGCCGCGCACCGCCGCAACGACCTGGTCGATCTGGTCCTCGAAGATGCCGAGGGTCGAGGGGTTCGTGATCATCAGCGCAGCGGTGTCCGGTCCGAGGGCGGCACGCAGCGCTTCGAGGTCAATCCCGCCGCGCGGGTTGGACGGAATGGTGACGGCCGTGTAGCCGACCATTGTGGCGGTGGCAGGGTTGGTGCCGTGCGAGCTGTCGGGCACCAGCACCTTGCTCCGGCGCTCGCCCTCCCCGCGAGACCGATGGTAGGCGCGCGCCATCAGGAGGCCGGTCAGCTCGCCATGCGACCCGGCTGCAGGCTGCAGGCTGACCGCGGCGAAGCCGCTGATCTCACGGAGCAGCTCGGCGAGGAGCCACTCCAGCTCCAGGCTGCCCTGCGCCAGGGCATCGGGATCGAGCGGATGGGAGTCGGCCAGCCCCGGCAGGCGGGCCGCCCACTCGTTGACCTTGGGGTTGTACTTCATGGTGCACGACCCGAGCGGATAGAAGCCCAGCTCGATGGCGTGGTTGAGGTGGCTGAGCCGGTTGAAGTGGCGCAGCAGATCGAGCTCGGCGACCTCGGGCAGCCGGGGTGCCGTCACCCGCATCGCCTCCCCGGGGAGGGGCGGCTGGCTGGCCGCAGCGGCGCGGGCAGCGGTCGAGGGGAGCGGGAATCGGACGCCGCGGCGTCCGGGGCGCGAGGCCTCGAAGATGAGCGGCTCGATGGTGGTCAGTCGCTCCCCGCCCTCCGGGGAGCGGAACGCCGCGCCCCGACCCGAGGCATCGCCCGCCGCCGGAGCCTCTCCGATGCTCATCGGGTCGCCTGCAGGGCCGCGACCAGGGCCGTGATGTCGGCGTCCGTGGTCAGCTCGGTGGCGGCCAGCAGCAGCGTGTCGCGCAATTCCGGGTAGTCGCGCTCGAGGAGGAAGCCGGCCACGATCCCCTGCTCCGCCAGCGCCGCGTGACGGCGCGCCGCGTCCGGCACCCGCATCGCGACTTCGGCGAAGTACGGGGCGCTGAAGCGGCGCTGGCCGAGTCCGGCCGCCTCGATCGCCGCCGCCGCGTGGCGCGCCTGGGTGACGGAGAGGTCGGCCACCTCGCGCAGCCCATCGGGCCCCACCGCCGACAGGTAGGCGGCCGCCGCCAGCGCGCACAGCGCCTGGTTGGTGCAGATGTTGCTCGCCGCCTTCTCGCGGCGGATGTGCTGCTCGCGGGCCTGGAGGGTGAGCACGTACCCCTTGCGGCCCCGGCCGTCGCGGGTGGCGCCCACCAGGCGGCCGGGCATCTGCCGCACCGACTCCATGCGCGCCGCCATCAGCCCCACGTACGGGCCGCCGTACGAGAGCGGGATGCCGAGCGGCTGACCCTCGGCGGCCACGATATCGGCTCCGTACGAGCCCGGCGCCGCCAGCAGCGCCAGCGAGGTCGGTTCAATCACCGACACCATCTGCGCGCCGACGGCATGCGCCACGTCGGCGAGCTCCCGCATCGGCTCAATCCCGCCGAACATGTTCGGCTGCTGCACGATCAGGCAGGCGCAGGCCTCGTCGAGCATCGCCGCGGCGGCCGCGCCGCCCGTCAGGCCGCTCCCGCCCTCGGCCAGGTCGGCGCCGACCTCGACCAGCTCGATGCCCGGTCCCGCGCAGTAGGTGGCCAGCACACGGCGCACCTGCGGGTTCACGGCGCTCGAGACGGCCACCCTGCTGCGCCGGGTCAGCCGGCAGGCCATCAGCGCCGCCTCGGCGGTCGCCGTCGCCCCGTCGTAGTGGGAGGCGGTCGCCACCTCCATGCCGGTCAGCTCGCAGATGAGCGACTGGAACTCGTAGATGCTCTGCAGCGTGCCCTGGCTGACCTCGGGCTGGTACGGCGTGTAGGCCGTCGAGAACTCGGCGCGCCCGATCACCTCGCTCACCACCGACGGGACCAGGTGGCGATACGCCCCGGCGCCCAGGAAGCTGACCGGCGGGATTCGGTTCTGCCCGGCCAGGCGGCTCAGCTCGGCGCGCACCTCCTGTTCCGAGAGCGGCGGCGGCAGGTCGAAGCTGGTTGCGCGCACCGCGGCGGGGATATCGGCGAAGAGGTCGTCGACCGATGCAACCCCGATCGCCGCGAGCATCCGCTCACGGTCGGCAGCGGTGTGCGGCGAGTAGGCCATCAGCCGGCGGTCAGCTCCGCGTACGAGCCGGCGTCGAGCAGGTTTTCCAGCTCGGCCGGGTCGGCCAGGGCGAGCCTGGCGATCCAGCCGGCGCCGAACGGGTCGGTGTTGAGCAGCTCGGGGCTGGCGCGCAGGTCACCGTTCACCTCGGTCACCTCGCCGGAGATCGGCGCGAACAGGTCGCTCACGGCCTTGACGCTCTCGACCACGCCGAAGCTGCCGAATTGGGTGAGGCGTGCCCCCACCTCCGGCAGCTCGAGGTAGACGATGTCGCCCAGCTCATCGGCCGCGAAGGTGGTGATGCCGATCACGGCGGTCGACCCCTCGACACGGACCCACTCGTGCTCGCGTGAGTAGCGCCGGTCATCAGGGAACGTGGTGGGCATCGGCTCCTCGCTGGCGGGTGGGCGAACGCGCCTCAGACGGCGTCCGGCTTTGGGCGGCGGTAGAAGGGCAACTTTACCTGCTCGGCGGGGTGCGGGCGGTCGCGCACGACCACCTCCACCTCGCCACCGATGGCGGCGTCGGCGGCGGGCAGGTAGGCCATCGCGATCCGCTGGCCGAGGGTCGGCGAGAGCGTGCCGCTGGTGACCACGCCGACCTCCGAGCCGGCGACGCGCACCGGGTAGCCGTGCCGCGCGATGGCGTCGTCCCGCATCACCAGGCCGACCAGCCGGCGCCGCGGCCCGGTCTGCTGCACGGCGGCCAGGGCACTGCGGCCGACGAACTCGCCCTTCTCCATCTTGACCACGCGCCCGAGGTTGGCCTCGTACGGGTTCACCGATCGATCCAGCTCATTGCCGTACAGCGGCATGCCGGCCTCGAGACGCAGCGTGTCTCGGGAGCCGAGTCCGCAGGGCCGAAGGCCGAGGTCGCCGCCGGCATCCATCAGCGCGTCCCACAGGCGCGGTGCCCGCCGCGCCGAGCAGAAGAGCTCGAAGCCGTCCTCCCCGGTATAGCCGGTGCGCGCCACCAGGCAGTCGATGCCCGAGACCCGACCCGGCATCGACCGGTAGTTGCCGAGCGCCGCAAGATCCAGGTCGGTGAGCCGGGAGAGCAGCTCGGCGCTGCGCGGTCCCTGGGGAGCGATCAGGGCGGTCTCATCGGAGCGGTCGGCAACAATGACGTCGAAGTCGCCGTGCGCCTGCAACGATGCGAATTGCGCGGCCACGGCGTCGTGGTTGGCCGCGTTGCAGACGATCAGGTAGCCATCCTCCACGCGGTACGCGATCAGGTCATCGATGATCCCGCCGTCGGCGGCGCACAGCATCGAGTACTGCGCCTGGCCAGGCTCCAGCGTGCCGGGATCGCTGACCACGGCATAGCGCGCGAAGGCCAGGGCCTCTGGCCCGGAGAGATGCAGCTCGCCCATGTGCGACAGGTCGAACAGGCCGACCGCGCCGCGCACGGTGCGATGCTCCTCGATGATGGAGGTGTACTGCACCGGCATCTCGTAGCCGGCATACGGGACCATGCGCGCGCCGAGGGCCAGGTGACTGGCGTGCAGCGGCGTGTGACGCAGCGCCGGCGGGGCCTCGGTCATGGACGTGCTGCGGGCGCGGCCAGCAGCGCCGGCTCGCCCCGGGCCGCCAGCAGCTCGGCAGCGCGCTGGACGACGTCGCGCTCGGTGGCGTGCGTCATCAGCTCGAGCGCCTCCTGGACCCCGATCCAGCGGACCTCGTCGAACTCGTGGTCGTGATCCTCCAGGCGGCCACCGATCGGCTGCATCAGGAAGAAGTGGACCGTCTTCTGGAAACGGGTGCGCCGATGCACGAAGAAGTAGGTGATCGCCGTGACCGGCTCTTCGATCTCGACCGCCAGGCCGGTCTCCTCGCGGGTCTCACGCAGCGCGGTCTCGGGCAGCGTCTCCCCCGAGTCGGGAGTCCCCTTGGGCAGAGCCCACAGGGGCGGCAGGCGGCGGTGGACCAGGACGATCTCGAGCTGGCCGGCCTCAGACCGATGGACGACTCCGCCGGCCGACGTGGCCCGAGCGGTGCGCAGCGCGGACACCCGCGCCGCTATGCGCGGCGGGCGCGCGGAAGCCCGAGCGGCAGGATGGCGCGGCGCGGGCTGACGCGGCCAACGCTGCCAACGGATGGGAAGCGGAACCGGCTCGTCTGCGAACGGAGGGCGGCGATCGTTGGCGCGTGGTGGCGGGCAGAGACCGATGGATGGTAAGTCAGCGTGGCGCTGTTCAGGCCCAGGCGAAGGCGGCGTCCGGCTGCCCGTCGCGCTCCGAAGTCGATCGCGGGGTGGGAGACGAAGCGGGCCGTGAGACTCACGCGCATGGCTGGCATTGTACGCGGCCTCGCAGCCAGCGCAACCCACTCGGACGACCCGTCAGCGCTCTCCGCCGACCAGCTCCCGGTACAGCCCAGCCATGCTGTCGATACGCGCTGTGACGCTGAAGCGATCGGCATCCGCCCCGGCGGCGGCCGCCAGCCGAGAGCGCTCATCGGCGTCGCCGATCAGCCCGCGCAGGGCTACTGCGAGACGGAGCCGGCGGCCGTCGCCCGGCTCGGCGGGCACGATCAGGCCGTCGATGCCGGCGCGCACCGCGTCGGCCACCCCGGGTCCCTCGAGCGCCACCACCGGCAGGCCGGCGGCCAGCGCCTCGACCAGCACCAGGCCCTGCGTCTCCGTCCGCGAGGCGGAGACGAAGAGATCGGCGCCCTTGATCAGGGCCAGCGCCTCCTGGCGCGGCCGCATGCCGGTCAGGTGCACCCGACTCGCCAGGTCGGGGCGGGCCGCCCGCTCGCGCAGCGCGGCCTCGGACGGTCCGCCACCGACCAGCAGCAGGCGGGCGGCGGGCTCGTCGGCGGCGACCTCGGCGAACGCCTCGACCAGCAGCTCGACGCTCTTCTCCGGCGCCAGGCGGCCGAGTCCCGCAACGACCAGGCAGTCTGCGGGCCAGCCCGCCAGCGGACGCGGGTCGATCGCCGGCAGGAGGCGGATGGCGTCCACCTCGATCCCGGTTGGGATCGTCCGCAGCAGCGGCCGTCGTCGAGTCCCGAGGCGGCCACCGATCTCCTCGGCCAGCTCGCTGCCGGGAGCGACCACCGCCGCGCAGCCGAGCCAATAGCGGTGTAAGTAGCCGGCAACCAGCGCCCCGCCCGGGCGGGCCAGCGGGCCGAGGTAATGGCCGTAGTCACCGAAGCGGGTGTGATGGGTGAAGACGAGCGGCGCGCCGAGCATGCGGGCCAGCCGCCGCCCCATCAGACCCGATACGAAGGGCGACTGGGCGTGAACGATGTCCGGCGCGAAAGCTCGCGCCGTCCGCAGGGCGTCGGAGGGGACCGGCCACGGCACCCGGTACCCGTCAGGGGCCGGACCGGGCACCTGGAACGACGGCAGCCAGGCAACCCGCGGCTCCGGCCCGAGCGCGCCGGCGGTTCCCGGCACGGCTCCCGCGGCTGGCCTGGGGGCGACCAGCAGCACCTCGTGACCGGCGGCGCCCAAGCCGCGCGCCAGCGCCTCGGTCGAGACGGTCACGCCCGAGAGGTACGGCAGGTACGTCTCGCCGAAGATCGCGATGCGCAGCGACCGCTCGCTCACGGCCGGCTCCTCTGCCGCGGTGCCAGGGGTGGTGGGCGATACTGGATTCGAACCAGTGACCTCACGGATGTGAACCGTGCGCTCTAACCAGGCTGAGCCAATCGCCCACGCGGGGGTCGCAGTATACCGATGGGCAGGCTCAGCCTCAATCGCCGATGGCGGCCAGGCGGACGGCCAGGTCGCCCGCCGAGAGACCTTCCAGGACGTAGCGCTTGGTGCGCGCCCGAGCACCGGCGACGAGCGTCAGCCGCGACGGCGGCATACCCAGTGCGCGGGCCACCAGCCGCAGCACGGCGCGGTTCGCCTCTCCGTCGGCCGGTGGCCGGGTGACCCGCACCTGCAGCACGCCGGCCGCAAAGGGACCGACCCGATCGGCGTCGGCGCGCGGCGTGACGTGCACGATCAGCTCGACGCTCACCACCGGAGCTAGAGGCGCACCACGAAGCGCAGCAGCAGGCCGAGCACCAGCGTGGCGATCAAGGGCGCCCAGTCGAGCCCGCCGCTCGGCGGCACGACCCGGCGGATGGGGGCGAGGATCGGCTCGGTGGCCTGGTAGATGAAGGCGATCAGGCCGCCGCCACCGGTCGGCGTCAGCCAGCTGACGATGACCCGGGCGATCACCAACAGCATCACGACACCGATCAGCAGGCTCAGGAAGTTGACGACGACGAGCGGCATCTCGATTCAGGAGGATAGCAGCGCCGTTCAGGCCGGACGCGGCCCAAAGATGGCGGTCCCGACGCGCACCAGGGTCGCGCCCTCCGCCACGGCCGCCTCGGCGTCCGCAGTCATCCCCATCGACAGCTCGGGGAACGGACGGCCGGCCAGCTGCTCGAGGGCGTCGCGCAACGCGCGCAGGCTGGCGAAGACCGCCCTCGCCTCCCTGGCCGGAGCGCCGGCCGGCGCGATCGTCATCAGCCCGGCCACGCGGGCCGCCGCCAGGTCGCCGAGCGCGGCGATCAGCTCCGCCGGTCCGAGCAGCTGATCCCGGAACCAATCCAGTGGGAAGCCGGCCTTGCTCGCCTCGCCGCTCACGTTGACCTCCAGCAGCAACGTGGGGCGGAGCGACTCCTCGGCCGCGATCCGGTCGAGGCGGCGCAGCAGGTCCAGCGAGTCGACCGAATGAATCGCCGTGAAGGCACGCGCCGCCGCTCGCGCCTTGTTGGCCTGCAGGCGACCGACGAGGTGCCATTCCGCGTCAGGCACCGCCGCGACCTTCGGGATCGCCTCCTGGACGCGGTTCTCCCCGAAGCGGCTCAGCCCCGCCGTTCGGGCGGCACGTACCACGGCCACCGGAAAGCCCTTGGTGACCGCCACCACCCGGACCGCTTCCGGATCACGGCCGGCCGCCTCGGCTGCGGCGCGCAGGCGGCTGGCCAGCGCGTCGTAGCGAGTGCGGATCAGCCCAGCGTCGAGCGTCGGCTCGTCGATCGGCAGCATGGCAGTGCGGCGGGGTGCAAATGCGAGCGCCCCGGCCGATCGGCCGGGGCGCATCGGTCCATGCGAGGGCTACTCGCTCTTGCGGCGCAGGAAGGAGGGGATGTCCAGGTCGGTCTCACCGTACGACGGGCGGTCGAGGCCGCTTCCGCGCACCGGGATCGCCTGCCGCTCGCCGGTCCGGGCCGCCGGCTTCTCGCCGACGGCGAAGGGCGATCCCTCCGGCATTTGGTCCTCGAGCGCCTGGCGCTCGGCCCGGTCGCGCTCGATCTCGGCCAGGATCTCGCGGCTGCGCTCGTCGAGCGAGGCCTCGATCCCGGTTGCCACCTCGGCCGACGCCGTCACCGCCCGTGCGGGGGTTCGCGGCTTGCGGGTGGCGTCGAAGCCGGTGGCGATGACGGTCACCTTGACCTCATCGCGCATCCGGTCGTCGATGACCGTGCCGAAGATGATGTTCGCCTCGGGATCGGCCGCCTCCTTGATCACCTCGGCCGCCTCGTTGACCTCGAACAGGCCAAGGTCGCTGCCACCGGTCACGTTGAACAGGATGCCGCGCGCCCCGGTGATGTTGACCTCCAGCAGCGGGCTCATGACCGCCGCTCGAGCGGCCTCGACGGCCCGGTTGTCGCCGGTCCCGATGCCGATCCCCATCATGCTCGAGCCGGCGTCGCGCATGATCGTCTTGACGTCGGCGAAGTCCAGGTTGATGAGGCCCGGCACGGTGATCAGGTCGCTGATCCCCTGCACGCCCTGGCGCAGCACGTCGTCGACCACGCGGAAGGCGTCGAGGATGCTGGTCTTCTTGTCGACCACCTCGCGCAGGCGGTCGTTGGGGATCGTGATCAGGGTGTCGCACTTCTCCTTGAGCAGCTCGCTGAACTGCTCGGCGACGAGCTTGCGGCGCACCCCCTCGAAGCTGAACGGCTTGGTAATCACGCCGACGGTCAGGGCGCCGAGGTCCTTGGCGATCTCGGCGATGACGTGCGCCGCCCCGGAGCCGGTGCCACCGCCCATGCCGGCCGTGATGAAGATCATGTCGGCGTCCTTGAGCGCCTCGTAGATCTTCTCGCTGTCCTCCTCGGCCGCGCGCTGGCCGACCGCAGGATCGGCCCCGGCACCCAGGCCGCGGGTGATCTTGTCGCCGATCCGGATCTTGTGCGGCGCGTCGCTCTGCATGAGCGCCTGGGCATCGGTGTTCACCGCGATGAACTCGACGCCCATCATCTCGGCGCGGATCATCCGATTCACGGCATTCGAGCCGCCGCCACCGACGCCGATGACCTTGATGAGGGCGAAGTGCTCTGCGTCCGAACGGAGCGGCATGAGGGGTTCTCCTGCGCGGTGTGCTGGCTGGTGGCTGAGAACCCGGAGCTCGCGCGGGTTTGACCGATTCTAGCGACCCGGCCGTGGCGGCGTCGGCCGATTTATCCACATCCGCCGCCCGAGTTGTCCACAGGCCCAAAATCGTGGTGGAGCGGCTCCGCATTGCTCCACACCCGATCCCCCCGCGGTCCCCGATCAGCCCGGGAAGAGGCCCCGGATCCAGTCCATGATGCGGCCCAGGCCACCGCCCAGCGAAGATCCGGTCGTGAAGCTGATCGGCTCGGTGCCGATATGGTGGGCACCCCACAGCAGCAGCCCGATCGACGTGCTGAAGGCCGGGTTGGAGAGCTGGTCCATGAGTCCGCCGACGCCCTGCGGCGAGCCGACCCGCACCGGCATCTGGAGCACGTCGCGCGCAAGCTCGGCGACGCCGCCGAGGCGCGCCCCGCCGCCGGTCAGCACGACCCCGGCGGGAAGCAGGCCGGCATGCCCGGAGCGTTTGATCTCCTCGCCGATGAGCGAGTAGATCTCGCTCATGCGGGCCTCGATGATCTCGCACAGCTTGCGGCGCTGAATGGTCTGCCCGCCGCCCTCACCCAGGATCGCCACGTTGAGAAGCTCCTCCGGCGCCACCTCCGCCAGGTTGGCGGTGCCGTGCTTGATCTTGATCTCCTCCGCCAGGTCGAGGCTGGTGCGCAGGCCGATCGCCACGTCGTTGGTGACGTTGATGGCGCCCACCGGCAGCACGGCCGAGTGGTAGACGGCGCCATCGGTGAAGATGGCCAGGTCGGTCGTGCCGCCGCCGATGTCGGCGACCATCACGCCCAGCTCCTTCTCGGTGTCGGTCAGGGTCGCCTCGGCGGCCGCCAGCGAGCTGATCACCAGCTCGTCGATCTGGACGTTGGCGTTGGCGATGCACTTGGACAGGTTCTGGATCGAGGTCGCGGCCCCGGCGACAATGTGGGTCTCGACCTCGAGGCGCACCGCGCTCATGCCGAGCGGGTCCTTGATCCCCTCCTGCCCGTCCACGATGTAGCCGCGCGGGATGACGTGCAGGATCTCGCGGTTGGAGGGAACCTGGATCGCCTTGGCCGCCTCGGTGGCGCGCGCCACGTCCTCGCGGCTGACCTCGCGCTTGTGGCCCGACACGGCCACCACGCCGCGACTGTTCTGGCTGCTGATGTGGCTGCCGCCGACCGACACGAACGCGGAGCTGATCTTGTAGCCCGACAGGCGCTCGGCCTTCTCCAGGCTGGCCGCGATCGAGTTCACGGTCTGGTCGATGTTGGCGACCATCCCCTTCTTGATCCCGATCGATGGCGCAATGCCGTAGCCGATGATGTTGACGTCGCCGCCGCGATCGACCTCACCGATGAGGGTCGTCACCTTGGTCGTGCCGGCATCGATGCCGACCAGGACCGTTTCCCTGTCCAAGCTACCTCCCGTAGGTCCCGTCGCGTTCCCGCGGCACGGGTGCGCCCGAGCCTACAGGAAGTGGCGGCGAATGAGTGCCACGTTTTGGAAGATGCGAAGCCCGAAGGCGAACAGCGCGACTAGGTACAGGTCGATCCCCAGCCGGTCGCCGATGAAGGTGAGCGCCACCGCCACCAGCGCGTTGGTCACGAATCCCGAGATGAAGACCCGGTTGTCGTAGTGCGCGTCCAGCTCCGCCCGGATCGCGCCCAGGACCGAATCCAGGCCGGCCAGGATGCCGACCGCGCTGTAGCGCGCCAGCTCCGGGCTGACATTCACATTCAGCGCCAGGCCAAGCGCGACGCCGAGGGCGAGGCCTACCAGGGCGAGCCACATCGGAGATGCATCCTGCGTGCGCCGCGCCGGTCGGTCTCGACCGAGCCGCGGTTGCTATGGCCGCCAATATACCCTCCCCGGGTCGCGGGCATCCACCCAGCTGACGCCCCCTTCCGGCTGGGCCGAGAAGAGGGTCCGCACCGCGGCGACCTGGGCATTCACCTGCGCGTCGAGGGTGCCCTGCTCGCCCTCATCCTGCGCGGGGTAGAAACCGAAGTCGGCCTGCCAGACCGGGCCGGTGGAGACGAGCAGGAAGCCGTCGTCATCGGTCAGGCGCACCTCCAGCGCGAGCGACCCCGAGCCGAGCGCGGTGGGGACCACCGTGGAGAGGCGCAGCGCCGCGGCCAGGGTTGGGGCATCGATCCGGTCGCCGACGATGATGTCGCCGCTGGCGACGCGACGGTCGTCGATGAGCGGCAATGCCGCCAGGTCGGCCGACAGCTTGGCCCGCAGCGCCACCTGGCCGATCAGCGTGCCGTCGGTCACCCCGACCAGGCGCACGGCGCTTGTCTGCCAGACGAAGGCAGGCACCTTCTCGACGATGGTGACCTTCACCGCGTCCGGCAGTGTCGCCTCCACGCTGGCGGAGGCGACGGCCGGCAGGCGCTCGAGCTTGTGCGCCGCGTCGGCCGCGTTGACGATCAGGAGCGCCGACCCGTCGAGTGAGCCGAGGGCGCGCTGGAGCTGGTTCGCCGGGGTGTAGCGCGCCCCCGCAAAGGCGACGTGCGCCACGCGCAGCCACGGGCCGTTGATGAGCGCCAGGAGACCGCCTACCAGCGCCGCGGTCAGCAGCACGGCGGCGATGCGGCCCGGCGCCGGCAGAGCCTGCCTGAGGCGCCGCCGCAGGCCCGGCCCGGGGCGCCGGGCGTGCGTGGAGGATCGTCGTCGCGGAACGGCGCCGCGGCGGGTCATGAGTCCCCCTGGGCGCCGCCGTCTCCCGGCGTGCGCCCCTCGCGGGCCGCCTCCAGGCCGAGCTCGATCAGCCGCGCGATGAGGTCGGGGAAGGCGAGGCCGGTCAGCTCGGCCTGCTTGGGATACATGCTGGTGGCGGTGAAGCCGGGCAGCGTATTCATCTCGGACAGGTAGACGGCCTCGGGCGGCACCAGGAAGTCGACCCGGGCGAGGCCCGCGCAGTCGACCGCCCGATAGGCGGCCAGTGCCAGCTCCTTGACGCGCGCCGCGAGAGCCGGGTCGACGTCGGCGCGGGGCAGCACATCGGCCAGGCCGGGGACGTACTTGGCCTCGTAGTCGTACCACTCGTGATGGCTGACGATCTCGCCGGGCTCGAAGACGATCGGCTGGTCATTGCCGAGGACCCCGCATTCGAGCTCGCGGGCGTTGGGCACATAGGCCTCCACGATCACCTTGCTGTCGTAGCGGAACGCCTCCTCGAGCGCCCCCGGCAGCTCGGCGGGGCCGTGCACCAGGCTCATCCCGACGCTGCTCCCGAGCCGAGCCGGCTTCACCAGCGAGCGATCGCCGATCTGACCGGCCACCTCGCGCAGCACGCGCTGCGGGGCGTCGCGCCAGGCCGTGCGGCGGAACCAGGCATAGTTCACCACCGGCAGTCCGTGGCCGCGCATGAGGTCCTTGAAGACGACCTTGTCCATCGCCACCGCGCTGGCCAGCACGCCGGCTCCGGTGTACGGCACGCCGGCCATCTCCAGGAAGCCCTGCAGCGTGCCGTCCTCGCCGAACGGCCCGTGCAGCACCAGGAAGGCGATGTCGATCGCCTCGGCCAGCGAGTGGAGCACGGCGCGGGGGGCGAGATCGGCACGGGTATCCGCGACCGGGACCGGCAGGTCGGCGTGCTCGCGCAGCCGGCTCGTCTGCTGGGCCGGCGTGGCGGCGCCGAGCAGATCCGCCAGGGGTCGCTCATCGAGGAGGGGCGCCGGACCGGCCGGCAGGTGCCATCGGCCGTCGCGGTCGATGTACACCAGGTACGGCTCGAAGCGGTCGCGGTCGATGGCCCGCAGCACGGCGTCGGCCGAGCTGACGCTCACCTCGTGCTCGGCTGATCGGCCACCGGCGAAGATGCCGACCCGCAGCCGGGGGGTCATTCCGCGCCTCCCACCGGAGCCGCGGCCGGCCAGTCTCCGACGAACTCGATCTCGTACGCGAGCCCGATGCCGAAGCGCGCCAGGACCTCGGCCCGGATCCGGTCGCCGAGCGCCCGCACGTCGGCCGCGCTCGCGCCGCGATCGGTGACGATGAAGTTGGCATGCAGCTGGCTGACGGCGGCGCCGCCGACCCGCAGCCCCTTCAGCCCGGCGGCGTCGACCAGGCGCCCGGCATGGTCGCCGGTCGGATTGCGAAAGACGCTCCCCGCATTCTGGTCCGCCAGCGGCTGGGTTGCGATCCGCTGAGCCTGGTATGCCCCCACCCGAGCGGCGATCGCGGCCGGGGCGTCGGCACGCAGGGCCAGCGTCGCGGACAGGACCACCTCGGAGCCGTGCTTGAAGCGCGACTCGCGGTAGGCGAAGGCACAGGCATCGGCGTCGAGGCTGGAGATCGAGTCGTCGCGCGGATCCCAGGCCTCGAGCCTGGCAATCACCTGGCGCATGTCGCTGTCATGGGCTCCGGCGTTGGCCCACACCGCTCCGCCCAGCGTGCCCGGGATGCTCGTCCCGAACTCCAGGCCGGCCAGCCCGGCGGCGATGCAGCGCCGGACCAGCAGGGCCATCGGCGCCCCGGCGTCGGCGTGCACGCGAAGACCGCGGATCGACACGCCACGGGCCCGATTGCGAATCACGAGCCCGCGCATGCCGGCATCCGCGACCACCAGGTCACTGCCGTTGCCGAGCACAAACCATGGGCAGCCGGCGTCGCGGGCAAGGCGCAGCGCCGCCAGCAGCTCCGCACGGCTGCGGACGGCGAGCAGCCGGTCCGCGGGTCCCCCCACGCGCAGCGTGGTGAGCGGAGCCAGCGGCGCATCGACCGCCAGGGCGATCCCCTGCGCGGCGGCCATCGCGTCGAGGCGCTCCAGGTCGGCACGACCGACCGGCGTCATCGCGTTCATCCCGCCGTCCCGATCAGCGATGGCAGCGGGCGTCGCTCGGCCATCGCCAGCAGCTCGTCGGCGAGGCGCCGGGCAGCGTCCGGGCGGGCCAGTCGCAGGGCGGC
>JBGQCU010000035.1:0-16666 GCA_041495495.1 Candidatus Limnocylindria bacterium
CCACACGGCCACGCTGCTGTCAGGTGGCACGGTGCTGCTGGCTGGCGGCAGTGGGCTACCGCCTGCCCTGTACGACCCGGGTACTGGGACCTGATCGGCCTTACCCAACCCTGCCCTCAGCACTGGGCGCGCAACGGAAACCTGGGCAGATGGCCGCAGCGGGCCGCCATCCTCAGCCGACCTAAGGCGTCACCAGCGTCACCGAGGTGGCGTTGACGCTCCCGCTCGCGGGATTCTGGCCTGCGGTGAAGCTGATTCCGACCCGCACGGTGTTGCCAACGGCGATGTCGCTCTTCTGCCCGGCGACCTGCTTGCCGTAGGTTGTCGAGCCCGACAGGTTGACGGTGAGCGTCGAGCCGTTGGCGGTCTTCAGCGTGATGGTGTCGCCGCTGATCGAGTCGACCGTGCCCTGAAGGCCGCCGCCGAAGCCGCCGAAGCGGAGGCCACCACCCTGGCCATTGCCCTGGCCATCGCCGATCCCGCCCGGGAAGCCGTTGCCGCCGCCTCGGAATCCCTGGAAGGTTGGTGTTGGCGCCGTGACGCGACCGACCGCGAAGCCGACGCCTCCGATGGCGACCGCTCCCGCAAGCGCCATGGCGATGATCGCGGTGCGCGGCGGTTGGCGCCGGCTTGATTTCTGGAGAAGCTCCGCGGTCGGAGTCAGATCGCTGGTCATGGTGGTGTAGATGCTCCTTTGCTCATTCGTAGCGGAGTGCCACGATTGGATCCAACGAGGCGGCCTGGCGCGCCGGCCAGACGCCGAAGACGACGCCCACCAGGGCGCTGAAGACGAGGGCGATGACGAAGGTCGGCAGGCTGAAGACGAACCCCCAGCCGGCCACCTGCCCGATGACGAGCGAGGCGAGGGCACCGATGCCCAGGCCGAGCACCCCTCCGAGCACCGACAGGACGACCGCCTCGACCAGGAACTGGGCGAGGACGTCCCGGCGCCGGGCGCCGATCGCCTTGCGAATGCCGATCTCGCGCGTCCGCTCGCGGACGCTGACCAGCATGATGTTCATGATCCCGATGCCGCCCACCAGCAGCGAGATCGAGCCGATCCCGACGAGCAGGAGCGTGAGCGTGTTCGACACGGTCGAGGCGACCTGCAGAAGCTGATCCTGGGTCAGGACGGAGAAGTCCGACGTCTGGGTTGAGCTCAGCCGGTGGCGCACCCGCAGCAGCGCCGTGATCAGCGAGCTGGTGGCGGAGCTGTTCGCGCCGTCGACCATGCTGACGCTGACGCTGCTCAGGCTGCCGCTGGCCGACAGGAGATGCTGAAGGGTCGACAGCGGAACGATCACCACATCATCGGTCGACACCCCCGCCCCGCCCTTCGGCTGCAGGATCCCGATCAATCGGAAGGGAAGCCCGCCGATGCGTATCTGGCTGCCGATGGCCGATGCGTCGAGCCGCAGGTTGGTGGCGGTGGTGGAGCCCAGCACCGCCACCCGCAGGCCGAACTCGTCGCTCACGCTGGTCAGGAAGGAGCCCTGCCAGACCTGGTCGGCGCGGATGCCGAGATAGGCCGGTGTGGTCCCGACCACGCTCACGGTCTCGTTCTGGCGACCCGCGGCCACGACCTGTTGGGTGGAGACGCCGGGGGCGACCGCCGCGACGCTGTCCAGCGCGGCCACCGCGGACGCGTCGTCGAGGGTAAGGGTGGTCGCGCTGCCGGCCGCGCCGCGGACCAGCCCGTTGGCGGACCGACCGGCGTTGATCGTCAGCAGGTTGGTGCCGAGGCTGCTGATGGAGGTGCTGATGCGCCGGCCGGTCCCCTGCCCGATGGCGACGACCGCCACCACCGAGGCCACGCCGATGATGACGCCGAGCATCGTCAACGCGCTGCGCAGCGGGTTCGCGCTGATGCGCTGGAGCGACAGCCGCACGAGCTCACGCAGGTTCATGCCGCGACCTGTCCATCACGCAGGCTGATCTTCCGATCGGCCGAATCGGCGACGGCCTCCTCGTGGGTGATGAGCACCACGGTTCGCCCGGTCGCGTTCAGCTCGCGCAGGAGGTCCATCACCTCTGCGCCGGAGTGGCTGTCGAGGTTGCCGGTCGGCTCGTCGGCCAGCAGCATGCGCGGCTCGGTGACGATGGCACGGGCGATCGCCACCCGCTGCTGCTGACCGCCGGAGAGCTCGGAAGGCTGATGATGGACCCGATCGGCGAGCTGCACGCGCTCGAGCGCTGCCAGCGCGCGGCGCCTCCGTTCGGCCCTCGGAATACCCTGGTACAGGAGCGGCGCGGCCACGTTATCCAGCGCGGTGGTCCGCGGCAGCAGGCTGTAGTTCTGGAAGACGAACCCGATGCTCCGGCTGCGGACGAGCGCCAGCTGATCGTCGCTCAGCTCACCGATGGGAACGGAATCGAACAGGTAGCGTCCGCTCGTCGGTCGGTCCAGGCAGCCCAGGATGTTCATCATCGTGGTCTTGCCGGATCCCGATGGTCCGACGATCGCGACGAACTCCCCGTCGGCCACCTCCAGGCTGACGTCGACCAGCGCCGGCACGTCGACCACCCCGATCCGGTAGGTGCGACTCACGTTCTGCAGGGAGACGATCTGAGGCGCCGTTGGCACGGTCCCGGCGGTGGACGCGAGGGAGCCCGCCGACATCAGTTGCCGCCCCCACCGAAGCCGCCACCGGGGAAGCCGCCCCCGCCAAAGCCACCGCCGCCGACGCGGAAGCCGCCCCCGCCGTTCGTGGTCGTGAGCTGGGTCGACGCGGTGCCGGTCACGACCGCCTCTCCCGCCGTCAGGCCGCTGGTGATCTGCGCCAGGTTGTCTGTGACAAGGCCGACGCCGACCTGCCGGACCGCCGTCGTGCCATCGCTGGCCAGGACGGTCACGGTGTACGACCCGACGCTCCCGTTGAGCGCCACGCTCGGAACGGAGAGCGCTCCATCCACCTCCCTGGTGATGACGGTGATATCGGCGCTCATCCCCGGGCGCGTGCCGGCGGGCACCGAGTCGAGGGTGACCAGGATCCCGAAGCCGACCACCCCGCTCGTCGCGGAGCCGGTGGGAGCGACGTAGCTGACGCTGCCGGTGAGGTCCGCGCTGAGCGCCGAGAGGGTGATCGTCGCCTTCTGACCGACCGTGATGGCCGAGACATCCGTCTCGGTCACGGTCCCGGACGCCACCATCGCGTCCGAGGCGAGGACGACGGCGGCTCCGCTCGGGGCGCTGGCCCCCTTCGTGAGGTTCAGCGCGATCACGGTGCCGGCCTCCGGCGCCACGAGGCTCGCGTTGGCGCGGGCGGCCACGAGATCGGCCAGGCTGGTCTGGGCATTGAGGAGCGCAGCCTTGGCATTCGCGACCGTTTGGGTGCTGCCGCCGCGGTCGACCTGGGCCTGCGCCCCATTCACCTGGGCCTGCGCGACGGTGATCTGCGCATCGATCGCCGTGGTCGAGGCACTGGCGAGAGGGTCCCCCGCCTTCACATGGTCTCCGACCGCAACGTCCACCGTCGCGACCGACCAGGTGATGCCGGAGCCTCCTGTACTGGCAGCCGCCTGGGTTCCATTGCCGCTGCCGCTGGTCGGGGTCGCCGCCTGGACGACCGCCGGGCTGCCGAACGCGAGCGAGTCGGTGTGTGCCGCCTGGACCGTCCCGTTGGCCACGACCTGGGCGATCACGTTCGCCACCGCGGCATTCGAGCTGAGGTACTGCACCTGCGCCTTGGCTGCGAAGCCGGGGCCGAAGATCGCGAACCCCGCCACTCCCAGGCCGATGACGACCAGGCCGGCCGCGGCGATCCACCAGACTCTCATCGATCCTCCTTCTTCCACTGGGGCGACAGGCGCCGATCACGACGGCGCATCGGCCCACCGTGACAGGCGATCCTTGTGATTTCCTGAAAAGCGGCGAGAATGCCGCGGCCCGTCAATCGACGGGCAGGCTCACCTCGAACCGGGCTCCGCCGGTCGGGCGGTTGGCGGCGGTGATGTGGCCGTGATGCTGCTGGACGATCCAGGCAGCGATCGACAATCCCAGGCCAACGCCATCCGGCGGGGCATCGGCGGCGCGCCAGAACCGGTCGAAGAGCCGCGGCAGATCCTCGGCGCGGATGCCGGGTCCCTCGTCGTCGACCGCAAGACGAGCGCGCCCGTCGGCCAGCCCAACCGTCACCCGCACCGTGCCGCTGACGGGGCTGAAGCGGATGGCGTTGTCCGCCAGGATGGTGATCAGCTGGCCAAGTCGTTCGGGGTCGCCGTGCATCGGCGCCGGGACTGGATCGAGGCTGACAGTAACGGCGCGGGCCCTGGCCAGGTCGCCAAGGCGTGGGAGGGCATCTGCCGCCACGGCAGCCAGGTCGATCGGCTCATGCCGGATCTCGATGGCGCCGGAATCGCTCCGGGCGAGCACCAGCAGCTCCTCGACCAGGGTCGTCAGCTGACCGACCTCGGCCTCGATGTCGTCGACCACATCCGCCACCTCGGCGAGGGGCCGCTGGGGCTCGCGGCGCAGCTCGCTCACGTTCAGGCTCAAGACCGCCAGGGGCGTGCGCAGCTCGTGGCTGGCGTCGGCGGCGAAGTCGCGCTGATGTCGGAGCGACGTGCGGATCGGCACCAGGGCCCGCCCGGCATACACGAAGCCAAGGCCGATGGCCAGCGCTACGGCGGCCGCGGCTCCGGCTCCCAGGACCACGATGAGGAGCGCGAGGGTGCGTTGCTCAGCCGCCCGGTCCTGGACGATCTGGATCACAAACGGCGCTTTGTTGACGGTGATCCTCCGGCTCAGCACGCGGACCGGGGTGCCGTCGAGGGTCGACTCACGGAGGTCCTCGCCGGTCGCCTGGGCCGCCTGAATGCCATCGGCGATCGGCAGCCCCACCAGGCCCGATTGGAGCGGGCCGACGAGCTTGCCGCTGCGGTCGACGATGAGCGTCACGGTGCCGGGAGCAGAGCCCCCGAAGGTCGGGGCTCCGAAGGGGATGCCGATGTCCGGGAACCCCAGCTCCGGACGACGCGGAAACCGATCCGGCGGCAGCGACATGAGTCGCTGCTCGGCGGCATCGACCCGGCGCTCGAGGGTGGCGACGGCGCTGCCGGTCAGCGAGGTGTGAATCACCAGGTAGACGGCGGTGCCGAGCCCGAGCATGACGAGCATGGTCAGCCCGGCGCTCCAGCCCACGAGCCGCCAGCGCACGCGGCGCAGCAGGTCGGCATCCGGGGAGCCTCCGGGCTGCGGGCGCCGGCTCACGGGTCGACCATCCGGTAGCCGACCCCGTGCACGGTGACGATGCGCGCGCCGGCATCGGGTCCGAGCTTCGAGCGCAGGAGGTGCACGTAGGCTTCGACCGTGTTGTGCGTCACCGCATCGCCGAAGGGCCAGGCGTAATCGAGGAGCTGATCGCGGCTGAGCACCTGGCCAGCGTGGCGCAGGAGGCATTCGAGCAGGGTGAACTCGCGCCGGGTGAGCTCAATCACCTGGCCCGCGACCTCGACCCTGCGCAGTCGTTGATCAAGCACGATCGGCCCATTCGCGAGCTGCTGGCCGATCTGGTGATGACCCGCGGCACGGCGATCGAGGGCACGCAAGCGGGCCACCAGCTCCTCGTACGCGAACGGCTTGACCAGGTAATCGTCCGCCCCGGCATCGAGGCCAGCCACTCGATCGGCCATGCCGTCACGCGCGGTCAGCATCAGGATCGGGATGCGGTGGCCGGCCCGGCGGAGGCGCCGCGCCACCTCGATGCCGGAGATGTCCGGCAATCCCACGTCCAGGATCATCGCCTCGACGCCGATCCCCGAGGCAACGATCTCAACGGCATCGACGCCGTGATCGGTGACCTCGACCACGTGGCGATCCCGCTCGAGCATGCGCAACAGCGCACGGCCGAGTCGGGCGTCATCCTCCACGACAAGCAGGCGCACCGGCCCAGTCTGCGCCGCCATTTCTGAAGATGTCCTGAAAGCGTCGGAGGCGGCTACCAGAGGGCGAGGCCGCTCACCTCGTCGGGGGTCCGAGTGAGCTCCACGCCAGTCATCTCGCGCACGGTGACCTCGGCCGCGAAGACCTCGCAGCCGGGCAGCAGGTGGCCGCCCACCGCCGAGCCGGTCCTGGCGCAGAAGGTCGCGTGCGCGTGGAGGAACGGCCGCCCGTCCCGCAGGGAGATGTTGCCGACGAAGCCGGCGATCTCGTGGTGCTCGCTGCTCTCCAGCTCCAGGTAGCGGTGGTCCTCCTGGTCGTAGTAGGCGAACGAGGCGTGGCGCACCGCGCCGATTACGCTCACCCACGCCGCGCGGACGTCATGCTCCGCGCAGAGATGCTCGATCTCCTCGACCAGGTCGTCGCCGGTCTCCAGCCGGCCCACGAAGGCACGGCCCGCCTTTGCCTGCCAGAAGCGTCCAGGCATCGGTCTCTCCTCCTCCTCTGCGTCTATTCGAAGTGCGAGATGCTGCCCACGATGGGGATCCGCGCCGCCAGGCGTGCCGGGTAAAGGCCCGCCAGGGCCGCCACCCCGATGCCCAGCAGCGGGACGCTGATCAGCAGCGGCCATGGAATCGCCAGTCCCGCGCCGAAGTCGCCCGGCGTCGTGCCGCCGACCACCGCCCACGACATCAGCAGCCCGGTCGCCACCGCGGCGATGCCGCCGATGGCGCCCATGATGGCAGCCTCGGCCACGACCATGGCCTGCACCTGGCCGGTGGTCATGCCATGCGAGCGCAGGATGGCGATCTCGCGGGCGCGCTCCACGACGCTCACCCCGAGCGTATTCACGATCCCGAGCCCTGCGATCGCGACCGCCAGCAGCGCAAGGACGTCGAAGAGGCCGATCAGCCGATCCAGCGACCGCTCCAGGTCGCTGGCCAGGCCCTGGGCGGTGAGCATCTCCGCAGCGTAGGCCACGGCCTTTGCGCGCACCGAGGCGCGGAACCCTGCCTCGGTGATCCCAGGCTGGGGCACAAGGGCCCAGAGCGAAGCGCTGGTAGCGCCGAAGCGGCTCCGCGCATCGGCCAGGCTGATCAGGAGCGCTCCGTCCGGTGATCGGGCCGGCAGGGTGTAGGCGATGATCCCCACCACGGTGAAGGTCTGGACCTTGCCGCCGGGCTGTGCCAGCCCGAGCGTCGACCCGATGCCGAGCTTGTCGCGCGTGGCGACCGGCTCCGGCACGAGGACCGCTCCGCCGGCCTGGAGCGCGGCGAACGCTGCCTGCCGTGAACCGTGAACGAAGATCAGCGAGCCGGTGGCTTCGAAGACGGTCGGCTCGATGCCGGCCACCGATGCCTCGTATCGCTTGTCTCCATCGTGCGCGACGGCCGGGAACTCGGCGATCGGCGAGGCGGCGGCGGCTCCGGCGATCGACTCGAGATCCGGGCGCTTGGCATCGATGTCGACAGGAATGGCGATGCGGATGGCGTAGCCGCCCGGCAGGATCGAGCCGACCCACCGATCTGCTGTGGCCCGCGCGCTCTCAGCCACGGCCCCGAGCGTGACCACGGCGCTGAGGGCGATGATCAGCGCGCCAACCGTCAGGCCGGTGCGCGCACGGTCGCGACCCAGGTTGGCCCGACCAAGGAGGCCCTCGGCGCCGAAGAACCACTCGAACGGCCGCCCCACCACACGGCTCAACGGTTGGACGCCGATGGCGGTCAGCGCCGTGCCGGCGACCAGCACCGCGAGCGCGAGGGCCACCCCGACCACGCCGAATTGGCCGCGGTCGAGGGGGTAGAAGGCGACCCCCAGCAGCACCACCAGCAGCTCCAGCAGGACCAGCCAGCGCAGGCGTCCCCACAGCGTGCGGGCGGGCTGGCGCGACGGATGCAACGCGTCCAGCGGGGAGATGCGTGCCGCGGCCGCAGCCGGGAAAGCGGAGGCGGCCAGCGTCACCGCCACGCCCATCGCGAAGGCCAGCAGCAGGGCGAGCGGGTTGAGGGGGAGGCCCGTCACCAGCACGGCGCGGGTGCTGCGCAGGAAGCCAATGATCAGGGCCGCCAGCCCTACGCCCAGCCCCAGGCCCAGCCCGCTGCCGATCACCGCCACCATGGCACCCTGCCGCAGGAAGAGACCCAAAGCCTGGCGCTGGGTCATGCCGGCAGCTCGCAGCAGGCCGACCTCCCGCGTCCGCTCGGTGAGCGTCATGGCCAGCGTGTTGGCCACCAGGAACGAGCCGACGACGAGCGCCACCAGACCGAACAGGAAGGCGATTCCCGAGAAGCCCTCCTGCGCGCGGCTCAGCTGGAGCTGCGCATCGGCCACCGTCTCGACGATGAACGGTTCGCGCATCTCGCGGTCGAGCGCCGCCTGGACGTCAGGCGCGCGGCCTTCGGCCACCACCAGGTCGACGTACAGGACCGGCGCCGGAGCGTTGAAGGCGTCGTTGAGGGTGGCCCGATTCAGGACCAGCACGTTGCCCTGCTGCAGGGCACCCACCCCCAGGTCGCCGAGCAGGCCCGCGATGCGCAGCGGTGTGACCCCGATCCGGGCGCCGGTGAACCACAACCCGTCACCCACGCCGAGCCCGTTGCGGCTGGCCCAGGCCGCGTTGACCAGAACGTCGGCCGGGTGGTCGCCGGAGAGGAAGGTGCCCGCCTCCAGGTCGTAGGTGCGGACGGCTGCCTCGTCCACGGGATCCACGCCGATGGCCAGCAGCGGGTCGAACACGATCTCGTCCGGGCCGGGCAGGGTCGATAGCGGGATGCGCCGCTCGGCGACCGCCGCCGCGGTCACTACCCCGGGAATGCGCTTCAGGGTCGATACAGCACGCGGCGTAAATCCGGCCGGGTCGAAGGCGCGCACCCGCAGCTCGGCGCGGCCCAGGATCTCCCGCGCGGCGCGCTCGACCGCCTCGCCGGCGGCCTGGTTGGTGAGCAGCGTGCCGGTCACCAGCGCCACGCCCAGCGCAACCCCGATGATCGTGAGCGCCGAGCGCAGTCGCCTGGCGGTGAGGCCGCGCCAGGCCAGGGTCGCCAGGCGCATCGGCCTACAGGCCCAGGGCGGCGAGGCGGGTGATCAGCGGCCGGGCCTCGTGGTCGCGGCGTCGTCCGAGCGAGATCTCGTCGCGGATGGTGCCGTCCCGGACGACCAGGACCCGGTCCGCGTATGCGGCCGCGCGGGCATCGTGGGTGACCAGCACGATCGTCTGGCCGAGGCGGTCGCACGAGTCCCACAGCAGGTCGAGGATCTCGGTGCCGGTCACGAAGTCGAGGTTGCCGGTCGGCTCGTCGGCGAGGAGGATCGCCGGCTCGGTGGCCAGGGCGCGCGCCAGGGCAACGCGCTGTTGCTCGCCGGCGGAGAGCTGATCAGGGCGATGCCCGGCCTTGTCGGACAGCCCGACCAGCTCGAGCAGGGCATCGATCCGGGGACGGTGGGCAACCAGCGCGTCGCCGGCGATGAGGAAGGGCAGGGCCACGTTCTCCGCCACGTTCAGCAGCGAGATCAGGTTGAAGAACTGGAAGACGAAGCCGGTCTTGGCGCGCCGGGTGAGCGTCGCCTCCTCGTCGTTGAGCTGGCTGACGTTGATCCCGTCGATCACCACGCTGCCGCTGGTGGGACGGTCGAGGCCGCCCAGCAGGTGCAGCATGGTCGACTTGCCCGAGCCGGACGACCCCATGATCGCCACGAACTCGCCCTTGGCGACCGAGAGGGAGACGCCGCGCAGCGCCTCCACCGAGCCTTCGCCGAGCGGATATCGCTTGACGAGGTCGTGCGCCTCGAGGATCACGGACATCGCTGGCAGTCTAGCCCGCCCGCCGAGACCGATGACGGTGCCGTCGTCGCGGGCGCTCACCTGCCGGATCAGCCCAGGAAGAAGCTCAGAAGCGAGCCGATCACCGTCTCGAACATGCCCCGGTCGGCGGCATCGGCCGTCTCGACCCGCAGGCTGGTGACGGCAACCTGCGCGGCGCCGTCGGCATCGGTCCCGTCATTCCCGACCGTGGAATGGATGGTGGGCAGCGCCGCCAGGGGGCCGGCCAGCTCGGCCGGGGTCGCTTCGTCCGGCGTCGGGCTCGGCGTCGGAGTCTCCGGTGTGAGGCTCTCGAGCGGAGTCTGGTGCGGCGTGGCAGTGGGAGCCGGGGTCGGCTTGGGGGCTGGCTTCGGCGTCGGCTTCGGTGTCGGCTTGGGAGTCGCAGGAGGCGGTGGCGGAGGCGGAGGCGGAGGCGAACCGGACTTCAGCTTGATGAAGAGCTCGGTGTACATGCGCATGTTGCGGACCTGGCCACCCCAGGTGACGCCGTCGGCCCCATAGGCGCCCACTCCCCCATGGGTCCAGGCAATGTTCAGGATGTTGGCCCGATGCCCGGCCGAGTCCATGAAGCCCTGGTTGATCTGCACCGGCGAGTCGGCATCGGCGTACCCGACGTTGTAGCCGATGTTCTCGCCCCCCGACGACCAGCTCAGGCCGTTGGAGTCGTACCAGTGGTAGACCTGATAGCTCGTGCCCAGGATGGTGTGATCGAAGTAGTCGCGGTCGACCATGTCCTTGCTGCGCCACCGGGCAAGGGTGACCAGGGTGCTGTGCTGGGTGAGCGGCTGGAGGCCGTTGTTGACGCGGTCGCCGTTGAGCAGCTGCCAGAGGGTCGCTTCCGCGCTCGACTGGTTCCAGCCGGTCGTGGGCTGGGGGGCCCAGACCAGGAGCGCGGCCGCCAGCAGCGTGGAGCCGGACAGCGCGATGGCACGCGCCATGACGCGGCGAGGCTGCCGTCGGGGTGCTGCCCTGAACATGGGCCGAGCCTACGGAGGAGCGGCACAGCGGTCTGTAGCGCACTGGTCCGGCCGCGGGGCATGACCAATGGGCCGGTGCCGAAGTCAGGAAGAACGGCTCTGGCCAGCGCCTGGTGGTTGAGGCGATGCTGATCGATGGAGTCAGAGGTGCGTGCCGCGGCCAACTGTCGCCGCCTCGCCCAATGGCTCGAAGGAGGATCCAGATGATCGAAATCTTCAGCTGGAACATCGGCATGGGTGGGGTCGGCCTGCTGCTTCTGGCCGGCGGCGCGCTTGTGCTCGGCGTGATCGTGCAGCTGATCGGCGAGACGCGGACCGGCTACGAGTGGCTCGTGGCGGGCGTCGCGGCACTAGCCGGCGGCTGGTTGGCCAGCGAGGCGTTCGGCACCATCAGCACCACGGGCCCCGTGGTCGAGAGCCTCTACCTGCTCCCGGCCCTGGTCGGTGGCATCGTGCTCGGCGGCCTCGTTGACATCGTGGTCCGCACCATGACCGGTGGGTCGTACGTGCACCACCCTCGACCGATCTGACGGTCGGTTTGGGGACTCCCGGGTCGATCGCGGCCCGGGAGTCCTGCTCTGTGTCGACCCGGGGTAGCATGCGCGGGTGCCAGAACAACCGGTCCGCCTCGGCATCGCGCTCTGGCCCCAGGCGACCACCTGGCCCGAGCTGCTGGCAACCGCGCGGCTGATCGATCGCCTCGGGTACGACCACCTGTGGTCCTGGGATCATCTCTACGCCATCTACGGCGATCCATTCCAGCCGATCTACGAGGGTTGGACGCTGCTGGCGGCCTACGCCGGCGCGACCCAGCGGGTCCGCCTCGGTCTGCTCGTCGGCGCCAACCCGTTCCGCAACCCCGGCCTGGTGGCCAAGACGGTCACCACCCTCGACCACGTCAGTGGCGGTCGAGCGATCCTCGGCATGGGGGCCGCCTGGTTTGAGCCCGAGCATCGAGCGCATGGCCTGGACTTTGGCAGCGGCTTCGGCGAGCGGCTCGATTGGCTCGACGAGGCGGTCGGCATCATGCGCCGTCTGCTCGACGGCGAGGAGGTGACCCACGCCGGACCGCACTATCGGACCGACCACCTGCGCCATGCGCCGCTCCCCATCCAGCGGCGCCTCCCGATCATGATCGGTGGCTCCGGCGAGCGGAAGACGCTGCGCACCGTGGCGCGCTACGCCGACATGTGGAACGCGATGGGCCCGCCGGACTTCCTCGCCCACAAGAACCAGGTGCTTCGCCAGCACTGTCTCGAGGTTGGCCGTGACGAAGCGGAGATCGAGCGCACCGTCTCGTGCAAGATCGTGATCCGCAACCAGCGCGACGAGGCGTGGCGGGTGTGGCAGGCCCAGATGGCCCACAACAAGACCGATCCGCTCGTCGAGAAGTACCTCTGGCTCGGCCCACCGGAGGAGATCGCGCAAGAGATGCGGGCATGCATGGAGGCCGGCTTCCGGACGCTGATCGTGGAGCTGCCGGCGCCGTTCGACCGCGAGACGATCGAGCGCCTGATCGGCGAGGTGCGCCCGTTGTGTGAGGGCTGACCGCGAGCCTCGCGATATGATGCGCGCAGCCCCGGCGCCGCATCCCGTGCGACCGCTCGGAGAGAGGAGAGATCTGGATGGCGACAGTCACCTTCGACCATGTCTACAAGCGCTTCGGCGGCGACGTGGTGGCGGTCAACGACCTGAGCCTGCAGATCGCCGATGGGGAGTTCCTCGTGCTCGTCGGTCCATCCGGCTGCGGCAAGACCACCGCCCTCCGCTGCGTCGCCGGGCTGGAGGAGATCAGCGAGGGGCAGATCCTGATCGGTGACCGCGTGGTGAACACCGTGGCGCCCAAGGATCGCGACATCGCGATGGTCTTCCAGAGCTACGCCCTCTACCCGCACATGACCGTCTTCGACAACATGGCCTTCGGGCTGAAGCTGCGCAGGATGCCGAAAACGGAGATTGACCAGCGGGTCCGGGCAGCCGCGGAGATCCTTGGGCTCGAGAATCTCCTCGATCGGAAGCCCAAGGCCCTCTCCGGCGGTCAGCGCCAGCGGGTCGCCCTGGGCCGGGCGATCGTCCGCGAGCCGGCCGTGTTCCTGATGGACGAGCCGCTCTCCAACCTCGACGCCAAGCTGCGGGTGCAGACCCGCGCGGAGATCGGGCGCCTTCGCCATCGGCTGGGGACGACGACCGTCTACGTCACCCACGACCAGATCGAGGCGATGACCATGGGCGACCGGATCGCCGTCATGAAGGACGGGCTCCTGCAGCAGGCCGGTACCCCGAAGGAGCTGTACGACCGGCCCCGGAACGTCTTCGTGGCCGGCTTCATCGGCTCACCGTCCATGAACTTCCTGAGCGCGCGGACAGATGCGGGCGCGATCGCCTTCGCCGGTGGCAGGGCGCCGCTGTCAGGATCGCTGGTCCAGGCGATCGCCGGGCGTCCAGCCGGCGCGGACCTGATCGTCGGCTTCCGCCCGGAGCACCTGGACGTGGCCAACGGCCAGGTCGATGCGGTGCGAATCCCGGCCAAGGTTGACGTGGTCGAGTACCTCGGTAACGAGGCGCTCATTCACGCCGACGTTGATGGCCACGACATCGTGGCCCTGGTCGGTGCTGACCGGCGCGTGCAGGTCGGTGACTCGGTCGAGCTCGCCGTCGCCATGGAGAACCTGCATCTCTTCGACCCGGCCAACGAGGCACGCCTGAACGCCTGAGGCGTGGGGTGGCCTACGGGGATCGAACCCGTAACCTTCGGATCCACAATCCGATGCTCTACCGGTTGAGCTAAGGCCACCACGGGACCGCGCGCGGAGTGACGGCGGGGCGGGCCGGATTCTCCCACGCGCTCCAGAAGAGCGTCAAACCTCGGCGCCTAGCGGCGCGTCAGCCCGCGGACCAGCACCAGCACGAAGGCCGAGCCGAGGATGGCGATCAGCAGCGCCCCCAGGAATCCTCCGGCCCGCGATTGGTGCAGCACCTGCGTCCAGAACCAGCCGCCGAGCAGGCCGCCCACGATCCCCAGGGCGGTGGTGCCGAGGCAGCCCATGCGCTCGCGGTCCGGCACGAACCGGCCGCCCACCGCGCCGGCGATGAAGCCGATGACGATCCAGCCGATCGGGTCCAGGTTGTCCGGCATGGCGCGAATCCTACGATGCCGGGGCTGAGATCGGTCGCGTGAAATCCACGACCACCGCGCCGTTGCTGACGGTCGTCGGGAAGCCCTCCAGCGCTGGGTTGGCCGGGTCGATCGGGACGCCGTCGTAGGTCCAGGTGTCGCCGCCGCAGTCGACCAGCCGATCGGCCCCGAGCGTCACCGCGCAGTCGTTGGTGGGGCTCCAGGCGTCGACCACCGCGAATGCATCCACCCCGACCGCGGAGACGACCACGGTCAGTCCGACCCGCTCGCCGCGGTGTACCTCGCCGGGGATGCCGTGCGACTCGTTGAGCACGATCTCCTTCAATATCGGGCCGTTCTGAGCCTGCGCCGCCGCCGCGACGGTGTAGTTCGTGTCGTTGAGCGGCTCCGCGAAGCTGAAGATGAAGGGGCGCACCAGGAGCAGGACGCCGCTCACCAGGGCGGCGGCCAGCAGGCCTGCCACGACGTACCGGCGCACCGGGACCGGTGCCTGGCGCTCCATCGGTCAGGCCAGGCGGGTGAGGATCGACTCGCGGTCGAAGGCCCACGAGCCGATCAGCAGGGTCACCCCGATCAGCCCGGCCACCAGCAGGTCGCCGATCACCACCTGCTGGATGGTGAAGGTGGCCTGGCCGCCGACGAACTGGGCGACCGCCACGGCGATGATGGGGATCACCACGAAGCCGCCGATCTGCTGCGCCGTGCGCGGATCGTTGACGCGGCTGCTGACCACGATCCCGAGCAGCACGCTGAGCAGGCAGATGAGCGGCACGAGGGTCGCCATGGCCAGCAGCCACACGTCGCTGAAGACCAGCTTCGTCAGGACCGGGTTGGCGATCGCGCCGTTGACGAGGCCGTACAGCGCGAAGACGCCCCAGGTCGCCGCGACCGCCGGCAGCGCGGCCGCCAGCGTCTTGCCGGCCAGCAGCTCGCCGACCTCGAGCGGCGTGGCCAGCTGCGGCTCAAGGGAGCGCGCCACCTTCTCGCCGATCACCGACTGGGTGGCGATCGCCATCGGCACCATGGCCGGGATGAGCAGGAAGTAGGCCATGAAGTTGGTGATGATGAAGCCCTGGGCCGCCAGCTTGGGGGCAAGGTCCGGGAAGTTGGCGATGTACTGCTCGATCTGCCCCAGCTGACGAGGATCCAGGTTGTTGGCCTGGATGAAGGCGACCACGCCGGTCGGGATGGCCGCGAAGACGATCGCCGGGAAGGCGACCGCCCCCAGCAGCAGCCGGTTGCTGAGCAGGTCACGCCACTCCTTGGCGAAGACGGCGAGGACGTAGCCGAGCCTCATCGGTCGGAGTCCCGCTCGCCCTGCTCCCCGACCAGCGCGAGGTATGCCTCCTCGAGGGTGGGGGCCTCCTCGAGGACCGAGGTGATGCGCGCTCCGGCGCTCACCAGGGCGGCCACCAGGTCCGGCGTGTCATGCGCTGGATCGGCCAGCTCGACGACCAGCGTCGCCTCCTTCGCCTGGACGCCGGTGACGAACGGCAGGTCCGCCATGCGCCCGATGAACGACTCCGGGCCGCGCGCCCCGTTCAGCTCGACCCGCACCGTCGCGGTCCGCCCGTGGCGCCGCAGCGCGGCCGGGGTGTCGACCCGCAGCAGCGTGCCGCGCATGATCCCGATCCGGTCGCAAAGGCGCTCCGCCTCGTCCAGGTTGTGGGTGCAGACCACGATCGAGCGACCGAGGCTGCGCAGCGTGGCCACGAAGTCGCGGACCGTCTTGGCGGCCGAGGGGTCGAGGCCGCTGGTCGGCTCGTCGAGGTAGATCACCTCCGGGTCATGGAGCAGGGCCCGCGCGATCGCCACCTTCTGGCGCATCCCCTTGCTGAAGGTCGCGACCCGGCGATCGGCGTGCTCGCTCATCTCGACCACGCCCAGGTAGCGCTCCACCGCGGACCGCAGCCGCGCTCCGCGCAGACCGTACAGGCGGCCGTAGAAGGCCAGGTTCTGGCGGGCGGTCAGCTTCTCGTGCAGGCCGGGACTCTCGGTCAGGATGCCGGTGATGGCCCGGATGCGCTGGGATCCCTCGCCCAGCGAATGGCCGTTGACCGTGGCGCTGCCGGCTGTCGGCGCGATCAGCCCGGCCAGCATCCGGACGGTGGTCGTCTTGCCGGCGCCGTTGGGGCCGAGCAGGCCGAAGATCTCGCCGTCTCCGACGGTGAACGCCATGTCGTGCACGGCGGTCAGCCTGCGGAAGTCCTTGCGAAGCCCCTCGACCACGATCACAGCCCGATCCTAACCGCTGCGCGCCAGCTCGGCAGTAGGACCCTCGGCTAGCATTGCCCGCATGCCGGAGCGGACTCTCAGCAGCCGTCGTGCGTTCAGCGGACGCCTCCTCGCGCTGCGCGTCGACGAGGTTGAGCTCGAGTCAGGCCAGCGGGCCGTGCGCGAGGTGGTCGAGCATCCCGGCGCGGTCGCGATCCTGGCCCTTGACGGCGAGCGGCTGGCGATGGTCCGCCAATGGCGGCAGGCGGCGAGCGCCGAGCTGCTCGAGATCCCCGCCGGGACGCTTGAGCCGGGGGAGGCGCCGCTGGTCACCGCTCAGCGCGAATTGGCCGAGGAATGCGGCCTCGACGCGGCGCACTGGGAGGAGGGGCCATCCTTCTACACCGCGCCCGGCTTTTCGACGGAGCTGCTGACCCTCTTCCTGGCGACCGAGCTGCGGGCGGTCGAAGCGCTGGCGCCCGACGACGAGGCGCTCGAGCGGTCGTGGCTGGCGCTGTCGGATGCCGTTGCGGCGATCGACGCCGGGCGCATCCGCGACGCGAAGTCGCTGGTCGGCATCCTCTGGCTGGCGCGTCGCCGCGGGCAGGAGGGCTGACCGGTGTGGGAGCTGCACGTTCCGG
>JBGQCU010000036.1:0-16568 GCA_041495495.1 Candidatus Limnocylindria bacterium
CGACGCGCTCGAGGCGCTGGCGCCCCCGTGATCGCGGCCGGCTCGGTGGTCGCGCTGATCCCGATCATCCTGCTCCTGGTCGCCGCGGCCCTTGAGCCGCTGCGCCTGCCGCTGCTGCTCGTCCTGCTCATCGGCTTCATGGCGAGCCTGTGGCTGTCCCGCAGCAAGGGCACCGCGCCCGGCTCCACGACGTACGCCTACGGAGCCTGCCTGCTGGTGGTGCTCAGCATGGTGTGGAGCGGCGTCGCGCTGCCGGCCAACGCGCTCGACGGGAGCAGCTGTGCCAGTCCCCTCGCCCCGTTTGCGCTGTACCGAGCCGGGGGCGCGTTGCTGGTGCTCTCGGCGGTGGCCCTGGTCGCCCGGCTGCTCGGCTCGTCCGCGGGGGAGATCGGGATACGCGGAGCGTCCCGCGCGGGGGTGGCGCTGGCCGTTGGCGGGCTGCTGGCGGTGGGGATCGCGGCCATCTTCATCGGCCCGGCTGTGGCCGAGCCGTTCTTCGGGCCGCTGCCGGTCGCCCTGGGGAACCTCGCGGCATTGGTCCCGGCGCTCCTCTTCGCGATCGCCAATGCCAGCATGGAAGAGACCGCCTACCGGGGGGTGCTCCTGCGCTGGGTCATGCGGTCGCGCAGCCCGGCGGTGGCCATGGCGGTGCAGGCGGCAGCCTTCGGCCTTGCCCACGGCGTAGGCGGCGCCTTCGCCGGCTCGCCGCTGCCCGTGGTGGCGGCAACCGCGGTCGCCGGCCTCGCCTTCGGCGCCGTCGCGCTGCGAACGGGATCGCTCCTCCTGCCGATCGCACTGCACGCCGCGCTCGACATCCCGATCTTCTACGCCAACGCATGCCTGCGGACCTGACCCGGGATCCCGCAGTTGGCAAGCGCCGGGAGCGCTGTCAGCATCTGCGCCGGATGTCCGAGCCACTCCCCCTGCCGATGCTGCCCCGCGACACGCGCGGTCGCCCGCTGCACGACCTGCGCATCAGCGTCACCGACCGCTGCAACTTCCGCTGCGTCTACTGCATGCCTCGCGAGTTCTTCGGGCGAGACCACGCTTTCCTGCCGCGAGCGGAGCTGCTCACCTTCGAGGAGATCGCGCGGCTGGTGCGCATCTTCACCCGGCTCGGGGTGGAGAAGGTGCGCCTCACCGGCGGCGAGCCGCTCGTCCGCCGCGAGCTGCCAACGCTGGTCGGCATGCTGGCGGCCATCCCCGGCGTCCGCGACCTGACGCTGACGACCAACGGGGTGCTGCTGACCGAACAGGCAGAGGCGCTCCGGGCAGCGGGTCTGCATCGCGTCACCATCAGCCTCGACGCCGATGACGACGCCACCTTCATGCGCATGAACGACGCCGGGGTGCCGGTGTCGCGGGTGCTGGCCGGGATCGAGGCGGCCGAGGCCGCCGGCCTGGGACCGATCAAGCTGAACATGGTCGTGAAGCGCGGCTGGAACGAGCATGCCCTGCTTCCCATGGCGCGCCGATTCCGGGACACCGGCCGCATCCTGCGCTTCATCGAGTACATGGACGTCGGGCACTCGAACGGCTGGCGCCTGGACGAGGTGGTGACCGCCGACGAGATCCTTGCGGCGGTGGCCGCGGCGTTTCCTCTTGAGCCGATGCCTCCCACGCACCCCGGTGAGGTGGCCGAGCGCTACCGCTACCGCGATGGCGCGGGTGAGATCGGGATCATCGCCTCGGTCAGCCGCCCCTTCTGCGGCGACTGCTCGCGGGCCCGTCTCTCCGCCGACGGGCAGCTCTACACATGCCTCTTCGCAACCGCCGGCCACGACCTGCGGGCTCTGCTGCGGGCCGGCTCGTCGGATGCCGATCTCGAGGCAGCCCTGCGCGCGATCTGGGAGGCTCGCGACGACCGCTACTCGGAGATTCGGTCGGCCGAGACGGTGGCGCTGCCCAAGGTGGAGATGAGCTACATCGGCGGCTAACCGCTGCCGTCTCGAACGTTCTTTCCATGTGGCCGGGGTCCCGCTATTCTTTCGCCCCGATGCAGTGCCCGTCCTGCGGCGTCCCCGCCGCCAGCCCCAACCAGAAGTTCTGCGCCGAATGCGGCACCCGCCTGCAGCAGACGTGCCCCTCGTGCGCGACGCCGTACGATGGAAGTCCGAAGTTCTGCCCTGAGTGCGGCTTCGCGCTGGCGGCGCCATCCACGCCGCAGGCTGCCGGTGCCGACGCGCCCGCAGCCGCGGCCCCGGTTTCGTCGGCGCCTGCCCCTGCAGCGACCCCCGACGCGGCCAACGCCAGCACGATCGCCGAGCGGAAGCTCGTCTCGGTCCTGTTCGCCGACCTGGTCGGCTTCACGACGATGTCCGAGTCGCGCGACGCGGAGGCGGTGCGTGAGCAGCTGACGGAGTACTTCGGCGTCGCGCAGGAGATCATTAACCGCTACGGCGGATCGGTCGAGAAGTTCATCGGCGACGCGGTCATGGCGGTCTGGGGCACGCCGGTGGCGCACGAGGACGACGCCGAGCGCGCCGTGCGCGCCGCCCTCGACCTGGTGGAAGCGGTCGGGAACCTGGGGCACGACGGAGACAAGCTCACCGCACGCGCCGGCGTGCTCACCGGGGAGGCGGCCGTCACCCTGGGCGCCTCGAACCAGGGGATGGTCGCCGGCGACCTGGTCAACACCGCCTCCCGCCTCCAGTCGGTCGCACCACCGGGCACCGTCATCGTCGGCGAGGCGACCCGCCAGAGCGCCGAGAGCGCCATCGTCTTCGAGGCGGTCGGCGAGCAGGAGCTGAAGGGCAAGGTCAGTCCGGTGCCGGCGTACCGGGCGGTGCGGGTCGTGGCGCGCCGGGGCGGCGCAGGGCGCGCGGATCAGCTCGAGGCGCCGTTCATGGGCCGCGACGCCGAGATGCGCCTGGTCAAGGACCTTTTCCACGCCGCGCCGCGCGAGAAGCGGCCGCGGCTGGTCTCGATCATCGGCCAGGCGGGGATCGGAAAGAGCCGGCTTGCCTGGGAGTTCCTCAAGTACATCGACGGCATCAAGATGACGGTCCTGTGGCACCAGGGTCGCTCGCCGGCCTATGGCGAGGGGATCAGCTTCTGGGCATTGGCCGAGATGGTGCGCAGCCGGGTCGGGCTGCTGGAGCTCGACGACGCCCCCACCACCCGCGCCAAGCTCGCCACGGCGCTCGAGACCTACGTCCCGGACGAGGCGGAGCGGCGCTGGATGGGGCCACGGCTCGAGCAGCTGCTGGGCATGTCCGATGCCGACGCCGGTGGGCGCGAGGACCTGTTCGCCGCGTGGCGCACGTTTTTCGAGCGGGTCGCCGGCGAGAACACGCTGGTCATGGTCTTCGAGGACCTGCACTGGGCCGATCCGGGCCAGCTCGACTTCATCGACCACCTGCTGGAGTGGAGCCGGGGCCACGCCATCTACATCATCACCCTGGCACGACCCGAGCTCCTCGAGCGCCGTCCAAACTGGGGAGCTGGCCAGCGCAGCTTCACCAGCCTGGCCCTGGAGCCGCTCTCCGACGAGGTGATCGGCGAGATCCTGGCCAGCCTGGTGCCCGGGCTCCCCGAGCCGATCGTGCAGCAGATCGTGGGACGCGCGGAGGGCATCCCGCTCTACGCCGTCGAGACGGTGCGGATGCTCCTGCAGGACGGCCGGCTCGAGCTGCACGATGGGGTCTATCGACCGGTCGGTGATCTCAGCACGCTGGCGGTTCCCGCGACCCTGCACGCGCTCATCGCCGCCCGGCTGGATGCGCTCGACGCGACCGATCGGTCTCTGCTGCAGTACGCATCGGTGCTGGGCCAGACCTTCACGCTGCGGGGACTGAAGGCGGTCACCGGCCAGGGGGACGATCTCGAAGGGCGCCTCCACGCGCTCGTGCGGCGTGAGCTGCTGACGCTCGATTCCGATCCGCGGTCGCCGGAGCGCGGCCAGTACGGCTTCGTCCAGGCGCTCGTGCGCGACGTGGCGTACGGGACGCTCACCAAGCGCGACCGCAAGGTCGTGCACCTCGCCGCCGGAGAGCACTTCGAGTCGCTCCAGGACGACGAGATCATCGATGCCACCGCGTCGCACTACCTGGACGCCTACCGCAGCGCCCCCGATGACCCCGATGCCGACCAGATCCGGACCCACGCCGCCGAGCTGCTGCAGCGCGCCGCGGAGCGTGCCACCGGGCTCGGCTCCCACGAGCAGGCGGTCCGCTTCCTGGAGCTCGCGCTCGAGGTCACCGCGGACGCGGAGATGCAGTCCCATCTGCTGCGGCGCACCGGTGAGGCCGCCGGGTCGGCCGGCCGCTATGACGTTGCCGAGGGCTATCTGCGGCGCGCTCTTGCGGCGGCCACCGAGGCGGGCCTCAAGCCGAGCGAGGCGCGCGCGCTCGCCAGCCTCGGCCGGCTCCTCGCTTCGGGTTCGCAGCCGGCCGCCGCGATCGCGGACATCACCGGCGTCCTGCCCTCGCTGTCGGGCCTCGAGCAGGACGAGAGCATCGTGGGGGTGTGGGCGGCCCTGGCCCGCGCCTACATGCTCCACGCCGAGACGACCCCCGCCGTCGAGTGGGCCGACCGGGCGCTGCCGCTGGCCGAGCGCCTCGACATGATCCCCGAGATCGCGGACCTGCTGAACACGCGCGCGACCGCCCTCGGCTTCGGCGGGCGTGTGCGCGAGGCGGTGGCCGGGCTGCGCGGGGTGCTCGAGATGAGCACGTCATACGGGCTTCCCTACGCGACGATCCGGGCGCGAATCAACCTGAGCAGCGTCCTGACCATCGAGGACCCGATGCTCGGCTGGCAGCTCGCGGCCGCCGGCTTCGAGGACGCGAAGCGGAGTGGCAGCCGCGACATGATGACGGTGATGGGCGGCAACGCTGCGGGGAACGCCATCCGTGTCGGGGAGTGGGACAGCGCGACCGAGATCCTTGGAGAGATGCTCGCCGCCGAGCTCGCGCCACCGGATCGCTACCTGGTCGACTGCCTCGCGGCCACCATCGATGCATTGCGCGGGCGACCATTCGACGCATCCCTGGAGCGAGCCGAGGCCTTCGCGCGAACAACGGACGAGCCACAGGCGGTCGCCCAGATCAAGTCCGTCAGGGCCCTCTTGGCGCTCATCGACGGACGCTTTGACGACGCGTACCAGGAGTCGGCGGGCAACGCGGCCGCGAATCCTGCGAATGCGCCAGATGACCTGCCGCTGGCCGCCCGCGCGGCGCTGTGGGCGGGAAAGCCCGAGCAGGCGCAGAAGGCTGCGGACAATCTTCGCGCGCTGGGCACCCACGGGCGCGCGATGAACGCCGGCCTGCGCGCCGTCGATGGCGGCGTTGCCGCTGCGACGGGTCATGCCGAGGACGCCGACATCGCCTACCGCGACGCGATCCGGCAGTGGCGCGACCTCGAGTGCTGGTGGGACCTGGCGCTGTGCGAGCTCGATTTCGTCCGCTTCGTGGGCGGCGAAAACCCCGATGCCAAGGCCGCCGCCGATGAGGCGCGGGCCATCTTCACCCGGCTCGGCGCGCCCGCCTTTCTGCGGCGTCTGAACGAGGCGGTGGGCTTGCCCGTCGCCTAGCCCGGACCGTGAATTGGTGCGCCACGTTCGCGCAACGGTCCGCCGCCGCGGTTCCGGGTGACGGCCAGGATCTCGGCGACGATGGCGTGCGCCACCTCCTCCGGCCCCTCCGCCCCGATGTCCAGGCCGGCCGGCGCGTGGAGCCGTGCGATGGCCTCCGGTTGGCCGATCTCGGCCAGCATCTGCTCTGTTCGTCCCCGCGGGCCGAGCACGCCCAGGTAGGCGAGCGACGCGTTCAGGAACGAGCGCAGGTAGGCGATGTCGCGCAGGTAGTTGTGGCTCATCAGGATCGCGGCGGTTCGCTGGTCCGGGGCGAGTGCCGCAGCCGCCGCATCGGGGTCGGGGCTTGCGAACTCGGTGGCGCCCGGGAAGCGCTTCGCCGTCAGCAGGGTGCGCCGAACGTCGACGACCACCACCCGCCAGCCCAGCTCAGCCGCCTGGCGCACCAGCGGGATCGCGTCGTGGCCGGCGCCGCAGACCAGCAGACGCAGCGGCGGCAGCAATGGCTCGATAAAGACGCGCTCACCGTCAACCTCCTCGACACGCGGGTTGCCGCCGCCATCGGCCTGGAGTCGGTGCCTGCCGGCGTTCGGGCCGCTGAGCACCGTCACCAGCGTTCCGTCCTTGGCTGAGCGCAGCGCCGCAGCGGTCTCGATCGCCCCAGCCGTCGGCTCCACGAACAGCTCGATCGACCCGTTACAGCCGAGGCCGTAGCCCCACACCGCGTCGTCGTCGGCGGTCAGGTCGAACGCAACGGTCCGCGGCTCGCCGCTGACGATCACCTCGCGGCCGATGCGGACCACGTCGCCCTCGAGGCAACCGCCTGAGATGTTGCCGATCGGCTCGCCTGCGGCGGGGATAAGCAGCCGCGCCCCCGCCCGTCGATAGGTGGAGCCGCGCGTGGCCACGATCGTGGCGAGGGCCATCGGCTCGCGTTGGGACACCAGCGCGTCGATCGCCTCGAGGACGTCGCTCTGCTCGGACACGGGACCGATGCTAGCGCAGGTCCCGTCCGGAGAGCACAGCCGGCGCCCGACACGCCAGGTGGGTCGGATGGCTCGGATGGCACTGTCGAATGGCACTTGTTGAGCCCACAGCCACGGTGGATGGTGGCCACCAAGGGGTCGCACCAGGAGGTGCTCCGATGTACGAGGCCGACGGCCTTGGCGAGTTGGCCGAAGTGGGTCATGTCACACGACGCTGAGCACGTCGCCGAACCGCCGATAGCCGACTCCGGCCCCACGGGCCTCGAGCCGCAGGATCCGATTGTTCGCGCCACGGAGTGGCAGAAGCCGTTGCGGAGGGCGCTTGCGCTCGCCGCCATCGCCGCCGCCGGAGCCCTCGCCGTGGTGGTGGTCGCCCTGGCACTGGCTGCGACCACCCCGGAGTACGGATTCCGACCCAATGCGGACTCGCGCGGGTGGGCCCTCCATCCGTTGGTGCTCGCGCCCCGCGCCGGGTGCGTGCGCTGCCACGCGCACCAGGTTGCCCTGCTCGACGCCAACGCCCACGCCACGACTTCCTGCCAGGGATGCCACGGGGCAGGCACGGACCACGAGAACGCCCCGCGACCAGGGGATGTGGACATGGCGATCCCCGCGTCGGCCATCTGCGTGCGCTGCCACAGCAGCTCGGTCGGCCGGCCCGTGACCGTTCCGCAGATCACGATATCGCGGCACTACACCGAGGCATGCCTCGATTGCCACAATCCGCACACCGCGGTCGCCACCCGACCGCCGGTCGTAACCCATCCCCTCGAACACCTGCCGGCGTGCATCGTTTGCCACGGGCCCGACGGGTTCCAGGCGCGCAACCAGCGGCACCCGCTGGAGCCCACCGACGACGCTGCATGCCTGCGCTGCCACGCCGTCGGGAGAGGCAGGATCGATGTGCCGGTGGGGCCGAGATGACCGGCGATTCCCCGGCCAGGGTCCAGGAGCCCGGGATCGCGGATGACGCAACCGTAGCGGGCGAGCTGCCGCCCGTCACCTCCTCCGACACGGGCTTTACGCCGCTCATCTTCGAGATCCCGGCCATCAGCCGTCGCCAGTTTCTCGCCGGCGGCCTGGCCGCGGGCATCGGGATGGTCTGCGGCGCCGGCCTGGTCCGGGTCCTGGGCGTTGTGCCGGTGCCGCCGGATGGGTCCCCGGCGGTGGCAGGAGATCCCCGCTGGCAGTTCGTCGTGGACACGCGAGCCTGCATCGGGTGCGGCCTCTGCGTGCTGGCCTGCAAGGAGGAGAACGACGTCCCTCTCGAGGCCGCGTTCGCGCGGACCTGGGTCGAGCGACATGCGGTGCTCGCGGACGGCTCGGTTCGCGTCGACTCGCCCGAGGGTGGGATCGAGGGGTTTCCCTCGCAGATCGAGGGCATCGATGCCAAGACGGTACGGGAGTCGTTCTTCGAGCCGCGACTCTGCATGCAGTGCCACGATTCGCCATGTACCGTCGTCTGCCCGGTGGGGGCCACCTACAAGACCTCCGACGGGGTCGTGCTCGTCGACAGCGAGCGCTGTATCGGGTGTGGGTACTGCGTGGTCGCCTGTCCGTACGGCGCCCGCTACATCATTCCCGCCGGGGATCGCCTTCCGGGCGGCAAGCCCGGCGTGGCTGACAAGTGCACCCTGTGCTACCACCGGATCACCCGGGGCCAGCTTCCGGCCTGCGTCGAAGTCTGTCCGACCGGGGCGCGGGCATTCGGGGACCTTGCCGATTCGACCTCGCCGATGCATGAGCGCATCAAGGGCGCCGTCGCCCTCCATCCTGAATATGGGACCAGGCCAGCGGTGCTCTACCAGGGCCCGATCATCGATGGGACCGAGCTCGCATGACCGCCGCCCGAACCGTCCGCGTGCACGTTCCCATCCGTCCGCGCCAGGTCCCGGCCTGGTTCGCCTCCGAATGGAGGTCTATGTCGCGACCCCTGCGCGCCTGGCTGCTCGTCCTGACCGGTGTCTGTGCCTTCGGTGCGGTCGCGGCCGTCATCGCCCTGCCTCCGGGGTGGGAGGTATTCGGGACCAGCCCGACCGTCGAGTGGGGCCTGCTCATCAGCGCGTATGTCTTCTTTGCGGTCACCACCTCAGGGCTGTGCCTGACCTCGTCGCTCGGGACCGTGTTCGGGGTCAATCGCTTCAAACCGCTCGAGCGTCGCCACGCCATCCTGGCCATCCTGTCGCTCATCACGGCGTTCGGAATCATCGCCCTCGATCTCCATTGGCCCGTGCGCATGATCTTCGGCGTGGTGCTGTCGCCGGCCCCGACCTCGCCGATGTGGTGGATGGGGGTCGCCTACGGCGGCTACCTAGTGATCCTCATCGTCGAGATCTGGAGCATGTTCACCATCCGCCAGCGACTGCACCAGGCCGCCTGTGCTGCGGCGGCGGTCATGGCCATCGTTGCCCCATTGACGCTGGGCGCCGTCTTTGGCGTGCTCGTTCCCCGCGCGTTCTGGCACGGCCTGCTCTCCCCGGCCCTGATGGTGGCATCGGCGCTCCTGTCGGGCACGAGCCTGCTGGCCCTGGTCTTTGGGGCCGTCGGCGTTCTCCGTCTCCGCGATTTCAGGGCGGCGCGCAAACGGGCGTTGCCCGGAGTCCGGCTTGTCCTCACCGTCGCAATCCTCCTGGTCGCAGCCCTCGTCGCCGTTAGGGTGCTGACCGGCCTGGCCAGCGACGATGTCGTCCTGGCCAGGACGACCCGCAACCTGCTCACCGGTCCCCTCGCGCCTGAGTTCTGGGGCGGGCGGGTCCTGCTCGGAATCATCGCCCCGCTCGTCCTGGTCTGGTGGCGGCGTGGCCGCATGGATCGCCGGATGCTGCTGGCGGGTGCCGCTTCCCTGCTTGGCACCTTCTTCGACCGGACGGCGTTCGTCCTCGCTGCCCAGGTGACCCCGGCCAGCTCAGGCACCGCCGGGGTGATCTCGAACCCCTGGGCCACCTACCACCCGTCGCTGATCGAGATCAGCATCGTGGTCGGAGGAGTCGCGTTCGTGGCCCTGGCCTACACGCTGATCGAGCGCTACGTCGACCTCGGTGAGTCGGATCTGCACAGCGGGCTCTCGCTCGCGCCCCTCCGCCGCCTTCGCGCGCGCCTTGCCGAACGGAGGCGACCGGTGGAGGACCGGCCCACGTGATCCACTCTCGAATCGACGCCGTCATCGCGGTCCTCGCGACGGCTGTGGTCGCCACGGGGCTGGCGCTGATCGTCATCGTGGCCAACGACATCCATCTCAATCCTCCGTCGCCAACCCCGCTGCCGACCCCCTTCTCGAGCATTCCGGGGTTCACGATGCGCGGGGTCCTGATCTCGGACCCCTCGGCCTGCAAGGGCTGCCACGTGACCGGCAACGTGATCGCGCTGCGCCCGATCCCGCCGCTCGCCCACCCGCTCGAGGGGTGGCGGGACTGTACGGCCTGTCACGCCAGCGGGCGCCTGGTGGCCGTCGCTCCCGGGCACGCGGGGATCACCAACAACCAGTGCCTGTCCTGCCACGCCTTGCAGGGCGGGAGCCAGGCTCCACCCGCGCGCCCGCACCATGTTTACCCCGGGAAGCAGTGCACCGACTGCCATGGCGTGAACAAGCAGGCGCCCATGCCCGACCTGATGACCGGTCGCACGGCCTGCTGGCTCTGCCACCACAACGTTCCAGGCCTCGGGACGCCAGAGCCGGGCGCGACGGCGCCCGCGACCTCCAGCTCCGCGTCACCGGGTCCGGTCGGGCGCCTGCCGGGGCCTGGGAACGGGGTCGTACTCGACGTCGTTGACCGCATCCTCGCTGATCTCCCCTGACGAGCGCAGCCCGTCCCACCCGGCATGTCAGACTCTGGGCATGCGGCTGGGATCGGACCATCACGGCGGTCGAGGCGCACGCCGGCGGCGAGCCGGGGCGCGTGATCATCGGCGGCGTGCACGAGGTGCCGGGCGCGACCATGCTCGAGAAGCGGAACCACCTGGCCGAGCACGGGGATCGGCTTCGAAAGCTGATGCTGCGCGAGCCGCGTGGCTATCCGGCTCTCTGCGCAAACCTGATCCTGCCGCCGACCGACCCAAAGGCCGATGCCGGCTTCGTGATCATGGAGCAGGCCGAGTACCCGGCCATGAGCGGGTCCAACACCATCTGCACCGCCACGGTCCTGATCGCCGAACGCCTGGTGCCTGTCAAGGAGCCGATCACCGAGCTGGTCCTTGAGGCGCCGGCGGGGCTGATCCGGGTGCGCGCCGCGGTGCGCGACGGGAAGGCCACCTCGATCACCTTCGAGAACGTGCCCGCCTTCGCGATCGAAATCAACGCGCCGGTCGAGGTGCCGCAGATCGGGCGGGTCAAGGTTGATGTGGCCTGGGGCGGCATGTTCTACGCCATCATCGAGGCCTCCGCGCTTGGGCTGCGCCTCACTCCCGATGAGGGGCGCGACATCGTGCGGCTGGGCGAGATGGTCAAGGCCGCGGCCCGCGAGCAGATCCCGGTGGCACACCCCGACCACCCGGAGATCCGGGGCATCAGCATCGTCGAGCTGACCGCGCCGCCGACGCTGCCGGGGGCGCACGGCAAGAACACGGTGGTGGTCAGCTCCGGCACCCTCGACTGGTCGCGCCCCGAGTCATTCACGGGAGTGCTGGACCGCTCCCCGTGCGGCACCGGCACCTGCGCGCGGATGGCCGTGCTGCATGCCCGCGGCAAGCTGGGCATCGGCGAGGACTACGTGCACGAGGGGATCCTGGGCACCGCCTGGACCGGGCGGCTGCTGCGCGAGACGACGGTCGGCCCCTACCGTGCGGTCGTGCCGCAGCTGACCGGCAGCGCCTGGATCACAGGGCGGACCGAGTACGTGGTCGACCCTGACGACCCGTTCCCCGACGGCTTCACGGTCGGGGACCTGTGGGGGCTGACCGACTAGGCGGCGATCTTCTCCTGAGACACGGCGCGGGCACGCGCCGCGAGGGTGGCGACCATGCCGGCGACCTCGGCACGTACCAGGTCATCGGTCAGGTGCAGGTTGGCGTCGAAAACGCCGCTCACCGATGGAATGGCGACTGCCTCGTCGAGCACCTCGGAGCCGGCTCGGCGCATCGAGCGCTTGACCGACTCGATCCCACCGCGCGCGGCACTGGGCGTAGCGGACGCGCCCATCACCCCCACCAGCTTGCCCTTGATCGTTCGCTGGGGCGGGCGCGAGGCCCAGTCGATCGCGTTCTTGAGAACGGCGCTGGTGCCGTCGTTGTACTCGGGGGTGACGAGCAGGAGGGCGTCGGCGGCGTCGATCGCGGCGCGCAGGTGATGGACCGCGACCGGCTCACCCGCCGCCTCGACGTCGCCGTCGTAGAAGGGCAGCGCGCCGAGCTCGTCGAAGGTCGTGATCTCGACGCCCGATGGCGCCACCTCCACCGCGGCGCGCAGCAGCGCCCGGTTGAACGAGGCGCCGCGCAAGCTGCCGGCGATCCCCAAGATACGGGTTGGGTTGGCGAGGTTGGTGGACATGTGATTGATTCCTCAACTATCTACCCACATAGTTGCATGGTCAACCATCTGTGTCAAGGGCATAGCTACACTCCTTTCGATGACCACCGATGCGGTCACCGGCGCGACCAGCTATACCGGCCGCTTCATCGCCGAGCGGCTGGTGGCGGCGAAGCGCTCTGTCATCGACCTGACCCGGCGGCCGCAGATCCCGCACCCGCTGGGCGAGGGCGCATCGAGCGCCCCGCTCGACTTCGACCATCCCGATCGTCTGGCGCGCTCGCTCGCCGGCGTCGACACCCTCTACAACACGTTCTGGATCCGCTTCGAGCGCGGACCGGTCACATATGCGTGGGCGGTCGAGCGCAGTCGCATCCTGTTCGCGGCGGCCCAACAGGCAGGGGTGCGCCGCGTCGTGCATATCAGCGTGATCAATGCCGCCCACGACGCGCCGACCGCCTACTTCCGCGCCAAGGCGATGGTCGAAGACGCCCTCATCGGCTCCGGGATGTCGCACGCCATCGTGCGCCCGACCGTCACCTTCGGGCCGGGCGACATCCTGCTCAACAACCTGGCGTGGACGCTCCGCCACCTGCCGGTCTTTGGCATCCCCGGCGACGGCCGCTACCCGATTCAGCCAGTGCACATCGACGACATCGCGGACCTCGCCGTGGGAGCGGGGTCGCTCACCGAGCCGGTGATCGTGGATGCGGCGGGCCCCGACACGTTCACCTTCCGAGAGTTCGTGGCCCTGGTGCGCGAGGCAGTTGGCAGCCAAGCCTGGGTGGTCCCGATGCCGGTCGACGTGGCGCTGCTGGCGGCCCGTCTCATCGGCCTGGCCGTCAGGGACGAGGTGCTGCGGCGCGACGAGGTGACCGAGCTCGAGACTGGCCTGATGCGCTCCGCCGCCCCACCCACCGGATCGATCCGACTCGCTGACTGGCTGGCCGCATATTCCGATTCGCTGGGGCGCAGCTGGTCATCCGAGCTCGACCGCCACTTCCGGCGACGCTGAACGCCGTAGTCAGGCGACCCAGGTCAGGCCGAGGCGGCGCAGGCCCTCGGCGACCAAGGCCGGCAGGAGGGCAATGAGCGCCACCAGGCCCCACTCGGTCGCGTGGAGCGGCGAGGCGCGGAAGGCGTCGGCAAGCGGCGCGATGAAGGGGATCGAGGCCTGGATGGCGATCACCGCCAGGCAGGTGACCGCCAGGAACCAGTTGGTGCGCAGCCTGAGGATCGAGCCCTCAAGGCTTCGGTTGGCATAGGCGCGCACCGCCTGGCCGACCACCAGCGCCGTATAGGCCAGCCAGCGCACGTGATCGGCCGTGTCGGCGTCCAGCTCGACGACAGCCAGCGTGGCGACGGCGGTGAAGGAGCCGGCCAGCACGATGCGGGCCAGCAGCCGATTCGTGAGCAACGGCTCACCGCTCGGACGCGGCGGACGATGCATGGCGGTCGGCTCCTCGGCCTCGCGCTCGAACGCGATCGAGGCTGCAAGGTCGATGAACAGCTCGAGCCACAGGATCTGGATCGGCAGCAGCGGCTGGCCGTGTCCGACGAGCGTCGCAATCAGGATGAACCCAAGGAGCGCGACATGCGTGGAGACCAGGAAGACGAGCCCCTTCCGCACGTTCTCGACCATGCGACGGCCCTCGCGCAGCCCGTACATCAGGGTCGCGAACGAGTCGTCGCCGAGCACCAGGTCGGCGGCCTCGCGGGCGACCTGGGTCCCGCTGCCCATCGCCACGGCAACGTCAGCCCGATGCAGCGCGGGCGCGTCGTTGACCCCGTCCCCGGTGACCGCCACGGTTCGCCCCGCGGCGCGCGCGGCGGTCACCAGGCGGAGCTTCTGCTCGGGCACGGCGCGGGCCAGGATGCGCATCGCCGGCAGCTCGGCCGTCAACCGCGCCTCGTCCCAGGCGTCGAGCTGCGCGCCGGTCACCACGTGGTCGGTCGGCAGCCCGGCCGCGCGTGCCACGGAGGTGGCCGTGTGCGGATGATCCCCGGTGACCACGATCGTCTGGATACCGGCCGCGGCGGCCATCCGCATCGCCTCGGGAATCTCGGGTCGCAGCTGGTCGGCGAAGACCAGGATCGCGCGCGGCCGCCAGGCACCGTCCGGCTCGCGACGGGCCAGCAGCAGGAGGCGACCGCCATCGGTCCCTTCATCCCGGACCACCCGGTGCCAGGCCTCGTGGTCCGCGGCCGGCAGGGTCTCGCACAGAACCAGCACGGCCTCCGGCGCACCGAGCGCCAGCTCCTCCGCGGTCGTGCGGGTATGGGAATACGGCTGCGCGTCTGATGGCGGCTCCCCGGCAAGCAGGTCGGCCGGATCGAGCGTCGGGACCTCGCCCAGCGCCTCGCCGATGGCCACCGCGAAGGAGCCCGGATGGGCCCCGGAGGCGATCCGCCAGGCATCGTCCTCGGCGCGCCGCGCCTCGTGTGTGAGCGCCAGGCGGGGCTGCCCCTCGATCGGTCCGGCCGGCGTCACAACGCGCACCAGGGCGAGCCGGTTCTGGGTCAGGGTGCCGGTCTTGTCGGTCAGGATCAGGTCGACCGCGCCGAGCGTCTCCTGCGCATTCAGGCGGCGCACCAGCACGCCTCGCCGCAGGAGCCGATACGCCCCCAGCCCCAGCACCACGGCCAGCAGGATGGGCGGCTCCTCGGGGATGGCGGCGATCGCCGCGCTGATCCCGGCCAGCAGGTTCGCGCCGGCCGGCTGGCCACGCGCGAAGCCCAGGCCGACGGTGATCGCAATGAGCCCGATGGCGACCACCAGCAGGATGCGCACCAGCCGATCGAGCTCCCGCTGCAACGGTGAACGGCGGCGCTCCAGGACCGCCAGGCTGCCGGCGATCCGACCAATCTCGGTCGCAGCTCCGCTGGCGACCACCACGCCGAGCCCTCGCCCGCCGACGACGCTCGTCCCGGCGTGGGCGATGCTGCGACGGTCGGCCAGCACCGCGTCCTCGGCGTCCGGCTGCACCGAGCCCGCCTCGGGCAGGGACTCGCCGGTGAGGGCGCTGCTGTCGAGCAGCAGGCCGTCCGCCTGGATGAGGCGCAGGTCGGCCGGCACCACGTCGCCGGTGCCGAGCAGCACGATGTCGCCGGGAACCAGCTGCACCGAGGGCAGGTCGCGGGCCTGCCCCCCGCGGCGGACGCGGGCGATCGGCGTGCTCGCGTCGCGCAGCGCGTCGAGCGCCCGCTCGGCACGGTACTCGGTGACGACGTCGGCGACGACGATCGGCAGCAGGCCGATCATGACCAGCACCCCGTCGCGCACCTCGTTGAGGAGCACGGCCAGCACCCCGGAGCCGAGCAGCAGGAGGATGAATGGCTGCGTCGCGGCGGCGAGGGCCATGCGCCACAGCGGCGGGACCTCGCGCCGGGCCAGCTCGTTGGCGCCCGAGGCGGCGAGTCGGCGCGCCGCCTCAACATCGGTCAGGCCGACGGCCGGCTGGACGCCGAAGGCGGCGGCCACGGCCGCCGCATCGGTCGCATGGGGCGGGGTGGAGGTCACCGCCCCATCATCGGTCATTGGCGTCTTCGTCTAGACGCGGCCCCTCGGCACGGTGTGCCAGTAGGTCTTGTTGAAGACGATCTTGCCCAGGTGCCAGAAAACGTTCGGCTTGGGCGGCTTGGGCGGATGGTCGTAGTCGAACTGGAGGAGCGTCCCCTTGCCGTCGCCCACCTCGAAGAAGCACATCACCTTGCCGGTGTAGCTGGCTGCCTTGCCCTCCGGCTCGCGACCCTGGACCGCCGCCGCGATCCGCTCGGCCACGATCGGCGCCTCGAAATGAGCCGTTGAGCCGGCCTTGGAGAGCGGCAGATCGGTGGCGTCGCCCAGCGCGTAGACATTGGTGCGGCCCCCCACCAGCAGGGTGTGATGGTCGGTCGGCAGCCAGCCGCTGGCCGGGGCCAGGCCGGAGTCGATGACGACCTGCGCTCCGCGATGCGGCGGCACCAGGATCAGCAGGTCATAGGGCAGCTCCTCGCCCTCCAGGCTCTGCACCACCTTGCGCACGGGGTCGATCGCCTCGACGTTGAAGAAGGTGTGAAGCTCGATGCCCTTCTGCTCCAGGATCGGCGTGGCCATGTCTGACACGCTCTGGATGGTGAAGGCCCGCCCGATCGGGCTGCAGAAGTGGATCTCGCTGTGCTCGCGCAGGAGCCGCTCGCGCAGCTCCGACTCGATCAGGAAGGTGACCTCCAGCGGGGCTGGCGGGCACTTGTAGGGCATGCCGGCGATCCCGATCACGATCTTTCCGCCGGTGAAGGCGTCGAGGGCCTGGCGCAGCTTGAGGGCCGCCACCGGGTTGTAGAAGTGGTGCGCCTCCTCGCTGAAGTGCTCGATCTCCTCGGGCATGATGCGGCAGCCGGTGGCGATCACCAGCTGGTCGTAGCCGATGTGGGTGCCGTCCTCCAGATCGACCTGGCTCTTGGCCTCATCGATCCGCACGGCGCGCGCAACCTGCAGCAGCACGCGGCTGTCGAGCAGGCTGCGCTCGGGACGAGCAAGGTTCTCGGCTCGCTCACCGCCCATGGCGATGTACATGAAGCCGGGCTGGTAGACGTGCTCGCCCTTCTC
>JBGQCU010000037.1:0-16402 GCA_041495495.1 Candidatus Limnocylindria bacterium
CGTTACGAGTCTTTGATCCGCCGGCGTAGTCTGCCGTTGCCCGCGCTGGGGTGGCATTCGTCAAGTCCGGTGATCTCCACCGTGCCGGTCAGCGCCTTATGAGGAGATGCACGTTGTGAGGCGGAGGGTCGGCTGGCTTATAGTTGCCATCGCTGCCTCCCTGGTGGCTCTCGTCGTCGTCCTTGGGCCGCCGCGGCCCACCGCGCTGCCCCCCGGAGCAACGCAGTTGACGTTGGTCACCGCGCCATGGCAGTGGTGGCCCCCGCGGGGATTCGGGTGCCAGGCGGCTCTCGCGCCTACGCTTCGGGTTGGGCGAGATGGCGACGCGATGGTGTTCAACCTCGTGGGCAGCGGCGAGCGGTATCGGATCATGTGGCCGACCGGCTTCTCGGCCCGCCTGCTGAATGGTCGTTCGGAACTGGTCGACTCCGACGGCACGGTCGTCGCACGTGATGGCGACGTGATAAGCAACTTCGAAGTCGGTGAAGCGGCGAATGGCGACACGCTGGTGTGCTTCACCTCCGCTTTCGAGCCTGATGTGACCCGCGCACCATAACGGGCGAGCAGCCGGCAACTTCCTGGCCCGATACCTCCTCCGGCGCCCACCCAGACCGGCAACTTCGCGGCCCTCTATCTACTAACCCAAAATCGGCTTGACACGGTGGGAAGCCGGGTCGTATCCTCCCGCGGCGGCCCCGACCTTGCCTCACCGATGTGTGGTGCCGCCCGGCGAAACCTCTCAGCGAGGACCAAGTAACTAGCCATGAGACTCCTGTGCAGCGCCCGAATCGAGCGCCTCACGACGCCTATCAACGGCGCCGATGGCGGGAGATCTGCGCCCCCCTCGAGCTGATGCCAGGCGGCAGGGCCGCCAAGCAGGAGCCACGAGCCGTGGGCCAGATCGGGTCCACGGTTTTTTGATGCTCGCCCACCGGCGAGGACAAGAGCCGCGGACCGTGAGGGACCCGCGGCTCTGCGCATGAATGGAGAGTCACAACCGAGCAGGGTGATGTCAGATCACGACGAGGAACCACTGATGACCGGTCTCCTGGAACAACCGAAGACCGAGCCGATGCGCCCCGCAGCTACAGCGGTCGCACCTTCCCGCACGCGCCGCGTCCTGTCGGACGACGGCGTGCCGGCGCTGCTGGTCGAGCACGTCACCAAGCGGTTCCTGGTCGGGCGCAGGCGCAAGCCGGTGACCGCCGTGAACGACATCTCGATCCGCATCCGGCGGGGCGAGATCTACGGCGTGCTGGGCGCAAACGGCAGCGGCAAGTCGACCCTGATCCGGCTGGTGAGCACGCTGCTCACCCTGGATACCGGGCGGGTCGAGGTGTTCGGCCATGACATCGAGCGCGACGAGATGGCGGTCAAGCGGGTCATCAACCGGGTGAGCGTGGACGCCGCCTTCTTCAAGAAGCTGAGCCCGTTCGAGAACCTGGCCTACGCGGCGCGCCTGTATGGCATGCAGCCGAAGCCCGCGCGCGCGGAGGCAATCCGCATCCTGGCCAGGCTGGGGATCGGCGAGAAGCGGCTGAGCCGTCCGATGGAGCAGATGAGCCGGGGGATGCAGCAGAAGGTCGCCATCGCGCGGGCGCTGCTGACCAGCCCGACCCTGCTGCTGCTCGACGAGCCGACGACCGGCCTGGACCCCAGGTCCAAGCTGGACGTGCAGACCTTCATCGAGGAGCTGCGTGACACGCATGACGCCACGATCGTGCTGACCACGCACGACCTGGCGGAGGCGGATCGGCTCTGTGATCGGATCGCGATCATCGACGATGGCCGGATCGTGGTCGAGGACACACCCGAGGGGCTCAAGGCGATGGTCGCCGCGGTCCACGGGCAGGAGCCGACCATGGAGAGCGTCTTCATGACCTACACCGGTCGCTCGCTGGACGACGACCTGGTCGACACCGAGAACGACGAGGACTAGACCGATGACCATCATGACCCGCGAGCTCAAGGCCTCATTCGCCTTCGTCGAGCGGAACTTCAACCTCACCAAGCGCTACTGGGGCTGGGAGGTCGCCTTCCTGGTCTATGCCGTGGCGGGCGCCCTGGCGGTGTCCCTCATCGGCAAGGCGCAGGGAGACGATCGGCTGCTGCTGATGCTGGTGATCGGCGCCGTCTTCTGGAACTACCTCTCGGTCGTCTTCAGCTTCATTGCCGAAACGGTCTCCTGGGAGCGCTGGGAGGGGACGCTGGAGTACACCTTCATGGCCCCGGTGCGGCGCTACGCCCAGATGCTCGGCTCAACCGTGTACGCGGTGGCGTTCGGCTTCGTGCACACCGTGGTGGTGCTGATCGTGCTGGCGCTCTTCTTCGAGCTGGACCTGTCGCACGCCAACTTCGCGACCGGGGCGGTCTTCATGGTGCTCGGATCCTTCTCCTTCATCGGGATCGGGATCATGACCGCCATCCTGCCGCTCATGTACGTGGAGCGCGGAGCGCAGATGACCTTCGTGCTGCAGTCGGTGCTGCTGCTGATCAGTGGCGTCTACTACAGCATCAGCGTGCTGCCCGGCTGGATGCAGCTCCTCTCCAACTTCAGCCCGGCGACCTACGTGCTCGACGGGGTGCGGGCGGGGCTGATCGACGGGGTCGGCATCGGCTCGCTGCTCGGTGACGTCTGGCCGCTGCTGCTGATGGGGATCGTCTTCATCCCGCTCGGGCTGTGGGCCTTTGGCCGCGCCGAGCGCTATGCCAAGCGCACCGGCAAGCTGAAGCGGGTGGGGTAGGTCATGGGCGCGCTGGACGTCACCCTGCGACCGCACCGCGAATCGGACCTGCCCGAGTTCGTGCGGGTCAGCAACGCCGCCAACGAGGCCGATAGCGTCGACGAGCGCACGAGCGCGGCCGGCCTGGCCAACTGGCTCCTTCATCCGCGCGCCAACTTCCACCCGGCCGATGACATCGTGGTGGCCGTTGTTGATGGCCGAATGGTCGGCTATGGCTTCACCGATTGGGTCCAGACGACCGATGGCAAGCGGGAGTACCGCACCCGCGGCCATGTCGATCCGGCCTGGCGCCGGAGAGGGGTGGGCTCGGTCATCCTCGCCCACAACGAGGCCCGGCTGCTCCAGGTCGCGGCGGGGCACGCCGATGACCTCCCTCGCGTCTTCGGCGCCTTTGCTCCGGAGCTGCGGATTGGCGCCGTGGCGCTGCTGACGGGGGCCGGCTACCGGCCGGTGCGCTACTTCTTCGACATGCTGCGGCCGCACCTGGAGGGGGTGGTGGTCCCGCCGCTGCCCGAGGGATTGGAGATCCGCCCGGTGACCGATGCGCCCGGCTTCCGGCAGGTCTTCGACGCGGACGCCGAGGCGTTTATGGACCACTGGGGCGGCTTCGATGCGTCGGAGGCCACCTTCCGGCAGTGGCTCGCCGACCCGAACTTCGACCCGTCGCTGTTCGTGATCGCCTGGGACGGCGACGAGATCGCCGGGGCGGTCATCAACTCCATCGACGCGGAGGAGAATGCGGTCCTGGATCGGAGCCGCGGCCTGCTCGACAGCGTCTTCGTGCGGCGGCCCTGGCGGCGCCGCGGGCTGGCAGCGGCCCTCGTCGGCCGCAGCCTGGAGCTGCTCCGCCAGCGCGGCATGACGAGCGCCTGGCTGGGGGTCGACGCCGACAACCCGACCGGCGCCCTGGGCGTCTACGAGCGTGCCGGCTTCGGGGTCCACATGCGCTCGACAGCCTTCCACAAGCCGATGGTCCTGGACCGATGACGCCCATTGCCGGGTCAGCCGACGCGATCCGCCCCGCCATCGTCGGGCTCCTCCTGCGGCCGTACCGGCGCGGGGATGCCGCCGCCCTGGCCGAGCTGTTCAACGCCGACAACGAGGCCGACTCTCTTCCGTGGCGCATGACCGCCGACGAGATCGAGAACTGGTTCGGGCACCCGACCGCGGCGTTCGACGCGGAGCGGGACGTGCTGGTCCTTGAGCTCGATGGCAGGGTCGCCGGAGTCACCGACCTGGAGTGGGTCGACACGACCGACGGCCTCCGCGAGTTCCGCATCGGCTGCTCCCTCCATCCGGACTTGCGCCGCCGCGGGATCGGCCGCTGGCTGCTGCGCCTGGGCGAGGAGCGTGCCGCGGAGCGCCTGCGTGAGCAGCCGACCGAGCGGCCGGTGGTGTTGGGCACGTGGTGCCCGGAGCGCCGCGTGGGCAAGGTGGCGCTCATCGAGCAGGAGGGCTACCGGCCGGTCCGCTCCTTCTTCGAGATGCATTGCCCCACGCTCGAGGGGATCGTCCTGCCGCCGATGCCGGCAGGGCTCGAGGTGCGCCCCGTGCGCGAAGACCAGCTGCGCCAGGTCTGGGACGCGGACGTCGAAGCGTTCGCCGATCACTGGGGCGGGTTCGACGCCTCCGACGCCCGCTTCCAGACGTGGCGCAGCGACCCGAAGTTCGACCTTGGCCTGCTGATGATGGCCTGGGACGGGGACGAGGTCGCCGGCGGCGTGATCAACGAGATCAACGAGGCGGAGAACGCCGCCCTGGGTCGGCGTCAGGGCTGGCTGGCGAGCGTCTTCGTGCGCCGAGCGTGGCGTCGACGCGGCCTCGCGCGCGCCCTGGTGATGCGCTCGCTGGCCGTCCTGCGGGAGCGCGGCATGACCAGCGCCGGGCTGGGCGTCGACGCGGACAACGCCAACGAGGCGCTGCGGCTCTACACCGAGTGCGGATTCGCGGTGGAGTCGCGATCGATGGCCTACCGCAAGCCGATGACGCCGGCCCGATGACCGTCGAGCTGCCCTACGCGCCACCGATCCCCGGGCTGCGCGTGCGCCGGCTCCAGCGCCCCGGCGACGATGCCGTGATCGTCAACCTCGTCAACCTCGCCAACGCGACCGACGGCATTCCGCATCGCCTCTCGGCGGCCCAGATCGCAACCTGGCTCGATCACCCCACGAACCTGGACCCCGACGAGGACCTCCTGATCGCCGAGATCGACGGGTCGGCGGTGGCGTATGCCGAGGCGGGCTGGGAGCAGGACAACGACGGCGGCCGCAACTACCTGACCTGGGGGCAGGTGCTCCCCGAGTGGCGCAGGCGCGGCCTGGGGACCGCCCTGCTGCGCTGGGTGGAAGAGCGTCAGGCGCGCGTGGCGGCCGGCGCTCCCGCAGGCCTCGAGCGGCGCCTCGAGACCTGGGCCGGCGAGTCAGAGGCCGGCCGCATCGCGATGTTGGAGGCGCACGGCTACCAGATCGTGCGCTACGACTTCGAGATGGAGCGGCCCACCCTCGACGACATACCTGAGCTGCTACTCCCCGCGGGGATCGAGCTGCGCCCGGCGCGCGAGGAGCACGTGCGGCGGATCTGGGAGGTGGAGGTCGAGGTATTCCGCGACCACTGGGGCTCGGTCGACGACAGCGAGGCGGGCTTCGAGCGCAGGCGCAGCGACCCGCGCCGCGACATGAGGCTGTGGGTGATCGCCTGGCAGGGCGACGAGATCGTCGGCATCGTCCTGAACCGGATCGACCGCGAGGCGAACGAGGAGCTGGGCCTGCGTCGCGGCTGGGTCAGCTCGGTCGGCGTGCGGCGCGCCTGGCGCCGACAGGGGGTCGCGCGATCGCTGGTGGCGGAGAGCCTGCGCGTGCTGCGCGACGCGGGGATGGCCACCGCCGGCCTGGGGGTCGACGCGGAGAACCCGCACGGCGCGCTGGGGGTCTACGAATCGGTCGGCTTCGGGGTCGTGCGCACCGAGCGCGTCTACCGCAAGCCCCTTGAGCCAGCGGGCGACTAGCGGCGCGCAACCTCTCCCGAGGCGAGCGCCCGGTCGCGTGTCTCGCGGTAGAAGCCCACGATCCGCTCGGTGACCTTGTCCCACGAGTATTCCGGAGCCTTGGCGCGGCCGGCCTCGCCCATGCGATGGCGGAGCTCCTCGTCGTTCGAGAGGCGGTAGAGCGCCGCCGCCAGCGCCCGATGGTTGCGCGGCTCGACCAGCAGCCCCTGCACCCCGCGCTGCACGACCCGCTTGTAGCCGTGGATGTCGGAGGCGACGATCGGCACGCCGGCGGCCATCGCCTCGAGCAGCACGATCCCGAAGCTCTCCTGGCCGGTGGCCGGGGCACAGAAGATGTCCGCCGAGGCGAAGTAGCGCGCCTTGTCGTCGTCCGAGACGCGGCCCAGGAACTCGACGTCGCGGATCTGGCGCAGCCCGATGAAGCGTCGGTACTCGCGCTGCTTCGACCCGCTGCCGATCACCAGCAGCCGCGCGTCGACGTGGCGCTTGCGCAGGCGGTGGTAGGCGCGCAGCAGGTGGATCAGCCCCTTGCGCTCCTCGAAGCGCCCCACGAAGAGGATGTTGATGGTCCCGTCGCGTAGCTGCTCGAAGGGCTCGGCATCGGCGAATCGGTCCAGGTCGACCCCGTTGGGGATGATCTCGTACTCGCCCGGGAAGTAGCGGTTGATGAAGTGTCGCGCGGCGCCGCTGACCGCGATCCGGCCGTGGATCCTGGCCGCCAGGTGGCCCGCAAAGCGCTTGCCGACCCAGTACGACGGCGAGAAGCCACCGAACGCGTGAAAGGTGGCGATGTTCACCGTGTCGGACTGGTCGAGGACCGTCGGCGACAGGAACGGCACGAACGGCTCGTGGAAGTGCAGGATGTCGAACCGATGCTCGGCCAGCAGCTCGCGCGCCTTCTCCTTGAAGCGCCAGCTGAGCGTCACGCGTCCCATGCTGCCGTTGGCCGGGAAGGCGAAGCCGGTGCCGAGGCGGATGACGCGACCCTCGGTGGTCCGCTCCTTGCCGTACTTGCTGGTGATGATCCAGACGTCGTGGCCCATCCGCCGCATCGCCTCGTAGGCGTGCCGGACGTGCTCGTTGACGCCGCCTGGATGAGGGTAGCCGTAGGGGCTGACGATGCCGATCTTCAGCGGCGCTTGACCGGCGACCGGACCTGCGGCCGGGGCCGGAGCGTCGGCCGGTGCGGGCGCCGGCGGAGCGATCGACTCACTCATCGCCACTCTCCTGTGGGACGGAGAGTATGCCGCAGGTGCCTCGCCTTGGCGACAAGCTGGCGGCCGTAGACGCTCACGTTGTGCCAGTGGGTCCAGTACTCGCCCTCGGCCTGGGTGGTGCGGCCCAGGACCGCCGCCCGGTAGTCCTCGATGCTCGTCCCCGCGAACCAGGTCCAGCCGGTGCCGATATGCTCGAGCACGTGGGCGTCCGAGTTGCCCACCGCGGCGAGGCCCATCAGCTCGTTCAGGGCCGCGCGATGCGGGCGCCGAACCCGCCCCGCCACGCTCGGGTTCAGCATCTCCATGGCGTCGAGCCGATGGCGCTCGTCAGGGTCGTGGTGCAGCCGCAGCAGGCTGCGCCGCCCGAGGCTGGGGGTGAGCGGCGCCATCGGGTGCGCGGCGATGGCGATCCCGCCCTGGTCGTGGATCCGCTCGATCGTCTCCTCCAGCGGGCGCAGCGGCGGCACCCGCTCAGTCAGGAAGAGGGCCAGCACGTGGCCGCGCCGGGTGGTGATCTCCTCGCCGACGACCAGGCCGAAGTGGTAGTCGCCGGCGGCGTGGAGCTCCCGGGCGCGCAGCGCCCCGTCGATCCGCTCGTGGTCGGTGATGGCGACCAGGTCCAGGTCGGTCTGGCCTTCGACGTGGTCGAGCAGCGCCTGCACGTCCATGGTCCCGTCGGAGTAGAGGGTGTGCAGGTGCATGTCGGCGCGGCCCCGCTCGCCGCCGCCGCGCGGCCGCCCGCTCGGACGCTCACTCATTGACCGATGCCTCGCCCCTGGTCCAGATCGGCTGGAAGCTGCCGAACCACTGCTCTGGGTTCGCGCTGATCGCCTCCTCGAAGCGCCGGCCCATCGCCTCGGTCAGGGCGGCGGCATCGGCACGCCGATCGCCGGTCAGTTTCGCCTCGACCGTCCACGCCCGCGCGACGAAGCGTTCCGGCCCCAGACGCCACGAGGCGGCCGCGATCAGCGGTCGCCCGGTCATCAGGGCCAGGCTGGCCGGCCCGGTGGGGAGGCTGGTGGGCGCGCCGAAGAGGTGCATCGGGTGGCCGGTCCCGGCCGGGTCGCGGTCGGCGGCGATCGCGACGATGCCCCCGCTGCGCAATGTCTCGACCATGGGCCGTCGCGCGTGCGAAACCGGGACCATCTCGACACCGCGCCCGGTGGCACGTCGCGCCACCAGGAACTCGTACAGCGCCCTCGGCTCGATCTCCTCGATCAGGACCGTCGCGTGGAGGCCATGGGCAGCGAGGAACGAGCCGTATGGCTCGGGGTTCCCGAAGTGCAGGGTGGCAACCACCGCGCCCTGGCGCAGCACCGCCTCCCATCGGTCCCATTCGTCAACGCTGACCATGGCCCCGATCTGCTCGATCGAGTCGTGCGGGATGCGCAGCACCTCGAGGTAGTAGCGGGCGTGCTCCACGAAGGCGCGGCGCACGAGGCGCCGGAAGGCGGGGCCATCGGTCGGACGCCCGGTGGCTGCGCACACCCGCGCCAGGTTGGCGGCGACCAGCTTTCGACGCCCGGACGCGAAGCCGTGCCACCCGCGGCCAACCAGGTCGGCCAGGGCGTAGGCCACGCCTCGCGGCAGCAGGTGAGCGACGAGGTCTGCGGCGCGCAGGCCCGCCCCCAGCAGCAGGCCTCCCATCAGCTCGACCGCTTCGCCCAGTCCTCGCCCCGGCGAGCCGCCTCGAGAGCGGCCCGCGCCCGCGCCCGATCGGCATCGGTCTGGGGCCAAACCGGGCGGAACATGTACCACTGGCCCGGGTCTTCGGCGATCACACTGCCGAGGGCGTCGGCGAGAGCCTGGGTGGCGCGGTAGATCTCCGCCGGCTCGTCGCTGGTGGCCGTGATCAGCGGCAGGCCGCGGGTGCGGAAGCGATCGTCCGCCAGGCGGCTGCAGGCGACGGGGAGCATCGGCGCGCCCGAGCGAGCCGACAGGGCCGCCGGACCGGCCGGGAAGGTGGTCGGCTCGCCCAGGAACTCGACCGGCACGTCGCCCTCGCGGTATCCGCCGTCGCAGAAGAGGACGAGGTTGGCGCCCTGCTTCAGGGCACGAAAGAGGCCGCGCAGGCTGCGCCAGCCGATCAATGTCAGCCCGTGCCGCGCTCGGATCGAGCGCAGGTGCTCATAGAGGCGCCCGTAGGTGGTGTCGTCGGCCACGACGTGCGCCTCGTGGCCGAACCGGTACAGCGCCGGCGCCAGCAGGTCCATGCCGCCGACATGGACGGTGCACAGCAGCACGCCCCGTTCCCGCGAGCGAGCCTCGTCGAGCAGCTCGAGGTTGTCGATCTCGACGAGCGTCGCGACCTGCTCGGGCTCGAGCGTGTCGAGGCGCATCACGTCGACGAGGTACTTGGCGTAGTTGCGGAAGGCGCGTCGCGCCGCCCGGCGCACCCGCGGGTGATCAGCGGGCAGTTGCATGACGTGCCCGAGGTTCTCGCGAACCAGGCCGCGCTTGTCGGCAATCAGGTCGTGCGCCGCGTTGCCCGCGGCGGCCGCCAGCGGCAGGACCACCCAGCGCGGGAGCAGGTTGATGACGCGCTCGCCGACCCGATAGGCCCAGTAGGTGAGCTGCTCCCGCCGCCGCTCGCCGGGGGAGGCGAGGCGAGGCCGCTCGACGTCCGGGGCGCTGGCCGTGGTGGACACCGCGTCAGTCGGCGGCGACGGCGGCCTTGGCCTTGGCCGGGGAGAGCCGGCGCTGCGTGCTCTTTGGCGGCGTCTCGGTGCCGACCAGGGTCTCGTTGTCGTCGCCGCGGATGAACGCCTCCACCCGCTCGCGCGCGACGTCGTCGTGGATCTGGCGCGGTGGGCTCTTCATGAAGTAGGCGGACGGCGCGACCAGCGTGCCGACAAGGCCGCGATCAAGGCCGAGCTTCAGGCAGCGGATCGCATCGGTGATGACGCCGGCGCTGTTCGGCGAGTCCCACACCTCGAGCTTGAGCTCCAGGTTGAGGGGCACGTCGCCGTAGGTCGTGCCCTCCATGCGGATGTGGCACCACTTGCGGTCCTTCAGCCAGGGCACGTAGTCGGACGGCCCGACATGCACGTTGTCCGGGTCGATCTCGTAGTCGAGCATCGAGGTCATCGCGTTCGTCTTGCTGATCTTCTTGGACTCGAGCCGCTCGCGCTCCAGCATGTTGAGGAAATCGGTGTTGCCGCCGAAGTTGAGCTGGTAGGTGCGGTCGATGCGCACGCCGCGGTCCATGAACAGGCGGGTCAGCACGCGGTGGGTGATGGTCGCGCCGACCTGGCTCTTGATGTCGTCGCCGATGATCGGCAGGCCCCGCTCAGCGAAGCGCCGCTGCCAGTACGGCTCGCGGCCGATGAAGACCGGGATGGCGTTGATGAAGCCGACGCCGGCCTGCAGCGCCTGCTCGACGTACCACTTGGTCGCCTCCTCGCTGCCGACCGGCAGGTAGGAGACCATCACGTCGACCTTCCGCTCCTTCAGGATGCCGACCACGTCGGCGGTGGGGCCGGGCGCCTTCTCGATGACCTGCGACAGGTACTTGCCCAGGCCGTCGTGGGTCATCCCGCGATCGACGGTCACGCCGGTGTGCGGCACGTCGGAGAACTTGAAGGTGTTGTTCTGCCCGGCGAAGACCGCCTCGGAGAGGTCCTTGCCGACCTTGGTCTTGTCGATGTCGAAGGCGGCCACGAACTCGATATCGCGGATCCGGTAGCCGCCCAGGTTGACGTGCATCAGGCCGGGGACGTGGTCGCCGTCCTTGGTCTTCTCGTAGTAGTAGCGACCCTGCACCAGGCTCGAGGCGCAGTTGCCGACCCCGACGATCGCCACCCGGATCTTGCCGTCGCCGGGCCGATGCCCATTCTTGCCGTTGCTGCTCGCCACGATTGCTATCTCTCCTGTGTCTCTTCGACCTGCTGTCGAACGTGCCAGATGCGCTGGACGGTGGTGGCCGCCGACAGGGCGGCGATGATGCCGATGGCGCCGGTCAGGCCGATCTCGAAGCCGAGCCCGGCCAGGCCGATGCCGGCCACGATGAGCACGAGCCGCTCAGTGCGCGGGGCGAGCCCGACCGACGCGGTGAGCCCGATCGCCTCCGCCTTGGCACGGGTGTAGCTGACCATGAACGAGCCGACCAGGGCGGCGAGCGCAAGCAGCACCGGCCAGATCGGATCGGCGCCGGTTCGCAGGTAGTAGGCGACGATGCCGGCATACAGAATCGCCTCCGCCGCCCGGTCCAGGGTGGAGTCGAGGAAGCTGCCGAAGGCGGTGCTGCCGCCGGTGGCGCGGGCCAGCGCGCCGTCGACCGCGTCGAGCAGCGAGCCGGCCACCAGCACGATTGCTCCGAGGAGCAGCTGCCCGGCGGCGATCAGCCCGGCCGACACGACCACGATGCAGAAGCCCACTACGGTGACCCGATTCGCGGTGATGCCGAGCCGCTGCGCCAGCCGCACGAGCGGGGCGAGGAAGGCGCGACCCGCCTCCTTCAACCGGTTGGAGATGAGGGAGCTGCCGCGCGGCAGCTCGCCGGCGCTCGGATGGCTAGCCGACATCGGCCACCTCGGATGAGTTGCTGGGGCGCGCCATGCCGATTCCCGAGGTCCCGCCAATGAGGCGCGCCTCGGCCTCGTGGAGCTCCTCGAAGGCGGCGACGCGCAGCCGGCAGATGACCTCGCGCCCGTGTCGCTGCGTCTCGACCAGGTCGGCCAGGCGCAGGATGCGCAGGTGCCAGCTGATGAGCGGCTGCGACAGGACGACGCGGGCGGACAGCTCGTTGACGGGCATCGGGCCGAACTCGGCGAGGAGGCTGATGACACGCAGCCGGGTCTCGTCGCCCAGCGCCCGATACATGGTTCTGAGGCGGCGCAGGTCGCGCTCGGCGCGGGTCTCTGAGGCGAGGGTCATTGCGTAGCGCTTCTTTATCAAATGCGGGTTGATATAAGCGGGGGCTTATGATATTGGCAGCCCTGTGATGCGTCAAGGGGTACCAAAGTGCCCGTGCTAGACTGCCGCGCAGCGGCCCCGCCGCGATCGAGGAGGTGTGACCCTGACGAGTTCCACGCCCGACGCGCTGTGGGCCTCCAAGTCGGTCCGCCTGCTCAGGCCCGCCGCGATCGTGTGCGAAGGCATCACCCGCACCGTCCGCGGTCAGCATCTTCTCGATGACCTTGCCATGGTCGTCGGGGTGGGCGCCAGGCTGCTGGTCGTCTCGCGCCCGGCGGAGTCGGCTTCGATGCTGCTCCAGGTTCTGGCGGGGCTCTCGCACGCATCCGCGGGGACGGTTCGGCTGGCCGGGGTGGCACGCGCCGACGACTCGCCGGCAGGCTGGGCACGCCGCGTCGGCTACGTCGGGCCGGAGGCGGGGATCTATCCCTGGATGACGCCGCGCGAGGTGCTGGACCTTGCCGCGCGCATCGCGGACTACGAGCCGGCCGAGCGCCAACGCCGGATCGACGTCATCGCGGAGCACTACCGCCTCGGCGTCCAGCTCGACGAGCCGGTGCAGCGCGGGGGCGTGGCACTTGCGGAGCGGGTCGCGCTGGCCGCGGCGATGCTGACCGACCCGGAGGTGGTGCTCCTCAACGAGCCGCTGCGCTCGGTCGATCCCGAGGAGCGGGCGCGTCTGCTGGCCATCCCCGGTCGCCGCCGGACCATCCTGATCAACAGCCACTTCCCGGCCAGCGAGGCCGGGTTGGTGAACCAGGTGGCATTCCTGCGCGACGGACGGCTCGCCGTGCATGCCCCCGTGCGAGAGCTGGATGCGCGGGGCCTCACCCTCTCGCAACGTGGCATCGAGGCGCTCGCCGGGGTGGTCATGGTCGCCCCCGAGCAGGTCACCACCGCCAACCGATGAAACGCCTCTGGACCCTCACTCGCATGGCGCTGCATGAGCTATGGATCAGCTTCCGGCTGATCGCCGTGATCGGGCTGCCGGTGCTCGGCGGGATGCTCGTCATCGCCGTCCCTTCCGACCTGGCCGGCGTAACGGCGGTCGGCGGCGCGGGCTTCTGGTACGCAGTGGCGGCCTGCGCCGCGATCTCGATCGCGTCGGGGCTGGCCGCCGGCACGATGGCCCACGAACGCCGACGGGGCACCGTGGCCTGGATGGCCGTGCGTGCCGTCCCGCGCTCGGCGGTCCTCTTCTCCTGGTTCGTGGCCTTCGGCATGCTGCTCACGGTCGGCATCGCGCTCGGCTCGATCGGCGCCTGGCTGGCGGCCACCTCGCGCGCCGAGGCACCGCCTGACGTCGTCCCGTTCACCGCCGCCATCGGCGCAACGGTCTGCGCGGCGTTCGTCTGCGTGGCGGCCGGCCTCCTGATCGGCATCTTCCTGCGGACCGTCCCCGCGACGGCGCTGGCCCTCGTGCTGGGTGCGGCGCTGCTGGCTGTGGCCATTGTCACTCCCCTGAGGGGCCTGCCGAGCCCGACCGGCGGTATCTCGCTGCTGGCGCATCTCGATGCTGCCGCTCGTCCGATCGGGTATGCGTTGCAGTCGGCCGGCGTAGCGCTGGCCGCGGCCGCTGTCCTGCTCGTCGTGGCCCGCCTTGCCCTGGAGCGCAGCGACCTGTGACCCCACCCGGCCCCGGGCGGTCTCCCGCCAGCGCCTGGGCGATCCTGGTGGTCGCCTCGCTCGGCGTTTTCCTGGGAGGCGCCGAGCTGATGGTGGTCGCCATCGCGCTGCCCTCGATTGTGGCCGACTTCGGCGGCTGGGCCGACCTGGCGCATGCCAGCTGGATCGTCAACGCCTACCTGCTGGCGTACATCGTGGCCATGCCGCTCGCCGGGCGAGCGGCCGACCTGTGGGGCGCGCGGCGCCTCTACCTGGTGGCGCTGGTGCTCTTCTGCGCCGGCAGCCTGGGCGCGGGCCTGTCGCGCGCCGGCGGCCCCCAGGCGGGGCTTGACTGGCTGATCGCGGCCCGGGTCGTGCAGGGGCTCGGCGGCGGGGCGCTGGTGCCGCTCTCGATGGCGCTCGCCAGCCACCTGTTCTCCGGCCGATCGCGTGCCACGGCGCTCGGCATCGAGGGGGCGGCGACCTTCGTCGGGATGGCGGTGGGGCCGGCCTACGGCGCCTGGATCCTGCTCAACGTGTCGCTGCCGATCCCGGGGCTGGACCTGGCCGGCTGGCAGTGGATCTTCTTCCTGAACGTCCCGGCCGGCATCCTCACCTTGCTGCTGCTGTACGTCGTGGCGGGCGGCGTCGAGACGCCGCGCGCGGGCGGCCGGATCGACCTTGTCGCTGCGCTGCTGGCGGCGCTGACCCTGGTCGCGGGGGTTGGGGCGCTCTCGCTGGCCGGGCAGCGCGGCTGGGGCGACCCGTGGATCCTGCTGGGCCTGGCCGCGGCCGCCCTGTTCGCCCTCGTCTTCGTCCTGCGCGAGCTGCGGCACGCAACTCCGCTGATCGACCCGCGCCTCTTCACCGACCTGCGCTTCGCCGCCTCGAACGGGGTGAGCCTGCTCACCGGCTACACCCTGGCCACCGCCATCATCGGGGGGCCGGTCTTCGTCAACCGCGTGCTGAATGCCGGGGCTGATCGATCCGCCGCGGCGCTCACTGCGCTGACCCTGGCGATCGCGGCCGGAGCCGTCCTCGGTGGGGTCGCCTCCGGCTGGCTCGGCCAGCGCGTGACCGCGGTCGCCGGCGTGGCGCTGACCGTCATCGGGCTGGTGCTGGCGTCCGGCTGGGGGGTCGACAGCGACCTGTCGCGCCTCCAGCGCGACCTGGCCGTCTTCGGCGTCGGCTTCGGCCTGACCGTGTCGCCGCGCGCCACGGCGGCGGTCGAGGCCGCCGGAGCATCGGCCTATGGGGTGGCCAGCGCCATGCTGCAGGTGACCCGCACCATCGGGATGAGCGTCGGCCTGGCCCTGCTGACGAGCATCGGGCAGAACCGGATCGACGAGCTGAACGCGCTCGTCAATGACCCCGTGCGACGCGACGCGCTGGTGACCAGCCTTGGGCATCCCGAGTTCGTGGGGGTCGATCCGCGCGGCAGCCTGACCCTGATCGACCTGCTCGAGGCCTGGTCCCGCGGCGAGGCGGCCGGCGTCCTGCGCCTCGTCTTCGGAATTGCGCTGGCGGTGGCCGTGGTCACCGTCATCCCGGCGCTGCTGGTCGAGGGACGACGCCGCGCCGGCTAGCCGCGCGAGCTAGGGGACGGGCTTGGCAATCACGATCAGCTCGCCCCAGTTGCGGTTGTAGCCCTGGCTGGTCTGCAGCGTGAGACGCTCGTGGCCGGTCGGGTTGATCCAGGCGGCGCCGGGGCAGCCTGGTGGGGCGTACTGCAGCGCCAGCGGTGGGTGGGGCATGGGATTGGCGCGCGCGTCGGGACAGCTCACGTTGGCATGGATCTCGGTCACCAGGTAGTGGAGCACGGCTCCATCGGACATCTTGATCCTGACCTCCGCCCCAAGCTGGACGTTCCAGAGCCGCTTGAAGAGGTGCTGCACGGCATGCCCGATGATATAGGTGTTGGTGCCGCGCCCGGGCTCTGAGCTCTGGTTCAGGACGTAGGCGGCATCTTCCGGCGGGAAGCCGCCCTGGGCGACCGTCGCGTGCTTGACCGCCACGTTGATGTCGACCGAGGGGACCTCGATCTGCACCGCCACCCAGCTTTCGGGGACCGGCGTGGGCGACGGCGTCGGCTCCGTCGTGGCGCCCTGTGATGGCGCGAAGCTGGGGCTGGGAGATGCGACCGCCACCTGCGACCCGCCGATCGGGGGCAGGGATTGACCTGGCTGGTCGACGTTGAACTGCCCGATCACGATCAGCGCCACGCCGGCCGCGGCCAGCACCAGCGGCAGGACGATCCCCGGGCCCCAGAAGCGCCTCATCGGGCCGAGTCTAGCAAGGGTCGCCGCCGATGGCCCTTTGGCTGGCCGGCGCCGGCCACGATCAGAGCAGGCCGGCCGCCGAGGCGCGCAGGAAGCTGATGACCGGGTCGGGGAAGAGGCCGAGCAGCATCACCCCGGCCACGCACAGCGCCAGGGCCAGCACCGTCCCCGGCGAACGCTCGATGGGGGCCGGGTCGGCCTCCGGCTCGCGCATGTACATGTACACGATCACGCGCAGGTAGTAGAAGGCGGCAAGCGCCGCGTTGAGGGCGATCGCCACCGCCAGCCAGGCGACCCCGGCGTCGACCGTGGCGACCAGCACGTACAGCTTGGCGAAGAAGCCGACGGTGGGCGGGATGCCGGTCAGCGACAGCATGAGGATCGCCATGGCCGCGGCCAGCGCCGGCGCCCGCCCCGCCAGCCCGGCGAAGGCGGCAAGGCCGCCGAAGCGACGGGGGTCGCGCTGCAGCATGCCGACCACGCTGAAGGCCGCGATGTTCATCACCCCGTAGCCGAGGACGTAGAAGAGGATCGACTGGATCGCCTCGCCACGCGCCGTCATGTCGGCCGTGTGGGCGAAGGCGGCCAGCGCGGCGAGGATGTAGCCGGTGTGGGCGATGCTCGAGTAGGCGAGCATCC
>JBGQCU010000038.1:0-16278 GCA_041495495.1 Candidatus Limnocylindria bacterium
AGCAGGGATTCGAGCGTCTCGACCGCCGGGCCGAGCGGGTCGGGGTCCGCCAGCAGCCCGACCCGCGCGAGCACCTCGTGCATGAGTCCGATCCCGAAGCCGATCGCGGCCCGCGGCTGCCCGGGCGCCTCGTAGCGCAGCAACGGAGTGCCGTCGGCCGCGGCCGCCGCGGCGAGCTTCCCGCCGGTCGTGATCACGACCAGCGGCAGCCCCCGGCGGCGCGCCTCGGTGGCCCCGGAGACCGTCTCGACCGTCTCGCCCGAGTGGCTGGCGGCGATCACCAGGGTGCGTCCCGTCGCCCATGCCGGCAGCCCGTAGTCGCGATGCACGACCAGCGGCACGCGCAGCCGATCCCCGGCGGCGGCCGCCACCAGCTCCGCCCCGATTGCCGAGCCGCCCATCGCCAGCACGCAGACGGCGTCGACCTCCCCGTGCGAGGCTGGCAGCTCCGCCGCGGCGGCGACACGCCGAGCGAGGGCCAGCTGGCGCGGCATCTCGCGAACCCGCCCGAGCATGTCGCCGGTGTCGATCCCCCGGATCACACGCGGGTCGTCGAGCGTGATCGCCTCGTCGAATTGCGGAGGCGCGATCCCCGCCTCCCCCGCCGGCTCCTCACGGCGTCCCGGCTCCTCGTCGGGGTGCTTGTAGCCGAAGAAGTCCCGCGCGTCGCTCATCGGGTCAGGCGGCGACCTGCGCCGCCGCGATGCCGCGGCCCTCGGCCAGCAGCGACTCCACGTCATCCGGCGAGCGGGCCTCGACGTAGATGCGGAGCAGCGCCTCGGTGCCAGAGAAGCGGATCAGCAGCCACGAGCCGTCGTCCCGGTAGAACTTGAAGCCGTCCCGGGTGTCGAGCGACTGGCGGCGCACCACGGGGCGGCCGGCCAGCGTCTCGGGAGCCTGCTGCTCCAGGCGCGCCAGGGTGCCCGTCTTGACCGCGTCGTACCCATCACGCGAGAAGCGGATATCGATCCGGTTGTAGTAGCTCGGGCCGGCAAGGGCCTGCAGCTCGGCCAGCACCTCCGAGGCGCGCTTGTGCTTGGTCAGCCACAGGTCGAGCAGGAAGAGGCCCGAGGCCAGGCCGTCGCGCTCGGGAATGTGCATCCCGAAGCCGTAGCCGCCCGACTCCTCGCCGCCGATGACGGCGTGCGTCTCGGTCATCTTCGGCCCCACGAACTTGAAGCCGACCCCGGTCTCGTAAGCCTGCGTGCCGTAGATCTCGGCGAGGCGCGGCGCCATGGAGGTGGTGGTGACGGTGTAGACCGCGGGACCTATCTGCTTGCGCACGTCGAGCAGGTACCAGTAGAGCAGCCCGTAGACCTGCAGCTGGTTGACGAAGACGCCCTCCTCGGTCGCCATCCCGACCCGATCCGCATCGCCGTCGAACGCGATCCCGATGTCGGCGCCCCAGCGTGGGATCTCCTCCAGCCAGGCGTCGATGTTGGGGTGGATCGGCTCCGGGTTCACGCCACCGAAGTAGGGGTTCCGCTCGGTGTGCAGCTCGCGCACGGTGAGGGTCGCTCCGCCCAGCAGCCGCGTGAACCAGCCTGCGCCGGATCCGTACATCGGCTCCACCAGCACCCGCCCCGCCGCCGATCGGATCCGCTCCAGGTCGACGATGCTGGCCAGCTGCTGACGGAAGCGCGGGTACGGATCGAACGCCTCGACCAGGCCGGCGGCCACGGCATCGGCATAGTCGCGGCGCGGCGGCAGCTCGTCCTCCGGGTGGCGATCCATGGTCGCCTCGATCGCGGCCAGCATCTCCGGCGCGGCGGCGCCGCCGGCATCGGCCTTGACCTTGAAGCCATTGTCGGTCCAGGGGTTGTGGCTGGCGGTGATGACGATCCCCGCCCCGGCTCCCAGCTCTCGCGTGAAGAAGCTGCCGACCTGGGTCGGGACCGCCTCCGGCGGGGTGAAGGAGCGGATGCCGTGGGCCGCCAGAACCTCGACGCAGGCGCGCGCGAAGTGCTCCGACGCAAAGCGCCGGTCATGGCAGACCACCACCCCGCGGTCGGCGGCTCCGGTCTGGGCCAGGTACTCGGCCACGCCACGAGCGCAGCGCCGCACGTTGTGGAAGGTGAAGTCCTCGGCGATGGCCGCCCGCCAGCCATCGGTGCCGAACTTGATCCTTGTCACGAGGCGCCTATCGTACCCGCTGGCGCCGGGCCATCCGTCGGTCAGCGAGGGACGCAACGCCCTCGAGCGCGGCCTGCAGCTCGGCGAGTCGCGGCTTGAGCGGCTCGCGCGCCGCGACGCGGATCGGCTTCCCCTCGTCGACCCGCATGCGGCAGAACGGCAGCGGCACGAGGTGGCGGTCCCAGCGGCCGTTGAGGCGCAGCGCCGGGCGGATCGAGACGGCCCACGGCTGGATCGGGATGCCGGACGCCCGTGCCACGATCAGCACCCCCGGCTTGGCGACGCGGTACGGACCCAGCGGCCCGTCGCAGCTGACCACCAGGCTGGAGCCTTCCCGGCCGATGCGTGCCAACTCCAGCGCCAGGCGCGCCGCCTCAGCCCGGTTCCCCTCCTCGGGCAGTGCGACCACGCCCGAGCCCATCGACTCGAGCATGGTGTTCATCACGATCCCGCGGAACCCGCGCGTGCTGAAGCTGATGACCCGCTTCGTGGCCCGCAGCCGAAAGGCGGCGGTGCAGGCCACCAGGTTCGACTCGTGCCAGATGGCGAAGAGCGCCTGCCCCTGGACGACCTGGGGGCCGGAGGTGCGCGCCGTGGCGGCCACCAGGCGCAGGTAGAGCGCCATGGCCCGGCCGATCGACCGCGCCAGCCAGGCGAGCCGGATCGGGTCCGCCTGGAGGACCGCCGGTGGCGGCCCGATCGGCTCAGAGATAGCGCTCGCCGGCCTTCTCGGCGATCTCGTCGAGGACCGGCTTGATCTCCTCGGCCCGATCGCGGGCACACACCAGGAGGGCGTCAGGCGTGTCGACGATGATGATGTCGCGCAGGCCCACGGTCACCACCAGCCGATCTCCGCCGTGCACCAGGACGCGCTCCGAACCGCGATCCAGGTGCTGGCCGGAGGCGACCAGGCTGGCGCCGGTCTTGGCGGTGAGGGCCTCCAGCAGGGCGGACCATGAGCCGATGTCGCTCCAACCGGCGTCGAGCGGCACGACCGCCATGCGTCCGTCGGCGGCCGCCGGCTCAGCGATGCCGACGTCGATCGAGATGGCCGGCACCGGCTCGAGCAGGCTCCTCACCTCCGTCATCCAACCCGGCGTGCGGTGCAGGGCGGCGATCCCGTCCAGCGCGGCCGCCAGCTCCGGCTGGAAGCTCTCCAGCGCCTGGCGATAGGCATACACGCGCCACGCAAAGACGCCGGCGTTCCACAGGTAGCCGCCCTCCGCCAGCATGGCGGCCGCGGCCGCGGCGGTCGGCTTCTCGATGAAGCGCTCCACCATCGCCGTCGGCGCGCCACGGCCCAGGCGCGCCCCGACCTTGATGTAGCCGTAGCCGGTGGCGGGGTGGGCCGGCACCACGCCCAGCGTCACCAGGTACCCGCGCTCCGCGGTGCGCGCCGCCTCCTGCAGAGCCAGGGCGAAGGCCCCCTCGTTGGCCACGAAATGGTCTGCCGGCAGGACGAGCGCGACCTCGTCGCTCTCGCGCCTGGCGAGGACCGTGGCCAGGCCGGCGGCCACCGCCGTCGAGCGGGCCAGGGGCTCGCCGAGGACGTTGTCGGGGGGCAGGTGGGGCAGCTGCTGCTGCGTCGCTCGCACGTGGGCCTGCGAGGTGATGACGTAGATGTCGTGGGGCTTCAGCAGGTTGCCGAGCCGTGCCACCGTCTGCTGCAGGAGGCTCGTCTCGCCGGTCAGGGCCAGCAGCTGCTTGGGCGAGCCGCGGCGCGAGAGAGGCCAGAGGCGCGTGCCGGACCCACCGGCCATGACGATCGCGAACATCAGGTCATCCGACCTCCTTCTCCTCGCCGCGCAGCTCGCGTGCCGCGGCCATCTCGTCGGCCGGCGCGTTGCTGCGCTCCAGCAGGTCCAGGGCGATCTGCGCCAATCGTCGCGCGGTGGTCACGTTGCCAAGCTCGAGCTCCGCGCGGCCCATCCCGAGCGCTGCCAACCCCTCTTCCCGCTCGGCGCCGATGTCCCGCGCCTCGCTGATCGCCTCGGCATAGTATCGGCGCCCGCTGGCCGGATCGCCGCCGGCGACGCGCACGTCACCGATCAGCCGGGCGGCACGAGTCGCCGCCAGGTCCATGCCGCCCTGCTCGAAATGCCAGAGCGCGCGGTGGCCCCACACGTCGGCCGGCCACCAGGCTCGTGCCTCCACTGCGTGCTCCGCGGCGGCCGTGGCGGCAGCCCCCGCCCGGCCATGATCCGCCTCGCCCTCGGCGGCCAGGTAGCGCTCGGCAAGCTCGCCGCGCCGCAGCACGGCTGGGAGCCGTGACAGCGATCGACGGGCAGTGGGCGCCTTCCCGCCGGCGAGCCTCCGCGCTCGCGAGACGAGGATCGACAGCGCCGCGCCGACGCGCCCTCCAGGCGATGCCTCCCCCCAGCGGATCGGCGGCTTGGGCGTCACCGCGCGCGTCACCGGTCGCTCAGGCCGAGGGCCCCGCCACGCCTGCCAGGCCGGCCGCGTCACGCAGCAGCGCCATGCGGTCGGTGCGCTCCCACGGCAGGTCGAGGTCGCTGCGCCCGAAGTGGCCGTAGGCGGCCGTGGGCCGGTAGATCGGGCGCCGCAGGTCAAGCTCCCTGATGATGGCTCCCGGCCGCAGGTCGAAGCTGCGCTCCACCAGCGCCTCGAGATCGCGATCCGGCAGGGCACCGGTGCCAAAGGTCTGCAGGTTGATGGCCAGCGGATGGGCGACCCCGATGGCGTACGCCACCTGCAGCTCGCAGCGCCGTGCCAGGCCGGCGGCCACCAGGTTCTTGGCCACGTAGCGAGCCATGTAGGCGCCCGATCGGTCGACCTTGGTCGGGTCCTTGCCGGAGAAGCTGCCGCCGCCGTGGCGCGCCATGCCGCCGTACGTGTCGACGATGATCTTGCGGCCGGACAGTCCCGAGTCGCCCATCGGCCCCCCAATCACGAAGCGACCGGTCGGGTTGACCATATAGCGGGTCCCCGCGTCGAGCAGCTCGGCGGGGATCGCGTGGCGGATGACGAGCTCGCGAACCGCCTCCTCGAGCTCGGCGCGCGGGACGTCGGGATGGTGCTGGGTGCTGACCAGGACGGTATGCACCCGCCGCGGGCGAGCGTCGGCGTCGTATTCGACCGTCACCTGGCTCTTGCCGTCGGGTCGCAGGAAGGGGAGTGCGCCGTCGCGGCGCGCCTCAGCCAGGCGGCGGGCCACCTGGTGCGCCAGCTGGATCGGCATCGGCATCAGCTCGGGCGTCTCGTCGCTGGCGTAGCCGAACATCATCCCCTGGTCGCCGGCGCCCAGCTCGTCGGGTTCGATCCCCTGCTTCGCCTCCAGCGCGTGGTCGACGCCCAGGGCAATGTCGGGGGACTGCTCCTTGATGGCGGTGATGGTGCCGCACGTCTCCCAGTCGAAGCCCAGCCGCGCGTCGTCGTAGCCGACCTGGCGGACGGTGTTGCGCACCACGGACTGCACGTCGCAGTAGGTCTGGGTGGTCATCTCGCCGAGCACGAAGACCAGGCCGGTGGTGGCCGCCACCTCAACTGCGACGCGCGAGTTGGGATCGCGCGAGAGCACGTCATCAAGGACGGCATCGGCAATCGCGTCGCACAGCTTGTCGGGGTGACCCTCGGTCACCGACTCCGAGGTGAACAGGGTGTGGCCGTCGGGTAAGGACATTGCGGGGGCGAGTGTACCGTCGCCGCGCGCGTCGCGCCGATCCCCTTCCCACCTGCCCCCTCAGCCGCTAGGATGCCGGCAACCCAGGAAGGTTGAGACACGCCAGAGGGAGCCCAGACCGATGCGCCATCTCCGATCGTTCCCCGCGCTCATCGCGCTTGCCCTCATCGGCGCCGCGTGCAGCGGCCCAGCGGCGAGCTCCGGCGGCAACCAGAGCCAGGCCGCCGCTGCGAGCCAGGCTGGCGCGGCCAGCCAGGGCGCCGCGGCCAGCCAGCCGGCCGCGAGCACTGGCGGTGGTGGCGGCGGCGGTGCTGGGAGCGTCCAGGGGTCGATTCACTACGAGGTCACGGGCGACGTGACCAAGTCGGGCGACCTGAACTTCTTCAGTAGCTCGTCGGTCAGCCAATTCACCAATGACGGCTGGGTGGCCTACTTCTCCAACACGGATTCCTCCGTGGTCCTCCAGATCATCTCGTCTCCGTCGGCGCTCAGCGTCGGCTATGGCGACGGCCAGATCACGATCGTGGGCGCGACGACCGACAGCTGTACGTTCGACTTTTCGAAGAACGATGCGAGCGGCCTGAAGGGGACGATCGACTGCCCCAATCCCACTGCCTTCAACTCCGCCTCTGCGGCACAGGTCCACGTCCACTTCCACGCCACGGTGGACGCGCACACCTAGTCCCCGACGACGCAGAACTCGTTCCCCTCGGGATCGGCCATCAGGTACCAGCAGTGCGCGCCGATGCAGTTCGGCTGCTCCTGGATCAGGCGCGCGCCCAATCCCAGCAGCCGGTCACGCGCCTCGTCACGCAGCGGGAAGAAGAGGTCGAGGTGCGCGCGGTTCTTGCCGGCCTTCCGCTCCGGAACCTTCTGGAGGATCAGGTGCGGCCGATGGTCATCGGGGTCGTCGGGGCGCAGGACCATGAACTGGGTGATCGGTCGCTGGAGCGGGTAGCCCAGCGCCGCACTCCAGAATGTCGTCGCCTGCTCGAGGTCGTTCACGTCGAGCACCACCGAAAGGCCGGGGCGCCCCGCGTCGGTCACGTCCCCGATTCCCACGACTCGGAGTAGGTCTTCTGTGCGGCGGTCAGCGCGTCGATCTCGATCCCCATCGAGGCCAGCTTGAGGCGGGCCACCTCGCGGTCGATCTCCTCGGGGATGTCGTAGACGCGTGGCTCCAGCTCGGCGGAGTGCGTGCGCAGCCACTCCAGGCCGAGCGCCTGGTTGGCGAAGCTCATGTCCATCACCAGGGCGGGGTGTCCCTCGGCCGCACCGAGGTTGACGAGGCGCCCGTCGGCCAGCAGGAAGAGGCGCCGTCCGTCGGCCATCCGGTACTCCCGTGTGAACGGCCGCACCTCGCGGGTCGAGACGGATTGGGCCTGGAGCGCATCGAGCTCGAACTCGTCGTTGAAATGTCCGGCGTTGGCCAGGATCGCCCCGTCGCGCATTTTCGGGAAGTCCGCGGCGCCCCAGACGTTGAGGTTGCCGGTGGCGGCGATGAAGATCTCCCCCACCTCCGCGGCCTTTGACGCGGTCGCCACGCGGTACCCGTCCATCGCCGCCTCCAGGGCGCGGATCGGGTCGACCTCGACCACGGTCACGATGCCGCCCATCCCAGCCGCGCGTGAGGCGATGCCGCGGCCGACCCAGCCGTAGCCGCCGACCGCGACCTGCTTGCCGGCGATCAGCACGTTGGTCGCGCGCAGGATGCCGTCGATGGCGCTCTGGCCGGTCCCGTAACGGTTGTCGAAGAGGTGCTTGGTGAGGGCCTCGTTGATGCCCAGCACCGGGAAGCGCAGCTTGCCGGCGGCCGCCATGGCGCGCAGCCGGATCACACCGGTCGTCGTCTCCTCGGTCCCGCCGATGACCGCATCGAGCAGCTCGGTGCGTCGCGTGTGCAGCTCGTTCACGAGGTCGGCACCATCGTCCATGGTGACCTGCGGGGCATGGTCGAGCGCCGCCGCGATGTGGGAGTAGTACGAGTCTCGGTCCTCGCCCTTGATGGCGTAGGTCGGGATGCCGTGGTGCGCCAGGAGCGAGGCCGCCACGTCGTCCTGGGTGGAGAGCGGGTTGGAGGAGCAGAGCACCGCGTCGGCGCCAGCGGCCTTCAGGGTGCGCATCAGGTTCGCGGTCTCAGCAGTGACATGCAGGCAGGCGCTGATCCTCCAGCCCGCGAGCGGTCGCTCGGCCGCGAAGCGCTCGCGGATGCCGGCCAGCACCGGCATCTGGCGGTCCGCCCATTCGATCTTCAGCGCCCCCGCATCGGCCAGGCCGATGTCGCGGATGTCGCCCGTCAGTGTTGGTCTCGTGGCCACGTGATTCGCATTGCCTCTCGTATCGGTCGCATCAATCCCCAGCCGCCCGACCGACGGCGCCCGAGGCGTTCGCTGAGCCGGCAGTGCTCACGGTAGCCGAGTCGGGTGTAGGCCGCGATGGCGGGAGCGTTGTCGGCATGCACGTTGAGCGCCACGTCGGGCAGCTGCTCCAGCAGCTCGGCGGTCACCGCGCCGGTCACCATCTTGGCGAAGTCGTGGCCGCGGAAGTCGGCGTGGGTCATCACGTTGCCGACGACCGCGATCCCCTCCCGCCGATTGATGACGTGCGTCCCCGCCGCGCTCACCAGCCGGCCGCGGATGCGGACCCCGTAGTACACCGCGTCGTCAAGGATGGCCGACGCGAACCCGGCCCGGAAGCCGAGCTGGTAGAGCCGGTTCAGGTCGTCGATGTCGGCCGCTGTCAGTCGCTCGGCGACCCCCGCGTACGGCACGAAGGTGCGGGCGTCGACCACCATGCGGAGCAGCGCCGTCGGCAGCTCGAGGTCGTAGAGGTCCTCGATCGCGGCCTCATGCGTTGTCGTGGATTGCAGGAAGGCGTCGCGCGGCTTGATGACGCTGGTCAGCACGGCGCGGCAGCCGGCCGGATCGCCCATCAGGAAGAGCGGCTGCGGCACCAGCCCGTCGTGGTGCATGGCCAGCGCGACGGGGCGGCCCTCGTCGTCGTAGGCGATCCCCCACGAGCACCGCGCCCGCATGGTCGAGTCGAGGTCGCCGAGCGCGTAGGCGGCATAGCGCCGGTCGGTGCCCAGGAAGGTCGCGATCGCGTCGCGGTCACTGACCGATCGGGCGCGCAGCCGGGTCACGGGGATGACTGCCATCAGCGTCGGCTTCTGCTCGCCCGATCGCTGGCTAGTAGGCGATCAGGGTGTGGATCGCGAACTCGCCGAGCTTGGCGCGTCCGCCCAGGGCGGTCAGCTCGACCATGAACGACAGGCCCGCGATCTCGCCCCCCAGGCGCCGCACCAGCTCGATGGTGCCGAGGACCGTGCCGCCGGTCGCCAGCAGGTCGTCGACGACCAGCACCCGCTGACCAGCGTTGATCGCGTCGCGGTGGATCTCCAGCGTGGCGGTCCCGTACTCCAGGTCGTACTCGACCTCGATCGTCTCGGCCGGCAGCTTGCCGAGCTTGCGGACCGGGACGAAGCCGGCGTGCAGCCTGTCGGCGAGGGGTGCGGCGAAGATGAATCCCCGCGACTCCATCCCGACCACCAGGTCGATCCGCTCACCCTTCACGGCCTCGGCCATGCGGTCGATCACCTCCCGGAAGGCATCCGCGTCGCGGAGGAGCGTGGTGATGTCGTAGAAGAGGATGCCCGGCTTCGGGAAGTCGGGCACCTCGCGGATCTTGGCGCGCAGGTCGTCGGTGGAGCGAAGGGTCACGGGGCACTCCAGGTGAGGCGAACGGGCGACGCTGAGTCTAGACCGATGCGCTGCGCGGAGGCAACGCCGTCCGGGGCCCGACGCCGGCGCGGATGCGACGATCCCCGGACCAACGGGCTATTCGGGTCCGGGTGGTCGCATCGTACTGTCGGGCCGTATGCGCAGCGCGAGCTCCGCCCTGGATGCCCCCTCCCGTGCGCGTCGTGGTCCGGCGGATCGCCGCCGCAGCGTCGCCGCGCTGGCCGGCAGCGTGCTCCTCGTGGCGGTCGCCGCGGCGGCGGCGATCGTGCCGCCCGGCGACATCGGCGGGCACGCCGTCGCATCGATCCTGGCGGCCGCCTGCGCTGCCGGCGTGGTCGTGATCGTCGCCTGGCCGGGAATCGGACCTCGGCGGCGACTGGCGCGCGACCTGAAGGAGGCGCAGGAGCGCTATCGGGCCATGGTCGAGCAGCTGCCCGCAGTCCTGTACGTGGCTGACTTCGGAGCTGAGGCCGCCTGGCATTACGTCAGTCCGCGCATCCACGACCTGCTCGGCTACAGCGCCGAGGAGTGGACGGCGGACCCGAAGCTGTGGATGGCGCACATCCATCCCGACGACCGACAGCGGGTGCTCGAGGACGAGAACTTCGATGGACGCCGCGAGCTCGGCGGCCGGAGCGTCAGCGAGTACCGCATGCGGACGCGCGACGGGCGCGAGGTGTGGATCCGTGACGAGGGCGTCGTGATCGGCAACGAGCGCAACGAACCTGCCCAGTACCGCGGCTTCATGATCGACATCACACCCCAGAAGCAGGCCGAGCTGGCCCTGCGCGACAGCGAGGAGCAGACGCGGCTGATCATCGAGACCGCCAGCCAGGCCTACGTCGCCATCGACGCCGTCGGGCACATCATCGACTGGAACGCGCAGGCCGAGGAGACCTTCGGCTGGTCCCGCAAGGAGGCGCTCGGTCACACGCTCGAGGAGCGAATCATCCCGATTGAGCAGCGCGCCGCGCACCGGGCCGGGCTGGCCCGCTACCTGGCGACCGGAGAGGGTCGGCTCGTCGGCAAGCGGATCGAGGTGACCGCCCTGCACCGCGACGGACACGAATTCTCCGCGGAGCTCACCATCTGGCCGGTCGGCAGCGGCGACGCGATCCACTTCAGCGCCCTGATCCACGACATCACCCTGCGCAAGCAGCTCGAGCTGCAGCTCCAGCACCAGGCCTTCCACGACTCGCTGACCGGCCTCGCCAACCGCGCCCTGTTCCGTGACCGGGTGGCGCACGCGCTGGCACGCCAGGCACGCAGTCACGGTGCCGTTTCGGTCCTCTTCTCCGACCTGGACGACTTCAAGACGGTGAATGACAGCCTGGGGCATGACGCCGGCGACCAGCTGCTGGTCGCCGTCGCGGAGCGGCTGCGCGCGGTGATGCGCCCGGAGGACACGACCGCCCGCTTCGGCGGCGACGAGTTCGCGATCCTGCTCGAGGAGACGAGCGAGGAGGGCACGCGCCGCGCCGCAGAGCGAATCCTGGAGGCGCTCCGCTCGCCCTTCGAGTTCCACGGCCGGCAGGTGGTCATGCATGCCAGCATCGGCGCGTCGGTCACCTCGGACAGCCAGACCGAGCCGGATGACCTGCTGCGCCAGGCTGACCTGGCGATGTACAACGCCAAGACCTCCGGTAAGGGGCGGTTCGCCTTCTACGAGCCGCAGATGCACGCCGCCGCGGTGACGCGCATGGAGCTCAAGGCTGACCTCGAGCAGGCGATCGCCGACCACGACTTCGAGCTGCACTACCAGCCCATCGTCGACCTGCGCAGCGGTCGCGTCACCGGGCTCGAGGCGCTCCTGCGCTGGCGCCACGCCGAGCGCGGCCTGGTGCTGCCGGCGGAGTTCATCCCGATCGCCGAGGAGACGGGCCTGATCGTGTCGCTCGGCAGCTGGGTGGTCAACGCGGCCTGTGAGCAGCTCGCCGCATGGGGGCGGGCAGGGGTGCCCGCAGGACCCCTGCACTCGCGCATGTCGATGTGGGTCAACCTGTCTGCCCGTCAGCTGCAGGAGCCCGATTTCGTGGAGACGGTCGCCGATGCCCTGCGCTCAAGCGGGATCCAGCCGGACCGGCTCACGCTGGAGATCACCGAGAGCGCCCTGATGTCGGATCTCGACCAGAGCGCGGCCACCCTGCACCGGCTACGCGCGCTTGGCGTGCGGCTGGCAATCGACGATTTCGGGACCGGCTACTCATCGCTCAGCTACCTTGAGCGGCTGCCGGTCGAGGTGCTCAAGATCGACCGCTCGTTCACCGCCGCCATCGGCCAGGGGCGCGACGTGCCGGTGCTGGTGCGCTCCATCGTCAAGCTGGGCCAGACGCTGCACATGGAGGTGCTGGCCGAGGGGATCGAGACGGCCGAGCAGCTGGCGCGGCTGCGCGCCATCGACTGCCGGCTGGGCCAGGGCTTCCATTTCTCCCCGGCCCTCCCGGCTGACGAGGTAATCGAGCTGCTCGACCGCGCCTGGCCCTCGTCCCTGAGCGCCTGAAGGACGGGCTTCGGCCGCCCCAGGTGACGCAACCAGAGCGGAGCCTGTGCCGCGCTCATTCACCCAATCACTGGTGTTTCGGCCGAGACGACGGCCCGCCGTCCCGCTCCGACGCGCGAACCACCCGGCGAATCAACGGTCGGTGGAGGCTCGGGCCGCGATGACTCCGTCGACGTACCAGTTCTTTCGTGAATGGCCGCCGCGCGTCGCCGCCGACCAGCGGCCGCTACGCGAGTGCCAGTCGGCGCAGCACCGTCTGGAGCACGCCTCCGTTGCGGTAGTAGGTCACGTCGATCTCGCCGTCCAGGCGGGCGATGGCCCGGAAGCGCAGCTCGCGTCCGCCCTCGGAGGTCGCCGTCACCAATAGCTCCTGCCGAGCGCGCAGGCCGTCGGCGATGCCCCGCACGCTGAAGCGCTCGCGGCCGGTCAGACCAAGCGTGGCGGCGCTCTCGCCGGGGAGGTACTGGAGCGGCAGGATGCCCATCCCGACCAGGTTCGAGCGGTGGATCCGCTCGTAGGACTCGGCGATCACGGCTCGCACGCCAAGCAGCCCTGGACCCTTGGCCGCCCAGTCGCGCGACGAGCCGGAGCCGTACTCCCTGCCGGCAAGGATGACGAGCTGTGTCCCGTCGACGGCGTACCGCTGGGCCGCGTCGAAGATGCTCATCTGCTCGCCCGACGGCAGGTGCTCGGTGACGTTCCCCTCCGCGTCCGGCGTGAGCAGGTTGCGCAGCCGAATGTTGGCGAACGTGCCGCGCATCATCACCTCGTGGTGGCCGCGCCGGGCACCGTACGAGTTGAACTCGCGCGGCTCCACGCCGCGGCCGACCAGCCACTCCCCCGCGGGTGAGGTGCGGGCGATGCTCCCCGCCGGTGAGATGTGGTCGGTGGTGACGCTGTCGCCCAGCATCGCCAAGACCCGCGCGTCGACCACGTCCGCCACCGGGCTGGGCTCGCGGCCGATCCCCTCGAAGAACGGCGGCAGCGCCACGTACGTGCTGGCGGGGTCCCACGCATAGCGCTCGCCTGGTGGCACCGGCAGCCCGCGCCAGCGGTCATCGCCGTCGAAGACTGATGCGTAGTTGCGGGTGAAGATTTCGGAGCGCACCTGCTGCGCCACGACGTCGGCGATCTCCGCCGCCGGCGGCCACAGATCTGACAGGAAGACCGGCCGGCCGTCGCTATCGGTGCCGAGCGGCTGCGTGGTCAGGTCCAGGTCGATCCGCCCGGCGAGCGCGAAGGCGACCACCAGCGGCGGCGAGGCCAGGTAGCTCGCCCGCGCCAGCGGATGGATGCGACCCTCGAAGTTGCGGTTGCCGGAGAGGACCGCAACCCCCACCAGGTCGTTGGCCTCGATGGCGGCCGCGATCTCCTCGGCCAGCGGGCCAGAGTTGCCGATGCAGGTCGTGCATCCGTAGCCGACCAGGTCGAAGCCGAGCGCCTCGAGCGGCTCCATCAGCCCGGCACCAGCCAGGTAGTCGGTCACCGCCCGCGAGCCGGGGGCGAGCGAGGTCTTGACCCATGGCGGCGTGCGCAGGCCACGCGCCACCGCGTTCCGCGCCAGGAGGCCGGCGGCCACCATCACGCTCGGGTTGCTGGTGTTGGTGCAGGACGTGATGGCGGCGATCACCACCGAGCCGGAGCGGAGCTCGAACTCCGCCCCATCCCGCTCGACGCGCACCGGGTGGTACTCGACCTCGGGGTAGTCCGGCGCTGCCTGGGCCGGTGCCATCTGGCGGTCCCCCATCGGCTCGCCGCCGTTGAATGACGGCGGATCGGAGGCGGGGAACGACTCCTCGCTGGCCTCGTCCACCAGGCGGTGGACCTCCAGCCCATCGGCGAAGGCGGCGCGGAACGAGCGTCGCAGGTCGGTCAGCGGCACGCGGTCCTGCGGACGCCGCGGCCCGGCGACCGATGGCTCGACGCTGCCGAGGTCGAGCCGCAGCGACTCATTGAAGAGCGGCTCGACCGACGCATCGGTCCGGAAGAGGCCCTGTGCCTTGGCGTACGCCTCGACGCGATCCACCGTCTCGGCCGATCGGCCGGTCATGCGCAGGTAGCGCAGCGTCTCATCGTCGATCGGGAAGAGGGTCGCGGTGGCGCCGAACTCCGGCGACATGTTGCTGATGGTGGCCCGATCCGCCAGCCCGAGCCGCGACAGCCCCGGGCCGTGGAACTCGACGAACTTGCCGACCACGCCGTGGCTGCGCAGCATCTCGGTGACGTACAGCACAAGGTCCGTGGCGGTGGCGCCGGCACGCAGCTCGCCGTCGAGCCGGAAGCCGACCACCACCGGCATCGGCTGGTAGAGGGGCTGCCCCAGCAGCGCGGCCTCGGCCTCGATCCCGCCAACGCCCCAGCCGACGACCCCCAGGCCGTTGATCATGGTCGTATGCGAGTCGGTGCCGACCAGCGTGTCGGGGAAGGCGACCAGCTCACCGTCGGGGCCCGGCCGAGCGGTCACCACGTCGGCCAGGAACTCGAGGTTGACCTGGTGCACGATGCCGGTCCCCGGCGGCACCACCCGGAAGTTGTCGAAGGCCTGCTGCGCCCAGCGCAGCAGCGCATACCGCTCGCCGTTGCGCTCGTACTCGCGGGCCACGTTGCCGGCGAAGGCCAGGTCGGAGCCGAACAGGTCGACCTGCACGGAATGGTCGATCACCAGGTCGGCGGGCACCAGCGGATTGACCTGGGAAGAGTCGCCGCCCATGCCGGCCACGGCGTCGCGCATGGCGGCCAGGTCAACCACGCAGGGGACCCCGGTGAAGTCCTGCAGGATCACGCGCGCCGGCATGAACGGCAGCTCGGCCTCGCCGGGCTGCCGCGGGTCCCAGGCGGCGAGGGCTCGCACGTCGGCGGGACCCACCAGCCCCGAGCCGCCGGCGGCGTGGCGCAGCGCGTTCTCGAGCAGCACTTTGACGGTGTACGGCAGCCGCGCCAGGTTGAGAGCGCCGGCCGCCTCGAGCCGATGGTAGGCATAGCTGCGATCGCCGACGCGCAGCACGGAACGGGCAGCGGCGGGATCGATCAGGGGGGATTGGCTGGACACGGGACGCGCCTCCTTCGTCAACCGCGCTCGGTGGGAGCGCGGCATCACAGCGGTCGGCGCCGGACGGGTGCGCCCGTCCCGGGTCGAAGATCGGATTCGAGTATACCCCCGCATTCAACGCTCGTATCCTTGCCGGCGTTGCCATGACCCTTGGACAGATCCTGCCGCTGATCATCCCCCTGCTCGTGCTGCAGCTGGCGCTGATGGCGGTCGGCCTCTACGACCTGACCCGTCCGGATCGGCGCGTGAAGGGCGGCAACAAGCTGGTCTGGGGGCTCGTCATCGTCTTCGGCGAATTGTTCGGGCCGCTCATCTACTTCCTGTTCGGACGCGAGGACGTCTAGCCCGATGTCCACCGCGCCGACGGCGCCGGCGATCGCCTGCCGGGGCCTCACGAAGCGCTACGGCTCCGTGCTGGCGCTCGATCGGCTCGACCTCGACGTGCCGGCCGGCAGCGTCTTCGGCTTCCTGGGGCCGAACGGAGCCGGCAAGACGACCACCCTGCGCCTGCTCACCTCGCTGGCCCAGGCCACCTCCGGCGAGGCGACGGTGGGCGGGGTGGCGATCGGCGACGGCGAGCCGAACCGGCGCGGCCTGATCGGCTATCTCGACCAGGATCCCCGCTTCCACGGGTGGATGACGGCGCGTGAGCTGCTCGACCTGGTGGGGCGGCTGTACCGCATGCCCGATGATGACCGTCGCGCGCGAATCGCCGAGGTGCTCGAGCTGGCCGGCCTGGCCGATGCCTCGCGCCGCGCGATCGGCGGCTTCTCGGGCGGAATGCGGCAGCGGCTCGGCGTGGCCCAGGCGATCCTGAACCGTCCGCCGGTGCTGCTCCTCGACGAGCCGGTCAGCTCGCTCGACCCGGAGGGCCGAGTCGACATGCTTGGCGTGATCCGGCGCCTCGGCGGGACGTCGACCGTCCTCTTCTCGACCCACATCCTGACCGACGTCGAGCGGGTCTGTGACCGGGTGGCAATCCTCGACCACGGCCGCCTGGTGACGACCGGCCCGATGGACGAGCTGTTGGAACGCTATGCGCGCCCCGTCTACCGCATCGAGCCGGAGGACGGGCAACAGGCGGCGGTCGATGCCATGGTTGCCGACCTGCGCGTTGCGCCCTGGGTGGCCGGCGTCGAGGAGTCGCACGGCGGCCTGCGCGTGGCGGTGCACGACGATGGGAACGCCGGACGGGCGCTGCTGGCGGCGGTCGCCG
>JBGQCU010000039.1:0-15947 GCA_041495495.1 Candidatus Limnocylindria bacterium
ACGACGTCGGGCGCCGGCGTGATCGGCACCTCCGAGGCCAGCACATCGACGGTGCGCACCGACGTCACCTCCAGGCCGGGCTCGCCGGAGAGGAGCCGGGCAAGGCCCTCCCCGAGCAGCGGATGCTGGTAGAGGACGGCCACCGTGGTGGGCCCGGGCATGGGGGGCGCCGCGTCCTCGTCCTGCTGCGAGGTGTGCATGAGGGGAACCCTAGGCCTGCCACCGGACGCATTCCATCCCCGGGGCGACACAATCTTGGGCAGCGGTCCTCTACCCATGGGGTATCGGTCGGGCCATGACCCCGGCTTGCGGGGCGACGCGGGCTCCCTCAGCCCTCCGGCCGGTGCCCCAACCCCTGGCGGATCATGTAGGCGGCGGCCTGGATCCGGTTCTCCAGGTGCAGCTTCTCCAGCGCGTTGTGGACGTGGTTCTTGACCGTGCCCTCGGTGATGAACAGCTGGTTGCCGACCTCCTTGTTGCTCAGGCCGTCGGCGACCAGCTGCAGGATCTCGATCTCGCGCCGGGTCAGCTCCGGCCCCTCCGGCTCGGCCGACGGGGCTTCTCGGATCTTCGGCTTGCCACGGAACTCGGCCAGGATCTTTCCCGCGATGGCCGGCGAGAGCGGCGTCTCGTTGCGCATCACCGCCCGCAGGAGGTCGTACAGCTGTTCGGGCCGGAGGTCCTTGAGGAGGTAGCCGTGAGCCCCGTGCCGGATCGCCTCGAACAGGTAGTCCTCCGAGTCGGAGACTGTCAGCATCACCACCTTGGTCGCGGGCAGCTGGTCGCGGAGGAGCCGAACCGCCTCCACGCCGTTCATGACCGGCATCTCAACGTCCATGACGATGAGGTCCGGCTTCAGCGCGTGGGCCTTCTCGACCGCCTCGAGGCCGTTTTCGGCCTCGCCCACGACGAGCATGTCGGGCTGCGCCGAGATGAGCGTGGCGATGGCGCTCCGGAAGAGCGGCTGGTCGTCGACGATGAGAATGCGGATCTCGGGGGCGGGCATCGAGGGGGAGGGTACCGTCCCGGCGGCTCCGTCGTCGCCGTTGGCCGCGTCGATCCGGTCGGTCAGGGCTCGGTCCCCCGGCCGCGTTCGATCCTCCGCCGCATCAGGTAAAGCAGGACGACGTTCACGAAGATGATCGCCACGACCACGACCATCGCCTCGCGCCGGAAGGTGCTCTCGTTGAGGCGAGCGTCCGCGAACTTCCGGGCCGCGGCAGCCTTCGACTCCGCGGCCGCTGCCAGCTTGGCGACCACGGTCAGCTTCGTCGTGTGGACGGCGGCACGGGCCTGGATGAGGTTCGTGCGGGCCTCGCTGAGCTCGACGTCCGCATCGGACACGATCATCCCGGCTCCGGCGGCTTCCGCGATGCGAGCCTGGGCGCCCAGGAAGGCCTGGTTGGCCTGGTCTAGGGCGTCATGGATTCCCTGTGCCTGGGCGTAGATCTGCGACGCGCTGTGGTGGCACGTGTCGCAGCGACGATCGGCATCCTTGGCGAAGCGATCGGCATTGAGGATGAGCGTCTGATCCGCCGGGTTGTGGCAGGTGGCGCAGTCGAAGATCACGTCCTCGGGATGGAAGAAGCGCGATTCGTCCGGCTGTGCCACGTCGTGATTCCCATGGCACGTCCAGCACTTCGGCCCAACATCCAATCGCGCGTGCTTGCTCTGTTCGTAGAGCGCCTGGGTGGCCGTGTGGCACTTGCCGCAGACCTGGACCACCTCGGTGCTCTTGGGAGGCTTCGCGTCGTGGGATCCATGGCACGAGGCGCAGGTCGGAGCGCGCAGGTCCTGCGTAGCCAGGAGCGCCTTGCCGTGGACGCTCGCGGCGTACAGGGCGTATTGGTTGGTGGGGATCCCGTACGGCTTCATCTTGGCCGCGTCCGCATGGCACGAGGCGCACAGCTTCGGCACGTTCAGCGGATAGACCGCCGCGGTGGGATCGGAGGCCTTCTTGACGTCATGCGAGCCGTGACAGTCGATGCAGATCGCGACGCGGACATCCTTGGAGTTGATCAGTCGCTGGCCGTGGACGCTCGCCTGGTACTTGACCAGCTGATCGGTCGGGATCTGGTACTGGCGCATGCGGTTGACGTCGGAGTGGCACGTGCCGCAGAGCGCCACCGTCTGCGAGCGCGTCGGCTTGCCGATAAAACCCTTGGCCGGGTCCATCGCCACGCCGATCTCGTCCGATGTCGGGTCGCCACCATGGCAATCCGCGCATCCCACGCCGTTCTTGCCGTGGATGCTCGCCTCCCACTGCTCTGCGATCGCCCGTTGTGGTGCAGAGATCGCCTTGTGGCAGGCGGCGCACGCATTGGTTGGGGCGGCGGTCTCGCTCTCGTCGGGCGACGGGGCCGACGACGGGAGCACGGACGGGGAGGCATCCGCGGCCGGCGCCGAGGGCCCGGGCGATGATTCCGCCACGAGGCCCGGGCTGGGAGCTGCCCCCTGCGCCGCCCCCTTGGCCGCCGAGCCCTGCGCGATGGCGAGCCCGCTCGCGCACAGGATGGCCATGAGAAAGCCCAGCCGGGCCTGGCGGGTCAGGCCCCGAGCACGAGCGAGGAGTGGCATCCGGTCGTTCATCGGCTAGCTGTACTGCCCCCATACGGTGAGGCCCACCATGACCGCAATGGCAGCCAGCGCGACGAGGATGGCGATCGGTCGCTTGCGGGGCGTTACGGCCGGGTTGCGGTCGAGGAACGGCAGGAAGACGAGCGCCCCGATGGCGACGATCGGCGCCATGATCCCGACGATGCGCGGCACCAGCTTCAGGAGCTGGTAGACCGAGAGGAAGTACCACTCCGGCTTGACGTGCTGCGGGGTGATGAGGGGATCGGCCTTGTCTTCGAGGCCGGCCGGGAAGACCGAGGCAAGGATGACGAGGATCGCCAGCATCACCGCCCACGCGATCACCTCGTCGAGGACGTAGTCGGGCCAGAAGGGCCTGAGCTTCTCCGGCGCGGCCGTGGCCGATGCCCCGAAGGTTCCCGGCCGTGGCTCGGGACGCTTGGGGTTCGCCAGGCCGAGCTGATGGACGATGACCAGGTGGGCGAGCAGCAGCGCGCCGAGGCCCAGCGGGAGCACGAGCACGTGCATCCCGAAGAAGCGGCTGAGCGTCGCCGCGGTCACGTCGGCTCCGCCGCGGAGGAGGCCCAGCAGCCCGTCTCCGATGACCGGCACCGATCCGGCGATCTCGGTGCCGACGGTCGTCGCCCAGAATGCGCGCTGGTCCCAAGGAAGCAGGTAGCCGGTGAAGCCGAAGCCGATGGTCGCGAGCAGAAGCCCCGCACCCGCGATCCAGATGAATTCCCGCGGGAACTTGTAGGCGCCGTGCGCGAAGACCCGCAGGAGGTGGAGGACGACGCAGATGATCATCAGGTTGGCGCCCCAGTGGTGGACGCTCCTGATGAGCCAGCCAAACTCCACCACGCTCGTGATGTACTTCACGCTGTCGTAGGCCGCGTCGGGCGTGGGCTGGTAGTAGAGGGCGAGGAGGGTGCCCGTCACAACCTGGACCCCGAACAGGAAGAGCGTGATGCCGCCGAGGTAGTACGGACGAGCCTCGATGGGGATCCGCACGTGGACGAGCGCGCTGAGGAGCGGCCCTATCCGGAGTCGCGTCTCGAAGAAGTCGCCCACGCGGCTCCCCGTGCCTTCGGCCCGTCCCGCGGCGGCCACCGTCAGCCCCTCACCAGGAAGATCTGATCCTTCTCCACGGCCACGTCGATCGTCTTGAGCGGTGCCGGGGGAGGCCCGGAGATCACGGCACCGTTGGCTGGGTTGAAGTGACCGTCATGGCACGGGCAGACGATCACGCGGGTCGTGGAGTCGTAGCCAACAATGCAGCCGAGATGGGTGCACACCGCCGAGTACGCCTTCACCCCGGACGGTGTGCTGTCAGTGTTGATGACGATCACGGGGCTGCTCCCCATCGCGACGACCTTGCCGGTTCCAGATGGAATGTCGGTCGTGGTCCCGGCCAGGACCCGCGCCCCCGCCCCCGTGGTCTCCTGCTTCGCAGGGACCAGGAACGAGACGATCGGCGTGATCACCATGGCGGCGATCGATGTCACCGAGAAGCCGAGGACCCACTTGATGAATCGTCTGCGACTCACGGTGTCCTCGCCGATGGCGGGGCGCACGGAGTCAGGCCCCGGGAATCCGGGATCGTCCTCGCCTGGCGCCATCCGGTCTCCTCATCGGACACGGAGCGATGGACGGCAGCCGCGAGCGCTGCGTCGATCGCTCGTGGTCGTAGGCTCGCTCTCACGGGAGCCGCTTTGTATCTGCCGCTCGGTAGGTTCTGGGTAGAGGGCCGATACAGTGCGAGCGGAGGGCCACCATGACCCTCAGCAGCGGAAGGACGACTAGGCCGTCGCCTCGGCGGGCCGGTCGGCTGACCGTGACGGGTGCGAGAGGCCTGGGATCGTGGCGGTGATTCGCGTCCCGGCCCCGGGGGCCGAATCGATGGTCAACGTCCCGCCGACCAGCTCCATCCGCTCGCGCATGGTGTGCAGGCCGTAGCCGTCGCGGCCAAGGAGCGTCCCGGTCAGGTCAAACCCTCGGCCGTCGTCCTCGACGGCGATCGTCAGGGCCTCGCCTCCGTTCGACATCCGGACGACGGCCGAGGAAGCGCCGGAGTGCTTCCGCACGTTGGTCAGCGCCTCCTGGATCACCCGGATCAGCTGAATCTCGGTCCCGGGCGCGAGCGACGGCTCGACGTCGAGGCTCGTCTCGAGGTGCGCCTTGACTCCTGACTGGTGACTGTACTTCTCGAGGTACGCACGCAGGCTCTCGACGAGACCCCGATCGACGCTCGTCGACTCGCGCAGGCCGAGGATCGCCTCGCGGACATCGCGGTAGGCCTCCTCGGTCAGGCCGGCGAGATCCGCCAGCTCGGTCGCGACGCGCGGCGAGGCACCGATCTCGGGCCAGCTGGCAAGAGCACGCAGCCGCAGGTGCGTGACTCCAAGAATCTGCGCCAGGCTGTCGTGCATCTCGCGCGCGATTCGATCGCGTTCGGCGACGATCGCCCCCTGGCGCTCGTTCTCGCGCATGCGTGCGGATGTGATGGCGATCGAGGCCAGCCCGGCAAGCGTCATCAGGAAGCGCCGGTCGCGCTCGGAGAACGGATCGACGGATCGGGCCACCGAGAGGTAGCCGAGCATCCCGTCCGGCGCGAGGATCGGGACCTCGATGCGGATCGGGAGCTCTGCCGCGGAATGCCCGGCTCGGGGGGGCGATCGGTCGTCGAGGTCCGAGGAGGCGATCCGGACAGCGCCGATGCAGACGGCGCCATCGGGAAGGGTGGTCACGCCCGCCAGTGAGCCGTTCAGGTGAACGGCAAGCGCCGTCGACTCGGTCACGCAGATCGACGCCTCGTCACCCTGGACCAGCGCTCGGGCGTGGCCCACCACGGCGGCCAGCGTATCCGGGAGCGCCTCCTGATTCGAGATGCGAAGCAGGATGTCGTAGAGGCCGTGCCCCTCGTTCTTGCGCCGGTTGAGATCTGCGACGAGCTGACCCATCTGGATCGCGGAGGCCAGCTGGTGCCCGATGTTCTCGAGGGCGGCCGATGCGAGCAGGTCCGGCTGGGCGGTGGCCGCCGGCAGGTGAAGGCGCATCCGCCCGACCACGCTCGTCCCGGTTGAGAGGGGGATGTCGATGAGGTGGGGGACGTCGGACAGCGTGGCCGCTGTTGGGAGCTGGTGATCCGAGGCGACACGGCGACGCTCCAGGCCACCCTTGTCACCCTCATCGCCGTCAACGGCGAAGACCGTCACCGACGCCTCGGTGGCGCCGGTCGACTCGATGACGCTTGCCAGGGCCGCGTCGATGATGACCTCGACGCCCAGCTCGCCCTGTACCGCGGTGGAGACGGCGTTCACGGCGGCGAGCTCGCGGTTCTGACGGATGACATGGCGCTGGGCACGCTCGATGAGCCAGAACATCAGGGTCGCGAACGCGAGCACGCCGACGATCGTGGTCAACGCCAGCGCATGGTGACCTGAAAGCTGGGCCCAATCCGGCTCCACGAAGATGGCCCGCACGATCTCGAGCGCGACCACGAACGCCACGGGCAGGACAACGCCCAGCCACCGCAGCCAGGTGAATTCGCCTGATCCCCTGGATGCCTGGCGGTCGTTCAGCCGTTCCACGGTGTCCTCCGTACGCGTCGGCGCCATCGCCGGCCCGTGATCCGCGCCACGCGGTCGCGCAGGCTGCGGCGGCGGACGTCCCGATACGACCTCATGAAATGCTCTCCCGCCGCGATCGAAAGGGTGACGAGCCGGAGGTCCCGTCTCCACGGGCCATCGGTCACCAGCGCAGCGACGCGTCGGGCCCGGCCCACAACGCCGGAATCATGCTGCGGGACGCGGACACGGACTCTGCGGCGCTCTCTCATATCGCCCGATTCGCCACCCGCAGGGCGAGCCGCGTCCAGGCCCCGAGGTTGTGCAGCTGGCGCGGCGTGAGCCGATCGCACGCCCAGCTCCAGTGGATGGCCACCATGTCGCCGGGCTGGACGTCGTCCACGAAGCCGATCCCGTCGAGCCAGCGGCTCACCGTCTCGATGTGCGGCACCGCGAGACGCAGCTTGCCGTCGACCTGCTCCAACGATGCCGCCGAGACGACCAGCTGGTCGCCGATCACCGTCTCGACCCGTCCCCAGCGGATCCGGCAGGAGTCGACGGTGGCCAGCACGTCCCGCACCGCCTCTCCGCGCAGCAGCCCCACGCGCGGAAAGACGTCGAGGACGTGGAAGGCGTGCACCGGCCGGGCCCCGATCGCTACCGCGGCCTCAAGCCAGCGCCAGTCGGACGGGGCGAGGCGCGGTCGGAAGCGCTCCTCGACCGATCGGTGCAGCTGGCGCCTGCGGACCTTGGCGGTGAGCGGGTTGCCGAGCCAGTAGGCCTCCACCACGTCGCGGTCGAGGGGATCGGCCAGGTCATTGGCGGCCGCGATCAGCTCCAGGTACGGATAGGCGCCCTCGAAGCTGCGTGCCAGGCTGCGGAGTCCGCCCTCCTCCGTCCCGTTGGCCGCGTAGGCGAGCAGGTTGCTCGACTCATCCGGGCCGCAGTAGCCGAGCCGATTCGGGCCGAAGGCGTAGCGGCCGAACAGCACCGGGCCCGGCGGGGGCGCGACCGCGGGAGCGACCGGAGCGGCGAGCATCAGGCGGCCGCCGGCACCGGCCGCGCCCGGCTGCGAAGCGAGGCGATCGCCAGGCCGCCCGCCACCAGCAGTATCAGCAGGTAGCCGCCCAGCGGACCGGCGGCCGGAACGCCCCCGTTCACGACCGCCGACAGGCCCGCTGTGATCGGTGCCCCGAGCGTCAGGACCGCCGCGACGGTGGCCGCGGGCGCACGCTGGAGCGCTCCGTACCAGGTCGCCACGTACCCGGCCAGCAGCACGCCAGTGCCGAGCACCCACGCCCACTGCACGAGCCCCAGCTGCGCGACGATGCCCAGCCTTCCGGTGAAGGCCAGGTAGCCGACCAACACGACCAGCCCGAATCCCATCCGGCCCGCACCCGCCACCAGCGGCGGGACCGATGCCAGAAGCCGTCGGGCCACGATCGTCTCGACCGCCCAGAAACCGGTCGCCAGCGCGATGAGCGACTCCCCGCCGCCCCAGCTGACGCCGGTCGGCGGCTGGACCAGCAGCGTGGCGACCAGCAGGGCGCCGAGGGCGCCGATCTGCCAGGCCCCGAGACGCTCGCGCAGCAGCACCACTGCCAGCAACGCGACCCAGATGAAGAGGGTCTTCTGGATCACCGCCGCAGCGGGGGCGCTGGCCTGGGCCAGGCCGCTGAAGAAGAGGAGGAACGGGACGCTGCCACCGATCAGGCCCAGGACCGCCAGCCCCAGCCAGCGGCGCCGGCCCAGTGCGTGGGGCACCCCGCCGACCGCCAGCAGGGCGCCGACGAGGATGGCCGCCGCGACGGCGTTCTTCAGGGTCGTGTAGGTGGCCGGATCGGAGAATTGGCGCACCGCGAACCCATTCAGGAAGATGGAGACGCCGCTGATCAGGGCTGTCCCCAGGGCCAGGTAGATGCCGGTTCGTGGTGCGCTCATGGTCATCGTTCCTCTCGGAAGGCTTCGTTGACGGCGGCTGTGAGCTGCGCCGCCTGCAGCGGATCAATCCGTTCCAGGATGGTGCCGGCGGCGACGATCACCCAGTCCCCGACCGCTACCTCGGGCACGACCAGGGTCGATGCCCGGCGCTCGCGGCCGCCGAGGAGGACGGTGGCTCCCTCGGGGTCGAGGCCAATCACACGAGCCGGTGCGGTCAGGCACACGTGTGTGCCTCCTCGATGCGCGTCGCCACCCGCTCGACAAAGGCGCCGAGCTGCGCCCTGACCGTGGGTGACAAGTCGCTCCCCATCTCAAAGCACTCGCCGCCGATGCCCAGGAAGCGATCATTCGGCCGGACCGCCCCCAAAAGGGCGGCGACGGCGACGGCGACTCCTGGCGCCAGGGCGTGGGTGGAGGTGGCCCGGGTGCGCGCCTCGAGCTCCGGGAGGTCGGCGAGCGGCAGGTCGATGATCTCGCCGCAGGGCAGTCCGGCCACGCAGTCGAGCACCAGGCGTCGCGTTTCTGGCGCATCGCCGAAGAGCAGCTCCGGGGAGAGGTACCCAACCTGCTCGATCTGGGCGCCGTCGCGGGCGCGCTTGGTCAGCGCGCGGACCGCCCGGAGCGCGGCTCCGTCGTCGCCGCGATCGATCGCGCCGCAGGCCAGCACCCGGATCAGCGGAGTCATCGGTCCCGGTCGATTCGCACGTCGAGGAAGTGGGTGGCACAGGAGATGCAGGGGTCGTAGCTGCGGATCAGCTGCTCCAGCCGGCCGGTGGCCTCCTCGTGCGGCAGATCGAGCACCGCGGGGGCGAAGAGGGCCAGGTCGTGCTCGATGGCTGCCTGGTTCTGGCTGGTGGGCGGGACGATCTGCGCGGCACGCACCTTCCCGGCCGCGTCGACCCGATAGCGCTGGAAGAGGAGGCCGCGCGGCGCCTCGGTGGCCCAGGCGGCGATTCCCGCGCGCGGCTTCCAGGGCGCGTACGGCTTCGCCGGCGGCTCGTACGCGGCCACGATGTCGCTCGCCTCGGCCAGCGCGTGGAGCAGCTCGACCGAGCGCGCCACGATGCTGCGGAACACGTTCCGTCGCAGCTCCTCCGGGGAGATCCCGGTTGCGTCGAGCGCGGCCCGCGCGATCGGGTGCAGCCGGTCGCCCGCCAGCGCCACCCGTGCGGTCGGCCCGAGCAGATAGGGCACTCCGTCGGCGGCGCGTGACTGGAGGGCGTGCGACCACGGAACCTGCTCCTCGTGGAAGGCTCGGCCCCAGTCGCTCGGCGCCAGGTCGATTCCGTCGCTCGACACGATACGGCCGTCGCTCATCGGGTACTCAGAGGGGTGACGCAGGGAGACGAGGCGCGGCTCTCGGTCGGAGCGTGGAGTGTCAAGCGAGGCCGCCCACCGCACCGTCTCCTCGGCATCGGCGATGGCCGCCTGCAACGGTGCACGCAGCTCGTCCAGGTCGTGGGCGCGCGGCGCGCGTGAGAAGCCGCCGACTCGCACGCTGACCGGGTGGATCGCCCGCCCGCCCAGGATGCCCACGATCCGGTTGCCCAGCTTCTTGATGGCCAGGCCGCGACCCACCAGCTCCAGGTGGTCGTGGGCCATCTCCAGGGCACTGGGGTAGCCCAGGAAGTCGGGCGCATGCAGCAGGAAGATGTGCAGGGAGTGGCTCTCGATCCATTCGCCGCAGTACATCAGTCTGCGCAGAGCCCGAACGGCCGCGTCGATCGGCACCTCGAACAGGTCCTCGAAGGCGTGCACCGCCGACATCTGGTAGGCGACCGGGCAGATGCCGCAGATGCGAGCCACGATGTCGAGCACCTCGTCCGGCGTGCGGCCGATCACCAGCCGCTCGAAGTAGCGCGGCGCCTCGAAGATGCGCAGCTGAGCGGCGACCGTGCCGTCAGCCGCCACGCGCAGGTCGAGCGAGCCCTCGCCCTCGACCCGGGTCAGCTGGCCGACCTCGAAGTGCAGGCCGCCGTGCTCGTGGCTCGCGCCATCCTCGCGCGTTGCGCCGCCAGTCCCGTGCATCAGCTCGCCTCCCCCTTCGGGTGGCGCCTGCGTGGCGCAGGCTGCATGGCCGCGATCGCGCGCCGGCTCTGCTCGCGGAACGCGGGCGCGTAGCCGGTGAACCCGGCGAAGAGCCGGTCGACCGCAGCAGGCGATCGGTCCTTGCCGATCCAGCTGGCCAGGCTGGCGGTGTTGGCCGCATCCTTCGGCCCGAAGCAGGCGTAGCAGCCGCGCGCGTAGCCGGGGCACAGCGCGCCGCAGCCGGTCGCCGTCACAGGGCCGAGACAGGGCATGTCAGAGGCGACCAGCACGCAGACCCGGCCGAGCCGCTTGCACTCATCGCAGACCGCCTCGTCGGGCAGCTGCGGCCGACGCCCGAGACGCAGCGCAGTCAGCAGCTCGAGCAGCTGGCGTCCGTCGATCGGACATCCGCGCAGCTCGGCGTCGACGGTGACGTGCTCCGCCACCGGCGTGGCGGTGGCCAGCGACTCGACCTCCTCTGGGCGAGGGTAGACCGATGCACGCCACTCCGGCTCGCTGGACCAGTTGCGCAGGGCCTGGATCCCGCCGGCGGTGGCGCACGCGCCGATGGTCACCAGCAGCTTGCTCCGTGCCCGCAGCTCGACGATCCGCTCGAGCTGCTCCGGCGTGCTGACCGAGCCCTCGACCAGCAGCACGTCGTACGGGCCGCTCGAGCGGCGCGACGTCGCCTCGGGGAACTCCACCAGGTCGAAGCGCTGCCCGATCGCAATCAGCTCGTCCTCCAGGTCGAGGATGGTCAGCTGGCAGCCGTCGCACGAGGCCAGCTTCACGACGCCGACCCGCGGCGGACGCTGCGCGGCCATCAGATTCCCTCCCGGGCAAACAGGTCGCCGAGCTCGGCAAGGGAGAAGACCGGGCCGTCCTTGCAGATGAAGAAGGGACCCATCTGGCAGTGGCCGCACAGGCCGATGCCGCACTCCATGTGCCGCTCCAGCGAGACGAAGACCCGCTCGGCGGGGATGCCGCCGTCGCGCAGCACGCGGGTGGTGGCCTGCATCATGCGCTCGGGTCCGCACACGAACGCGACCGATGGCCTCCGCGCGAAGTCGCGCTGGTCGAGCAGGTTGGTGACCACCCCGACGCGGCCGCTCCAGCCCGGGCCAGAGCGGTCCACGATCTGGACCACCTCGATGCCGTGCGTCGCCCACGAGGCCAGCTCGTCGCGGAAGAGCTGGTCGGCGGGGGTGCGGGCGCCGTAGGCCAGCAGGATGGAGCCGAACCGATCGCGGTCGGCGAGGAGGGCATCGATCAGCGGCCGCAACGGGGCGAGCCCGATCCCACCGGCCGCCACCACCACGTCGCGGCCCAGCGCCCGGTCGATCGGCCACGGGCGACCGAGCGGCCCGCGCAGCCCGACCTCCCCGCCGATCGGCGTGGCCAGCACCGCCGCGGTGGCCGGGCCGGCGCCGCGGACCGTGAGGAACAGATCTTCGCTCCCGTAGCGCGATGCGGAGATCGGGAAGGCCGGAAAGCCGGGCTGCTCCACCATCACGAACTGCCCCGGCAGGCCGCCGAGCAGGGCCGGGTCGCCCGGAGTGAGTCGCAGGGTCCTGGTGTCATCGGTCTCGGCGTGCACCTCGCGCAGCGTCGCCACGTCGAAGCGGCCGGTGGTGGCCGCCGCCGGGCGCGGCGGGGTGCGCCCCACGGGAATGGCCGGCGGCGCAATCGCGGCCAACTCCTCGCGGACGTCGATGCCGACCGGGCACCAGGTCACGCATCGGCCGCAGCCGACGCAGCCGGAGGTCCCGAACTGGTCGTACCAGGTCGCGAACTTGTGGGTGAGCCACTGCCGGTATCGCTCAGATCGGTTCGGGCGGAAGTTCCCGCCGGCGACCTTGGCGAAGCCGACGTTGAAGCAGGAGTCCCATTCGCGCTCGGCCACGTTGACGGTGCCGTCCAGGTCGGAATGGACGTTGGTCGAGGTGCAGAAGCAGGTTGGGCAGACCATCGTGCAGTTGGCGCAGGCCAGGCAGCGGTCGGCGACCTCGGCCCAGCGGGGGCTGTCGAGCTTGTCCATCAGCCGATCGCGCAGGCCCTCGGTGGCGACCGCGTCGTCGCCCATGGCGGCGCGAGTGGCCGCGACCGCACCGGATGCGGCCGCGATCTGTGCGGCGGTGGCGCGCGGCCCGGGCAGGCGCGCCAGGAGCCGATCACCGGCCGGCGAGCCGGCGGAGACGACAAAGCCGTCGTCGACCTCGGTCAGGACGAGGTCATGCCCGGAGCGCACCTCCGGCCCGGTCCCCATCGAGGCGCAGAAGCAGGTGGCGCCGGCACGCGTGCACTCGACCGCGACCACGATCGCCGCCTCGCGACGCGCCCGGTAGTCCTCGTCGACGTAGGTGCCTCCGGCCAGGACGCGGTCCTGCACGCGGAGCGCCGCCAGCTCGCAGGCACGCACCCCGAGGAAGGCGAGCCGCGGCGGATCCGGGGGGACCGGGGCGAAGCTGGCGCCCCCCGCCTCCTCGCGCCGGGCGGTGGCAACCGGAAGCCGGGGCGGGAAGGTGAGCTGCTTCCAGCTCTGCGGCCCGTTGACCACGTCGAAGAGGCGCGGACCGTGCCCATCGGAGAGGCGGTAGTGTCCGGGCGCCTGCTCATCTCGCCAGCCGGCCGGCAGGTCCGCCGCGGTGGCGATCTCGTCGAGCATCACCGCCCCGTCGCGCAGCATCGGCCCGATTACGGTGCGACCGCCCTCCCGGAGCAGGTCCAGGAGGGCGTCGAAGCGCTCTCGCGGCAGGAAGGTCGCCCCGGGGGGCGCCGACGTCACCATGGCACGTAGTCGCGCTCCCGCGCATACAGGTCCAGCAGCTGGAAGCGGGTCGCGGTGAGGCGCCGGCCGAGGGACTGCAGCAGGCGCGGGTAGAGCGTTGCGGCCAGGGCGTCATCTTCACGCAGCAGCTCGCGCAGCTCGGAGGCGTCGAAGATGAGCGCCTCCCCCGGCTCGACCCCCAGCACGGTCGAGGTGGACCGATGGGGTGGCACCAGCGCCGACCAGCCGTACACGTCGCCCGGCTCGACGGTCAGCAGGGTCACCGTCCCGCGGCCCGGCACCAGGACCTGCATCCCCAGCAGGCCGGAGAGGAGGACGCCGAAGGTCTCGCAGGCGCCCCCTTCGCGCAGGAGAATCTCGCCGACCCCGAATGCGCGCAGGGTGGCGCTTGCCACCAGCCGGTCCCGATCCCGTGAGGCCAGGCCGGCCCCGAACCACGTTCCGCCCAGCTTGCTCGCCAGGGTGCTGCGATCTGCCATGCCCGAAGCGTCGCACCCTCACCGGCAGCAGGCACCTGCCATTGGGTGCGAGGCGAAGGTGACGTTCGGCCCCACCTCCGGGCCCGGGTGGCGGGAGCCTAGTTGAGCAGGTCGGAGATGCTGGTCAGCAGGAAGCCGCGGTCGCGCAGGCCGGGCACCATGATCTTGAGCGCGTCGAGCGTCTCGTAGCCGCCCAGGTGCATGAGCACGATCGAGCCGTCGACCGCCCTGCTCACCACCTTGCTGGCGATCTGCTCGGCGGTCGGCCCGCCATCGGAGATCGGCTTCCAGTCGATCGTGTCGACGTCCCACAGGATCGTCTTCGTGTACCCGACCGAGGCGGCCGCATCCCGCACCGCGGCGTCCACCGAGCCGTACGGCGGCCGCCAGTAGGGCACCGGCCGCTGCCCGGAGAACTGCTCCAGGATCGCCGCCGCATCGGTCAGCTCCTTGCGAATGAAGTCGGCAGTGGGGGTGACGCCGGCGCAGGGAGCCGAGGTCGGCGACCCGCCTCCGCCCTTGATCAGGTCGCAGTGGTGCATGGTGTGGTTGCCGATCTCGAACAGCTCGGGGTGCGCCCGGATGATCGCCATGACCTGCTGGCCCTGCGCGGTCTGGGCCATGGCGCCGGTCGGGAAGATGGTCGCGCAGACGTGGTTCGCGATCAGGAAGTTGAGAATGTCGATCCCCGGGTCGAGGCGGCCGCCCATGTCCAGCGTCAGGGCCATGGCGTGACCGGCATTCGGGACCTTGGTGAAGCTCTGCTGCGCGCCAGCCGGCACGCGGTTCCCCGCGCGGCAGCCGGTCGGAGCCGGCGTTCGAGGCGCCGTCGGCACGGCGGTCGGCAGCGGCGTTGCGGTCGGGCCGGGGGAGGAGGTGGCGGCTGACGAGGGGCTCTGGCCCGGCAGCAGCGTGCCGAGCGCCGTGGTCGTGGGCGACGGCTGCCCGCTGCCGGATCCGAGGGCGCTGGCGCTCGGGCTGGGCGCCGCGCTGCACGCGCTCAGGAGGACGATCGCCGCCACCAGCGCGGGGAGGCGGCGCCTGGTCATCGGCTCAGTTGGGGTTGTAGCGCAGGTCGCCGCGGCTCACCGGGGGCATGGCGCCATCGGCCAGCAGGCGGGCCTCGCGGCGCAGCAGGTTCAGCTCGGCCTGGAGGCGGCTGGCTCCGTCCGGTTGCTCGAGGAGCTGCTGCTTGCGGTGCAGCTCGATCTGCAGCACGCCCGCGACCGCGTAGCTCGCCGCCAGCGGGTCGTCCGGCAGGTGAATCGGCTTGAGGACCTCGTCCAGCGAGGCGGCCACGTCGGTGATCTCCTGCGACTCGCGACCAACCGACGCCGTTGAGGCCACGAAGCGTTTCACCGTCTCCAGGTAGGCGTCGAGCGCTGCCTGCACCTGTGGCAGCAGTTGGCCCGCGCGAGCCTCGTCTCCGAGCGACTCGGGCAGCGGCTCGACCTCGACCAGCGCGTATGGCCCGGACCGATCCACCGCTCCCAGCGCCACGCGCTCGGTGCCCACCACCACCAGCGCCCAGCGTCCATCGGCGAAGCGCTCTGCGCGACGGACCTCGGCGATGGTGCCAATCGCACCGATCGCCGGCGCTTCATCGTCACCACCGTTGCTGATCACGAAGCGGCCGCTGTACGGGGAGCCATCGGCCAGCAGGTCGCGGGTCATGGCCCGATATCGCTCCTCGAAGATGTGGAGCGGCAGCGGCAGGTGCGGGAAGAGGACGAGGTGGAGCGGAAAGAAGGGCAACCGCATAGCCTCGCGATGGTGGCACGCTCGCACCATCCACGCAAAGCTGGCCGCGAGAGCCCTATTCAGCAACAAGCTGGTAGGTCGGCGGGAGGACCGGCCAGCGGGGTTCCTCCTACGGATCAGTCTCAGGGTGAATGAGGCGCAGGCGGAGGTGGGCGTGAACTCCTTCCTCCGACGCACCAGGCAATGGGCGAATATCCGCCGGTCGGGTCCGCTGCCGAGCCTTCGCCGCCGCGTCGACGAGGCGTCAGGTCTGGTCGACGAACTCCATGTCGATCTGCGCCCGCTGCAGCTTCCCGCTGTAGTCGATGTAGACGCTCTTCCACTCGCTGAAGAAATCGAGCGCGGCCTGGCCCACCTCGCGGTGGCCGTTGCCGGTCGCCTTGGTGCCGCCGAACGGCAGGTGCGCCTCCGCGCCGATGGTGCCGTGGTTCACGTAGCCCAGCCCCGAGTCGAAGTCGCGGATCGAGCGGAAGGCGAGGTTGATGTCGCGCGTGAAGAGCGAGGTTGAGAGGCCGTACTTAACGGAGTTCACGATCCGCACGGTCTCCTCCCACGAATCGACCGGAATGACCGATGTAACCGGCCCGAAGATCTCCTCGAGGGCGATGCGCGCGTCGGCCTTGACCCCGGTGAACACGGTGGGCCGGTAGAAGTGGCCCTTCGCGAGCGCCCCGTCGGACGCGCGCTCGCCGCCCGCGGCCAGCGTGCCCTCGCCGCGGCCGATGGCGACGTACTTCTCGACCGTCTCGAGCTGGGACCGGTTCACCAGCGGGCCCACCTCGGTCGCGGGATCGAGCCCGTCGCCGAGCT
>JBGQCU010000040.1:0-15891 GCA_041495495.1 Candidatus Limnocylindria bacterium
CGATCGCACAGCTCGAGATAGCCCCACAGGACCACCGTCACGGCGGCCATGATCAGGAGGATCTGCCAGTCAGCCATCGTTACTCCGTCCTCTTCTCCGAAGTGAGCAGTCGCTCGATCGTCCCCACCAGGGTCTCGAGCGGGAAGGGCTTTGGGAGGAAGCCCGCAACGCCGAACTCGGCGAGCCGCAGCGGGCTGACCGTGATCGCGCTGGTGATGACCACCGGCGGCGAGCCGGCCGCTGCCAGCGACGATCCGCGCAGGAGGTCCCAGCCGGTGTCCCCGGGCAGGTTCAGGTCCAGCAGCACGAGGTCCGGCCGCATGCCGCCCTCGAGCAATTCGCCTGCCGCCTCTGCGGAGGCCGCCTCGTCCACCCGGAAGCCCTCGCTGCGCAGGTGGCGGGCAAGGATCGAGCGAAGGCTCTCATCGTCCTCCACCAGAAGCAGGGACGCGCCGCGCTCACTCATCTGGCATCTTCTCGAACGAGAGGCCTGCGCCGCTCTCGTCGGCGGACCAGAGCGGCGTGATCCGCACCCCCGAAGCGAGTGCCAGGCGGGTCGCCGCCTCGATCAGCTGTTCGCCGAAGTGAAGGCTGCCGAGCGAGACGGTCGCCGCGCCGCCGGAGGCGACCAGGGCGATCGCGCTGCGGACGAGGTCGAACTCATGCTCGAGGGTGCTGGCCACCGGACCGTCGGCGCCTTCAATGGAATGGCCCATGCCCCAAGTATTGGACCCCCCCTCCAAGAGGCCAGAGCCGTTCGGCCTCAGAATTCTCTAAAGGTCCCCTAAAGTCAGCCGGGGTCCTGCTCGCGGACGCGGTATCCGACCCCCGGCTCGGTCACGATCAGGTCGCGCAGCCGACCCTCCGGGTCCGCCGCGGCGAGCTTTCGGCGGAGCTGGCTGACGTGCACGTAGACGTAGCTGTCCTCGCCCTGGTAGGCCTCGCCCCACACGGCCCGCAGCAGGCGGCCCTTGGTCACCAGGCGCCCTCGATGGGCGAGGAGCACCCGCAGGATCTCGAACTCGCGGGGGGTCAGGTCGACGCGGACGCCCCCGACGCGGACCTCGTGCCGGGCGGCATCGAACTCGAGCGGGTCGATCACGATGCGTCCCCCAACGTCGGCAGCAGGGCCGCCGGCATGCCGCAGCGCCACTCTCAGCCGGGCGTTCAGCTCGTCCACGCTGAACGGCTTCGTGACGTAGTCGTCGGCCCCCAGCTCGAGCGCCTCGACCTTCTCGCGCTCGTCGTAGCGCCCGGAGAGGATGACGATCGGCGTCGTTGCCTCCTTTCGGATCCGCCTCACGATCTGAAGCCCGTCGATGTCGGGCAGGCCGAGGTCGAGCAGGACGATGTCCGGTCGGCGCATCTCCCATCGGCGCATGGCGGACGCGCCGTCTGCCGCCTCCTCGATCCGATGCCCGCGCGCGGCGAGCTCCCTGGCGAGGGCTGCCCGGGTCTCGTCGTCGTCCTCCACGATCAGGACGGTCGGGCCATCATCCGGCCGCGGGGCCCCGCTCACTGCGCGACCCCGCTGGCAGCCTCGGCCGCCACCCCGGCGATCGGGAGGTCGAGGTCGATCGCCAGGCCACCGAGCTCGCTTCGCCGGGCGGCAACGCTGCCGCCCATCGCCTCGGTCAGGCCGCGAACCACCGCCAGGCCGATGCCCACCCCGGAGCGCGAGCTGCGAGGCCCCCCCGGGACCCGGTAGAACTTCTCGAACAGGCGGGACAGGTGCTCCTCCGGCACGCCCGTCCCAGCGTCCTCGATCGTCAATCGCACGAACGGTCGGTCGGGAAGGGGTCGTGCGGCCAGACGGAGCCGCGTGCCGGCGGGCGTGTACTTGATCGCGTTCTCGATGGCGTTGGTAACCGCCTCGTCCAGGAAGATCGGATCGGCGAGGACAGGTGGCCCCTGCAGCGCCACCTCCAGCGGGCGTCCCGCCAGCCGCGGTCGGAGCCGATCGAGCGTTCGCCCAACCATGTCGTCAAGCTCGAAGACATCGCGCTCGGCGCGCAGCGCACCCGCCTCGATTCGGCTCAGGTCGAGCAGATTGGTGACGAGCCGATTCAGATACTCGACCTCACGGTCGATCGCCTCCACGCTCTCCGCCTGGTCCTGGGGGCTCAGGCTGCTGCCCGGTCGCAGCGTACCGGCAGCGGCGCGGATGGTGGCGAGCGGCGTGCGGAGGTCGTGCGAGACCGATTGCAGGAGCGCCGACTTCAGCTCGTCGCTCAGCCGCGCGATCTCCGCGGCCCGTGACTCGGCAGCCAGGCGATCATGGGCCAGCGCCTGGCCGACCTGATCCGCGGCCGCGGCGAGCAGCCTCGTCTCGGTGTCATCGGGCTCGCCCCCGGATCGGCTCGTGAGCGCCCAGATCGAGCCGAGGCCCGCGCCGGCCGCCTCGATCCGAACGCGGTAGGCCTCCACGCCGGAGCTGGGGCGCGGCCCGCGCGACTGGGTCGGTTGATGGATGCGCAGCCACTGCGCCGGCTCATCGCCGGGCATGCGGCGCAGGAGCTGCTGATGCGCCGGGAGGGCCGCCGGCTGGCTTCCACCGCTGTCTGCCACAACCCGCTCGTGGGCGCCGTCCCCCAGTGCGATCCAGACCCGATCCAGCCGCGTCTCCTCCCGCAGCAGGCGCGCGATCGCCGGGAGAACGTCATCGGTCGACTGGCGCGTGGCGAGCGCGAAGCTCACCTGGAAGAGGCCGCGGGCCTCACGCTCACGGGCCTGGGCGTCCCGCGTGCGCGACCGCTGGAGCGCAGCGAGCTGCCCCACGACGATCCCCACGAAGAGGAGCAGGACGAGGCTCACCCACTCGGCCGGGTCCCTGACGGTAAAGGTGTAGTACGGGAACGTGAAGAAGAAGTCGTAGAGCAGGAATGAGGCGAGCGAGGCGACGACGGCACCCGGCGCGCCGCCCACGATTGCGGTGGCCACCACCGCGACGAGGTAGACCGCCGAGGCGTTCGGGACGCCGAAGTTCGTCTCCAGCAGGTGGACAGCGAGGGTCGCGGCGGCAAGTGACGAGATCGCCACGGCAAGGAGGAGCCCGACCTGGCGACGACCGATGCGACGCATGGGGAGATGGTAGGCCGTCCCGACGGGCGCTAGGATCAACCGATGCCCTACCCTCGATTCGAGCGCCTGCTGGTCCTCCGCCGGCGCGAGCTTCCCGACCCGACCACACCCCATGAAACACGGGCGAGCAGCCTGCTGCGGCCGATCGTCTTTGGCGCCAACGACGGCCTCGTGTCGAACCTGGCCCTCGTCATGGGCGTGGCAGGGGCGAACCCCGCGCCGGGGATCATCGTGCTGGCCGGCATCGCCGGCCTGCTGGCCGGCGCATTCAGCATGGGCGTGGGAGAGTACATATCGGTCCAGAGCCAGCGGGAGCTTCTCGAATACCAGCTCGCCTTCCAGCGCCACCAGCTTCGCGAGGCGCCTGACCAGGAGCGACGGATCCTGGCCGATATCTATCGCGAACGCGGCTTCAGCGAGGACGAGGCGGTCCATTTCGTCGACCGCGTGTTCGCTGACCCCGAGAGCGCGACCCGACTGCTGATCTTCGAGGAGGTGGGCCTTGATGAACGGTCCATCGGGTCGCCGTGGTCCGCGGGCATCGGCTCATTCCTGGCCTTCACCCTGGGCGCGCTCGTTCCGCTGATCCCGTACCTGCTGGCGTCGGGCCCGCCCGCGTTCACAACGAGCCTGCTCGCGAGCCTCGGGGCACTCTTCGTCCTTGGGCTGTCGATCAGCCGGCTGACCCGCCGGAACCCCCTCTGGACAGCGCTCCGCCAGGTCCTGCTGGGCGGGATCGCCGCCGCGGTGACGTTTGCCGTCGGCTCATTCATCGGGGTGCGCATCTAGCGATCCCGGACGCACAGCCGATCGACACCGATCGCGCCGATTGATGACCACCGACTCCCGCATTGGTGACCGCCGGCACCTGTATCGGGAAGTGCAGATACCGATCATGAAGTGTCGCACGTCGATGCTTCGATCCTGGTGAGGAGGTCCGTCATGATCGGGAGGCATTTGGCCGCAATCGCGGTCGCGTTTGCCCTGGTCCTCGGAGCGGCCAGTCCGGCAACCGCGAATTCGAATACGTGGCCGCAGTTCCAATCCTCTTGGACACACGCGGGGTTCAACGCCGAGGAGACCGGTCTCTCGACACGGAATGTCGCGCACCTCGGCGTGGTCTGGAGCGTTACGTTGCCCGACGGCGTTTTCGGGTCCGTCGCAGCTGTCGGGGAGCGCCTCTTCGCGGCGACGTGGAGCGGCGAGATCTACGCATTGCGCGCCAGGGATGGGAAGCGGCTCTGGCATCGGAGCCTTGGCAAGCCGACCGCGAAAACGACACCCGCGGTCTGGCAGAACCTCGTGATCGTGGCCGGCGGAACATGGGAGGGAAGCGTGATCGCGGCCTACGACGCCGGCAGCGGCGCGACACGCTGGAAGACCACGGTCGCCGGCGACATCAGCATGTCCGGACCGACGCTGGCCGAAAGCTCCGTCTACGTGGCATCCACGAGCGGAACCGTGTACTCGCTGTCGGCGGCGACCGGTCACATCAGGTGGACACGCACCCTCGCATCGGAGATCGACGGGCCGCTGGCGGTCTCGGCCGGGAAGGCCTACGTCTACGCAGCGGGGCTGGACGGCATGGTCTACGGCCTGAGCTCGGCGAGTGGCAAGGTGGTGTGGCACGTGCAGGCGGGCGGTGGCATCTTCAATGGTGGACCGGCCGTCAGCTACGGCATCGTGTACGTCGCGAACGGGAAGACCGGCGCCGAGGGCGGCGGCTTCCAGACCGTCGCCATGCAGGCGACCGATGGCCTGATCCTGTGGCGGTCGGACTCCGGTGACGATGTCCATGTGACGCCTTCGGTGGGTGGTGGCGCCGTCTATGTCGGAGCGATCGATGGGACCCTGACCTCCCTCGACGCTCATACCGGCAGCCAGCGCTGGATCGGGCCCCTTGGAGCCGAGATCTGGTCCTCTGCAGCCCTGGCCAACGGCGTCGTGTACCTGACCACGGAGAGCAGCTTCTTCGCCCTGCGGGCCTCGAGCGGGGCCGTGCTGTACTCCTACTCGATGCCGACAAGCTTCGCAGGCATGTCGTCTCCGTCGGTGGCCCACGGACACGTGTACATCGGGAATCCCGATGGCGGTGTCATCGCGTTCGGGCTGCACTAAACCCCTCGCGGAGGTGTCACGAGTGCTTGCCACGAGCACGCGCCAGCCCGGTGAGCGGCAAGGACGCGCCGCGCCCGAGCTGGACGAGCTGGAGATGAAGGCGCGCGTTAGCGAGATCCTCAACCGCTGGCCCGCCGTCGGTCTGGCCGTGGGAGTGGTTCGCAACAGACGACTCGAGTTCTTCTTCGGACACGGGGACGCGGACATCGCGTCGAGGACCCCAATCAGCGAGGAGACCGTCTTCCGGATTGCCTCCATCACCAAGACCTTCACGGCGATCGCGGTGATGCAGCTGTGGGAGCAAGGGCTTGTCGACCTCGACGCCCCCGCCAACGACTACCTGCGCGCCTACCAGCTGATCCCCGCCAGGGCCAGCCTCCGGCCTGCGACGGTGCGACATCTGCTGACCCATACCGCTGGGATACCCGACGTGATCCACGCCGCTGACCTGCTCCACCCTGGCTGGGGCCGCTTCGAGGACCGTCCCGCCGCCCTCAGCGCGGAGATGGGAGGAACGCTGCCGTCGCTCGCCGACTACTACCGAGGCGGTCTCCGGCAGGTGGTCGAGCCGGGCACCACCTTCGCCTATACCAACCATGGGTTCGCCACGCTCGGCCAGATCGTCGAAGAGGTGAGCGGTCAGCCCATCGACCGATACCTCCGCGAGCACCTCTTCGAGCCGCTCGGCATGGTCGACACCGACCTGGACCGATCGAGGCTGGTGGAGTCGCGCCTGGCGACCGGGTACGACCTCGGGCCCGGCGGCCCGGAGGCCGTCACCGACCGCGAATGGATCACCCGCGGAGCCTCCGGGATCTACTCCACCACTCGCGACATGGCGCGCTTCGCCGCGGCCCTTCTCGGCGGCGGCGCCAATGAGCACGGGTCGGTGCTCAAGCCGGCGACGCTCGCAACGATGTTCGCGCCTCAGCACCAGCCGGATCCGCGCCTTCCAGGCATGGGCCTCGGGTTCTTCCGCGAGATCGAGGGCGGGCATCGTGTGGTTGGGCACGACGGGCGGCTGCCCGGCTTCCACTCGCAGCTGCTCGTGGCTCCCGACGACGGTGTTGGTGTCATCGGCTTCACGAACGGGGCGAGCGGGGCGATGTCGTGGCTGCCGATCGAGCTCGGGCGGCTGCTGCGTCACCTGCTCGCGGTCCCGGAGGTCGAGCGCAGCGACATTCCGCACCACCCCGAGATCTGGAGCGAGATCTGCGGTCGCTATCAGCTTCCCCCGCGCGTTTCCGATCTCCGCGGGCGGGTGATGATGGGTGGCGGCGCGGAGGTCTTCGTGAGCGGCGGCCGGCCGATGGTCCGGGTGCTGACTCCCCTGCCGGCGCTCTACCGGGGCCTTCCGCTGCAGCCCGATGACGAGCGGGACCCCTATGCCTTCCGGCTCGACCTCTCGCGGTTCGGGATGCCAGCGGTGCGCGTTGTGTTCAGCCGTGGTGGCGGCCCGATTGCGACTGCGGTTCACACCGATCTCGCCATGCTGTCGCTCTACCGGCGACCTGCCACGAGCGCGTGGGGCACGCGAGCGCTGGGTGCGCTGATGCTCGCCGCGACCGTCGTTGCCGCTCGCCGCCGGCGCCGCGCTGCTCGAACGCAAGAGGAGGACGTGCATGCCGATTGACAGGCTGAGCTCCGAGGACCAGGTGATGCTTGCCGCGAGCCAGGTGTGGCCGCAGGACGTCTGTGCCCTCGTCCTGCTCGACGGCAGTGCTCTCCTCGACACGACCGGTCACTTCCGGATCGAAGTGGTTCGCGCGGTGATCCAGGGCCGGCTGCACCTCGTGCCTCGATTCCGGCAGCTCATCTCCGTGCCGCGGCGCGGGCTCGGCGCCCCGCTGTGGGTGGATGCCCCGACGTTCGATCTCAGCGAGCATGTGCGGGAGCTTCCGCTCGAGCCGCCCGCCGGGGAGGCGGAGCTGCTGCTCGCGGCCGAGCAGCTGCGTCGACGGAGCCTGGATCCGTCACGCCCCCTGTGGGAGATGTGGTTCCTGACGGGGCTGCCCGACCGCCAGATCGGCCTCTTCGTGAAGATCCACCACACCATCGCCGACGGCCTGGCGGCGATGACGATCCTCACTGCCTGCCTCGATCGCGTTCCGGACGCGCCCCTGGAGCTGGCACTCCCGTGGGCGCCCGCTCCCCCACCTTCAGGGCGGCGGCTCCTCGCCGACAACCTGGTGCGGCATCTCGGGGGCATCGGCGGCGCGTTGGCGGTCCTTGGCCGGCCGCGGAGCACACTCCGCCGGCTGCGGGATGCGTGGCCGGCAACGCGCGAGCTCCTCGCGGAAGAGCCCTCGTCCAGGACGAGAATCAACCGCCTGATCGGTCCCGGCCGCAACCTCGCGGTCGTCAGGAGCAGCTATCTCCAGGCCAGGCGCTTCGCGCGGACCTGCGACGCCACGCTCAACGACCTCCTCCTCACGGTGACCGCGGGCGGCCTGCGGAAGCTGCTGATCAGCCGCGGCGAACCGGTCGAGGGCGTCACGCTGCGCGTGTTTGTCCCCGTCACGCTGCGCCACCGGCTGCACGGTCCGGCGCAGGGGACGGAGATCGCGCAGATGGTCGTCCCACTCAGCCTGGGAGGCGATGATCCAGTCGAGCGGCTTCGGCAGATCGCCGTCGAGACGACCAGGCGCAAGGCGAGGACACGCACCTCGCTGGGGGCGCTGTTCCGTGGCCAGATCGTGCGGGGGTTGCTCCTCAAGGGGGTGATCCGTCAACGCGTGAACGTGACGACCGCAAGCGTCCCCGGGCCCACGCGGCCGCTCTATTTCGCCGGAGCCCGGATGCTCGAGGTGTTCCCGGTGGTGTCCCTCATCGGCAACGTGCCCCTCGGAATCGGCGCTGTGTCCTATGCGGGAACGTGGAACATCGGCGTCGCGGCCGACGCGGCCACCTTCCCCGACGTAGACATCTTCGCCGCGGGCGTCAGGGACGAGCTGCACGCCATTGGCATCGAGGCGGGCGTGACGAGCGAAGACGAGCGGCTCGGCATCATCACGCCGATCGACGTCACCTCGGCCATCGCCGCGGCCATTGCGTAGGCGGTCGAGCGAGCGCGCCATGACGATGATGCCGATCCGAGGCGCCTCCCTCTTCGTGGACGTCGTAGGCCACGGTCATCCGCTGCTGCTCATGCACGGTGGCCCGAGCGCAGATCACTGGACGATGGTGCCGTTCCGTCGCCTCGCGGATCAGTTCACGCTGATCTTCTACGACCACCGCTGCAATGGACGGTCAACCGGCGCGCCGGTCACCTCGATGACCTGGGAGAACCTGACCGCCGATGCCGACGCGCTGCGCGAGAGGCTCGGCTACGAGAAGTGGGCGGTGCTGGGGCACTCGTTTGGCGGTGAGGTGGCGCTCGAGTACGCGCTCAGGTACCCCAACAGCCTGTCGCACCTCGTGCTGCTCGACACCGGCGGCGACGCTCGCTGGTCACTCCAGAACGCGGCGGACCTGCTTGCCCAGCGCGGCTTCAGCCCCAAGATCGTGAACCTCGCGCGGCGCTTCCTCAATGGCCAGATCGAGCCCGGGGAATTCTTCCTCTCGCTCATGAGGCTTGGAAAGGCGTACAACCCCCACATCAGCCTCCGGCAGCTGGTTGGCGGCCTGATCCAGGGTGAGTGGCGCTCCAAGCTGCGGCCCGAGGCGCTCATCTTCGCGGGCCAGCACCTGCTCCCGGGCTGGACGGTCATGGATCGGCTCAGCGAGATCACGGTGCCGACACTCGTGATGGCGGGGCGTGACGACTTCATCTTCCCGCCAGAGCACCAGGCCGAGCTGGCGGCCGGGATCCCAAACGCGCGCCTGCGGATCATCGATCGCGCCGGCCACAATGCGCACTCGGAGCGGCCCGCCGAGGTGATGGAGGCGATCAGGAGCTTCATCCCCGCCGAGGTGGCAGTGCTGGCTTCCTCACCGCGGCCAGCCTGATCCAGCGGGCAGGCGCTCTCGGGCTGGTGCGGGGCCGGAGGAAGGAGTGGCTCCGGCGGTAGGACTCGAACCTACGACCAAGCGGTTAACAGCCGCCCGCTCTACCACTGAGCTACGCCGGAATGCCGTTCGCGGAACCCGAGTTGCTCGGGCTGGGGCGGGCCGATGATACCCGCCCGCCTGATGGCCGGTCAAAACCGGGCGGTCACCCCGGGGACGCCGCTCGCCCAAGTCAGCCGCCGCAGGCCTTCGCCGCCTTCTCGATCTCGCGCTGTGCCGCCTGGTTGCGCACGAGGAAGAAGTTGGACATGGTGGACCAGGCACGCTGCATCTCGCGCGAGGGATCGATCATCATGAAGTGCGGGCTGTCCACCCAGCGGGGTCTGCCAACGCGCTCAGAGACGAGCTCGCGCCCCGTCACCTTCCACGCGCCGTCGACGCACTCCTCGGTCGTGCGGCAGGAGAAGCGGTAGCGCTGCAGCGGGGCGCTGAGGATCCACTCGCCGATCTGCCGCCGCCTCTTCAGGGCGTCGTTGAGCTTGTTCAGCGCGTCCATCGCAGCACCGGCCGGCGCGCTGGTCGCCGTGTCAAAGCCCGGGACGCCGAGCGTGCCCAGGATCGAGCCGACCGGATCGGTGACCGCCCCGATCAGGCCGACGCCCACCGAGCTGACGGTGTTGGCGGTGTCGAGCCCGTCCAGCGCCGCCTGGGCGTCGTCGTCGCCGAACAGGAAGGCGCCGGCGATCTTGAGCTTCGCGGCCGACAGCACATACAGCTCGACCTCGACGGGCGGGCCGGTCGTGATCCGCGGCACGCTCCCGTCCGGGCAGCCGGGTTTCTGCTGAGTCGGCGGAGTGCCGCCTGGGGTCCCGCCCGTCGGCGGGGTGGTACCGCCGGGCGGAGAGACACCGCCACCGGGTGGGGGCGGCGGAGGTGGCGGTGGTGGCGGTGGTGGTGGGCTCGGCGGCTTCTCTGCAGCCTTTGCCTGGGCGCCGAGGCAGGCCGCTGCGGCCGCTTCGGCCCTGGCCGCGGCATCGCACGCGGCATCGGCCTTCGCCTCGGCGGCGCGCGCGGCGGCCTCGAGGGGGCCAGCGACTGCTTCTGTGCGTGCCACCTCGGCCTCGGCTGCGGTCTCGGCATCCTGGGCAGCCTTCAGCGCTGCCTCCGCCGCCTTGACCCATGCTTCGCGCCCGATCTTGTCGCGCGCTCGGACCTCGTCGAGCCCATCGGGGCCGTCGATCTTCCTGAGCGCCTCGACCCAGTCGTCGTGGGCCTGCATCCGTGCCTCGTCGGAGGTGGCCCCGGAGAGGGCGGCGTCGTGGGCGGCGTTGGCATCGGCGCGGGCCTGCTCTTGCAGATGGAGGTCGTATTCATCGACGTGGACGTCGCGCCCCCCATAGCCGGTCGAGCCGAGGCGCGCGCCGGAGTCAGGCGGCTTCTGCCGCTTCTCGAGCTCCTTCTCTGCCGCCTGACGGGCAGCACGGGCCTTGTCGAGCTCCCTCTTCGCGGCGTCGGCGTCGGCCCTCGCCTTGTCGGCGGCCGCCCTGGCATCGGCGGCCGCTCGCGTCGCCTCGTCGCATGCAGCGCGCGCCGCGCGAGCAGCTGCAACCAGCGGAGGGCACGGATCTTCCGCAGAGACGGTCGAGAGGCCTCCCAGCTTCGCACCCGCAGCCGATGGGCGGCCCCGCCTCGACCAGAACCACAGGCCCAGGCCGGCCAGCACCACGATCACCGCCAGACCGAGCCACAACACGCTCGAACCGCCCGTACCGGACCCATTGCCTGTGCCGCCCGGCACCGGAGTCTGGGACGCACCGGGAACGGAGCCACCGCCGGCATACTCGACGCCCCAGACCCGGATGAACCCGAGCCCGCCAGACTGCTCGCTGCTCGACCAGGTCGCCGGATCGGAGTCGGTCACGGTGTAGGTGCCGTTCAGCAGGATCAATGGATTGATCGGGTTTGGGACGGTCTCCCAGTTGACGAGCAGGTCGTTCGTGCCCGGCGTGGCCGTCGCCTCCCAGGATTGAACCATTTGGCCGCTCGAATCGGCCAGGAAGATCTCGCCACCATCTGGAGCTCCCTGGCCGTTGTTCCAGTGGTAGGTCGCCAGGTGCTGCAGGCAGATCTGCTTGCCACCGGTATCGAAGTCGTTGGGCTGGGCACCGTTGACGGCTGCGTCCGGGTAGAACCTGTCGACCATGAACGCGGCGCCGGTGCACTTCGTCGGATCGAAGGCGGGGACGATGGCGCTCGCGGCCGGGGCCAGCCAGAGGCCGATCAGCGCGAAGCCGGCGCCGATGACGCTGAGCCGCTGGAGTAGAGAGGCTAGGCGCCTCATACCGTGGACCCTCGAACGGTTCCGTGCAGCCGTTGCCGGCTCACGATAATCGCCGAGAGGTTCCCGTGTCGATGGGTTGTTGCCGTTTAGCGCGGCACGAGTCGGACCGTCGCGAGGGCAGATTCCGGCGACGTCACGGTCGCGACGATGCGCGCTCCGTGGCGGTCGTATTTCGCGTGGATGGCCGCGTGCAGGTCATCGTCCACGGCCGAGCCGGGCTCCTCGAATGTCACATCGCGCTCCACGCCGCCCGCTCGGATCCGGCCCTCCCCGGACGCAAGCGCGCGCTGGAACCAGGGGTTCGAGCGGCCGTACATGGAGCGCACGTAGACGTCATCGCCGACCCGGGCGACCCAGAGAGGGACCCAGGACCGAAGGCTGCCGTCGGCCCGCCAAGAGGCGAGCTCGAGCTCTTCGGCCTGCCCGATCCGCGCCAGCTCATCCGCTGTCCAGGCGTTTGGCACGCGGCTAAGGGAGCCCGGAGCGACCATAGTTCTCGACGATCGAGCGCATCGAGCGGTCGTGGCCGCTGTGCATGGCGTGCCGTCGCCGGATCAAGAGGCCGTAGAGCAGGGTGGCGATCAGCAGCGCGCTGAGCAGCAGGCTGGTAGCCAGCGGATCGGTGGTCATCCGAGCATCTCCAAGCTGGTGTGACGGGAAGTCTGTTCCCGGCGGGCCATCTCGGCAAGAGGCGATAAGGTGCTAGTCGCGAGCGCAATCCGCGCGGGGTAGCGCCTACTCGAGGTAGTCCTTCAGTTTGCGAGAGCGGCTCGGGTGACGCAGCTTGCGGAGCGCCTTGGCCTCGATCTGGCGGATCCGCTCGCGGGTCACGTTGAAGTCGCGGCCGACCTCCTCCAGGGTCCGGCTGCGGCCGTCCTCCAGGCCGAATCGCAGCTGCAGGACCCGCCGCTCACGGGGGGTGAGCGAATCGAGCACGCCCTCCACCTGCTCCTTGAGCAGCTGGTGGCTGGCCGCGTCCGCCGGGGCCACCGACGCCAGGTCGGGGATGAAGTCGCCGAGGTGCGAATCCTCCTCCTCGCCGATCGGCGTCTCGAGGCTGACCGGCTCCTGGCTGACCTTCATGATCTCGCGCACCTTCTCCGGTGAGACGGTCTGCGGTCCGGCCGCCTCGCGCTCATCGGTCTCGGCGTCGGTCGGCTCGCGCTGCAGCTTGTCGCGCAGCTCGCGGATGATCTCGTCGCGGCTCATGCGCCGGGCGATCTCCTCCACCGTCGGCTCGCGGCCGAGCTCCTGGAGCAGGGTGCGGCTGACCCGGATCAGGCGGTTGATGGTCTCCACCATGTGGACCGGGATGCGGATGGTGCGTGCCTGGTCGGCGATGGCGCGCGTGATCGCCTGCCGAATCCACCAGGTGGCGTAGGTGCTGAACTTGAAGCCCTTCTCGTAGTCGAACTTCTCGACCGCCCGGATGAGGCCGATGTTCCCCTCCTGGATCAGGTCCAGGAAGCTCATGCCGCGCCCGATGTACTTCTTGGCGATGCTCACCACCAGCCGCAGGTTCGCCTCGGTCAGGCGCTTGCGGGCGTCGACGCTCTGCTCCACCAGGCGCCCCGAGCGCTTCTCGAGCGGCACCTCCGGCGGGATGGTGGGGTCGTAGCCGAGCTCGTGGAGATAGGCGGCGTCGTTGCCGTCCTCGATGTAGGCCCGCACGATCCCCTGCCCCGTCTCGCGCGCCCAGCGCTCGAGCTCGATCAGCTCGACGGCTCCGGCATGGTCGATGGCGCGCTGCCGGTAGGAATGGCCGAACAGGATCGCCTGCTTGAGCGCGTCGCCGGGGTCCTCGCCGATCACCTTCATGATCGACTCGGCGTGCATGATCCGCTCACGCGCCTCGTCGTCCAGGTCGGGCGCCCTGCGCGCCTTGGAGAACTTGACGATCGGCGGGGTGATCGTCTCGCCGCGGGCAAGCCACCACTCGACGGCGTCGCGCGTCACGCGGGCCGACTCCTTGGGAAGGTCGAAGGCGCGCATGGCCGCCATGCTGCGGGCCTTCGGCTCGGAGTTGGTGCTGACCCAGGTGTACAGGTTGACGAGGGCCCGCGCCGGGTCCTCCACGGCCAGCTCGCCGAGCTCGATCGCCTTGGCCAGCACGACCTCTTCCTCGGCGGTCAGCAGCGCCACCTTGCCGATCTCCTTGAGGTACATGCGGACCGGGTCGTCGATCCCGATCAGGTCGGCGGCGAGCGCGTCGAGGTCCTCGTCGAGCCCCTCGCGCTTGATGACGGCGGCCGTCTCCTCGGCATCCAGGCCGGCCTCGGCGATGAGGGTCGGATTGTTGTCGGCGTCCATCACCTCGACGCCGCTCTCCTCGGCCGCGGCGTACAGCTCCTCGATCTCGCCGGGGTGCTGCTCCGGCTGCGGCATCGCGGCCAGGATCTGGTCGTGGGTGATGAAGCCGTCCTCGCGGCCACGGGTCAGGAGCTCGTCCAGCGCGGCGCCCATCGCCGGCGCCTGCTCCTGCTTGGGAGCCTTGGGCGCCCTGGGCTTCGCCGGCGCAGGCGGTGCGGTCTTGGCTGCCGGTGCCTTCGCGGCACGCGGCCGCTCCGCGACCGGGACGGTCGTGATCGGCTCCTTGGTGATGGTCTTTGCCACGATCAGTTCCTCCTCGAACCGACCATCTGGGCCGGATCTTCCATTGCCTTGTCGACGTTGTTCCGCTGCACGCGGAGCTCGTTGAGCCGTTGATTGAGTGTTTGGACCAGTTGCTGGTCCTCGTCGCGCTGCGCCTCGACGAGGAGCAGCTGTCCGTCGTGAATGGCCTCGCCGATGCGCGCCTTGCGGAGTCGCAGGAGACAGATACGGAGCTGGGCACGGGCCTCGCCCGGATCGAGGGGGCCGGCGTCGCCATTGGTGGCGAGATGGCTGAGCAGGTCGCGCGCCAACCCGGCGGTCGCCGGGTCGAGGCTTCCCACGAACGCCTCGAGGTCCGCCGCGGTGGCGGCGCCCTCCACGACGCGCTGCTGCCATGCCGCCACGAGGGCGCCGGCGGCCGCATCACGGAAGGGAAGCGGCTCGTCGTCTGGCAGCTCCGCCGTCAGGGCGGGATAGCCCAGGAGCAGGCTGAGCGCCTCCCGCTCGAGCGGCCCGATCTCGAGCAGGCTCCCCGTCGCCGTTCCCGGCCCGACGGGCACGGTGGCGAGGCGTGGCGCTCGGCGGACCGGCTCCCGCGCCAGTGCCTCGAGCAGGACCCGCTCCTCGACGTTGACGAGGCGGGCCAGCCGCTGCAGGTAGAGGCTCCGCTCGACCGGGTCGCCGACCCGCTTGAGGAGCGCCAGCGCGCGCCCGGTCAGCTCGCGCTTGCCGGTGATGCTGTCGAGGTCGACCTCGGTCGCGGTGCGCTCCATGAAGTACTCGATCACCGGCTTGGCCTCGGCGACGGCCTTGCGCCAGGCATCGGGGTCGTTTCGGATCAGCTCGTCCGGATCCTTGCCGGCGGGGATGCGCACCACGCGCACCTTGCTCACCGACTGGTCGGGGCCGAGCTCCTCGAGCAGGCCGCGCTGCGTGGCCGCCTCGCCGGCCAGGTCGACGTCGTAGGCGAGCGCGATCCCATCGGCATAGCGCGTGGCGAGCTCGATCTGCCCGCGCGTCAACGCCGTGCCGAGGCTTGCCACCACGTTGGTGAAGCCGGCCTGGTGCGCCGCCATCACATCGGTGTAGCCCTCGACGATCACCGTCAGCTTCTCCTTGCGGATGGCCGACTTGGCCAGGTCGAGCCCGTAGAGGGTGTGGCTCTTGTCGAAGAGCGGACCGGCGGGTGAGTTGAGGTACTTGGGACCCTCCGCGCCCGGCATGATCCGCCCGCCCAGGCCGACCGCCCGGGCCGAGGCGTCGCGGATGGGGATGATGATCCGGCCGCGGAACTTGTCGACCACGCCGCCCCGGTTCGAGGGCGAGGCGAGGCCGGAGGAGATCAGCTCCTCGTTGGTAAAGCCGCGACCGATGAGCCGCTTCGTCAACGCGTCCCAGGAGCTCGGCGCATAGCCGATCCCGAAGCGCTCCAGCGTCTCGGCGGTGAGGCCCCGTTCGGCGAGGTAGGCACGTGCCTTCTCGGCCTGCGGAGTCTGGAGGAGCACCTCGCGATACCAGCTGATCGCCGCCTCGAGCGCGTCACGGAGTCGCTTCCGGTGCCGATCCTCCTTCGCCGTCTGCGCGGAGAGCTCGACGCCGGCCTTCTCGGCCAGGCGCGACAGCGCCTCACGGAAGTCGATCCCGTCACGCCGCATCAGGAAGGTGAAGATGTCGCCTCCCTCGCCGCAGCCGAAGCAACGCCAGGACTCCCGATCGGGACTGACGATGAAGGAGGGCGTCTTCTCCGCGTGGAACGGACAGAGGCCCTTGTAGGCCGATCCGGCCCGCTTGAGGGCGACCGTCTCGCCCAC
>JBGQCU010000041.1:0-15552 GCA_041495495.1 Candidatus Limnocylindria bacterium
CCACAGCCCGTCTCCGATTTCGCCACGGCTGTCATCGGCGGGACCGGATATGTGATCGGCGGTGAGACAAGCACGCAGGTTGCCACGATCGTGTCGATCGTCAACCAATGACCGTGCCCCGGGGAATCGTGGTGGATCACATTGCTGGGATGTTGGCGAACTCGGTCCGGCACCCGACCGCGTTGCGTCAGGAGCGAGTTGGGCTCTGCGGCAGGAGCGGGTTGGGCTCTGCGGCAGGAGCGGCGGAGGTCAAAGCCCCCGGTTGACCCCGTGCCGGCATGGTCACCAGAATGGGCGCGTGGCACGAAGGTCGGCGCGAATCCCTTCCGTGCTGTTCATCGTTGGGCTGGTCGCCTGCAACGCCACCGTCCTGCCGACATCCACGCCTCAGCCCACTGCGACGCCGATCCCGAGCGTCGCCCCCACGCCGTCGCCGTCCCCAACCGCGGCCCCAGGGACCCTGCCGGTGGGAGGCGTCGGGACACTCGCGCGCGTGATGGTCGATCAGCTCCAGGTTGCCAGCTCGCCGGGCGGAGGCGGGTTGGTGACCCAGCCATCGGGCTCCAGCGGTGAGCCGGCTCCTCAGTCCGCATCCGCGGAGGTTATCCGGGCGGGCGAGCTGGTGCAGATCACTGGCGGCCCGTACGTGATCACCGGCACGCGATGGTGGCAGGTCGCGGTCGGATCATTGAGTGGGTGGGTCGCCGAAGGCAGTCCCGACCGGCCGAACCTCATTGATGCGTCGGCACCAGCGTCGCTCTCGTGGAACGTCTGGTCCGCGACCACGACGACCGTGCTGCCGGCCTCGGTCGCCGACCTCCCCGAGCGGGTGTACGTGCCGAACGAGGCAGACGACACCATCAGCGTCATCGATGTCGCGTCGCTGCGCGTGGTCGCCACGTTGCGAACTGGAAGGATCCCCGAGCACCTGACACCTGACTGGGACATGTCGCGGCTCTACGTCAGCAACTATGCCTCTCCATTCCTGACTGTCGTCGATCCGCGCACGGAGGCGACTGTCAGCCCGATCACCGCGTCCTCGCCGTACAACCTGTATTTCTCTCCGGATGGCAGCACGGCGATTGTGATGGCCGAGGATGTGAACCGGATGGATTTCTATGATCGGCGCACCTGGCAGCTCCTGAAGCGGCTCCCCATCAAATGGGCAGGCATCGACCATGCCGACTTCTCCGCGGGAGGCCGATACCTCCTTGCCAGCACCGAATACGCCGGCCATGTCCTGAAGGTGGATGTCGTGACCATGTCGATCGTCGGAGACCTCAACGTTGGGGGCAAGCCGATTGACGTGAAGCTGTCGCCGGACGGATCGGTCTTCTTCGTGACCAATCAGGGGCGTCACGGTGTTTCGGTGGTCGATCCATTCCTCATGAAGGAGGTCGCCTTCATCCCGACCGGGAAGGGAGCCCATGGTATGGCCATCAGCCGAGACGCCCGCTCGCTGTATGTGAGCAACCGGCTGGCGGGAACGATCAGCATCATCGACTTCGCCACCCGCAAGGTTACGGCAACCTGGCACGTTGGCGGGTCGCCGGACATGCTCCAGGTCTCCACCGACGGAAGCCAGCTGTGGACTGGCAACCGGTTCAACAGCACCGTGGTGGTCATCGACACGACCTCGGGAAAGGTCGTTGCCACGATCAAGGTCGGTCGGCGACCTCACGGACTGACGTATTTCCCGCAGCCGGGGCGGTTCAGCATCGGCCACAACGGCGTCTATCGATAAGAGGCCAGGACCCGGCCGCGAGACCGGCGATCGGTCGCGACGATTGACTGCCCGCTATCACGAGAGGTGCTCGACGACCTCGGCCGCCAGCGCCTCGATCCCGCGCCGATGCACGGTCACGCGATGCGCCACGCCGCACACGTCGGCGCGGTACAGGCTGCTCACCTTGTGCGGCAGCGGGGTCGGGGCCCAGATCACCAGCAGGTCGGCCCAGGCGCAGTCGCGCAGCGCATCGGCCCCGTTCGGGAGGTTGCTGGTGCCGTCGACGAAGCGGAGCTCGAGTTGGTGGCCCAGGATCCCGGTGATCTGGGTGTACATCGGCGGACGACCACCCACCACCAGCACGCGCCTGACGCCGGCGGCGACGCAGACGGATCCCATGCGACGCAGGGCACGGGTGTTGTTCGAACCCGAGCAGACCGAGCAGTGGGCTCCATCGACCTCGACCCGGTGGCGGCCGTCATCCGCCACGGCCGCGGCGCAGGCTGGGCTCGTGCAGTGCCGCACCAGCGACCGCCAGAGCGCGTCCCGTGCGCGGTCGAGCTTCTCGTTCGCCATCCGCGACTTGCCGGGCCGGGTCAGGCCGTCCTGTTCGAGGACGCTGCGCGCCGCGGCCAGCGCGACCGTCGATCGAAAGCCCTCGGCGCGCAGGAGATCGGCGATCGCGGTGTCTGCCATGCTGCCCATTGTCGAGCATCTCCCGATGGCGCACCCGATCCCGTGTTGGTGAGGGGGGCACCGATCGTCCGTGGTACACCATGACAATCGGACCCTCGCCGCGCGCGCAAGGTCTGATATCGTCCGGCGAGGCCGCTTCGCCGAGGGCACCGGCGGACGGTTCCCGTGGCCGACGGGGGGCATTGGCGTAGCGGAGCTGACCGACGCACGATTCTCCCTCGGCGCGTCTCGGCGCCAGGTCGCAACGTGGGGAGCGAGCGGTTGCGGCCATGCGTGCGACCCTCCCGATCTTGGTCGTTTGCAGCGTCCTCGCTGCCGCCCTGGCCTCGGCGCCGCACGTCGAGGCCGCCACGCGCACCTGGGACGGGGGCGGCGGCGACAACAACTGGTCGACCCCCGCCAACTGGTCGGCTGACACGCTGCCGGTGGCGGGTGACACGGTCACCTTCAATGGAACCAGCACCAAGAACGCAACCATTGACCCAGCGGTCGTATCGGTGGCCGTCTTCCAGGTGAATGCCGGCTACACCGGCGTCATCAGCCAGGGCGCCGGCGATGCTTTGTCCATCACCACGTCATACACCCAGTCCGCAGGGACGTTCACCGCGGGCAATGGAACCACCTCCATCAGCGTTACCGGCGGGACCACGGTGAACTCTGGTGGGACGTTCAACGGCGGCAGCTCAACCCTCAGCCTCACAGGCGCCTTGACGGTGAATGCGGGTGGTCTCTTCACGAGCACGAGTGGGACCCTGACCGTGACAGGCGCGGTGACCTTCGCAGCCCTGGTCTTCACCCACAACAGCGGCAGCGTCGTCCTCTCGACCAGCAACGCGACGTTGAACCTGGGTCTGGCGGCGACCTTCAACAACGTCCAGTTCCTGTCGGGCACGAAGACCATCAGCGCCGCCAACATCATGACGGTGCTCGGGACGTTGACCCTGACCGGCGGGGCGGTGAACACCGGCACCATTGCGGCGCAGGGCGACATCGCGGTCGCGTCCACCTTCACCGGGGGGTCCGGCACCCTGCTCATCAACGGCGGCGGGGCCCAGGCGTGGAGCGATTCCTTCTCCGTCACCGCTGACCTGCCGATCGTGAGTATCAGCAAGGGCGGCGGCACGCTGACCATGACTGGCACCTTCCGGACCACTCGCAACTGGACCTGGACAGCCGGCACCATGGCCGCCTCGGCCAGCACCGTCATCTTCGCGGCCGCGCTGACCGTGACTGGGTCGCACACCCTTGGCGCGGTGGAGATGGCCGGTGGCACGGTCACCATCGCGGCCGGCACGATCCTGACCGCGACCGGGACGGTAACCCTGACCAGCGGCACGATCGCCACCGGCACCCTGGCGGCGCAGGGTGATATCAGCGCGGCGGTTGGCTTCACCGGCGGGTCCGGCACCCTGTCGATCAACGGCGGCGGGGCGCAGCTGTGGAACGGCGGCGCGAACACCACCACCAGCGACCTGCCGATCGTGAGTATTAGCAAGGGCGGCGGCACGCTAACCATGACTGGCACCTTCCGGACCAGCCGCGCCTGGAGTTGGAGCGCCGGCACCATGGCCGCCTCGGCCTCCACGGTCACCTTCACGGGGCAGACGATCACCGGGTCTCATACGCTCGGAGCGGTCACTATGGCCGGTGGCACGGTCACCATCGCGGCCGGCACGATCCTGACCGCGACCGGGACGGTGACCCTGACCAGCGGCACGATCGCCACCGGCACCCTGGCGGCGCAGGGTGACATCAGCGCGGCCAGCGGCTTCACCGGCGGGAGCGGGACGCTCCTCATCAATGGGGGCGCGGGGCAGGCCTGGAGCGGCGCAGCGATTGGCACCAGCGACCTGCCGATCGTAAGCATCAGCAAGGGCGGCGGTACCCTGACCATGACCGGCACCTTCCGCACAACCCACAACTGGACGTGGACCGCCGGCACGATGGCCGCCGCCGGTTCCACGGTCACCTTCACGGGGCAGACCATCACCGGTTCCCACACGCTCGGGGCGGTCACCATTGCCGGTGGCACGGTCACCATCGCCGCCGGCACGATCCTGACCGCAAGCGGAACAGTGGACCTGTTCAGCGGGACGGTGAACACCGGCACGCTGGCCGCGTTGGGCGACGTCAACGCCGAGATCGGCTTCACCGGAGGCGGCACCGCGACGCTGTCCATCAGCGGTGGCGGAGCGCAGCAGTTCACCGGCTTCCACAACTCCACCACCGGGGCGCTGCCCAACCTGGACATCAGCAAGCCATCCGGCGCCTTGATCCTGGCCGGCACCCTGCGCACCGGCCGCAACTGGACCTACACCGCCGCCCCCGGCGGCCTCACCGTCACCGGCAGCACCGTCGTCTTCACCGGCCAGACCATCACCGGCAGTCACGCCCTCAACGCCGTCGAGATCCGGGGTGGCACGGTCACCATCGCCGCCGCCACGATCCTGACCGCGACGGGTAACGTCCTCCTCTTCAGCGGCTCATTCGGTGGCACCGGCACGCTGGAAGCCCAGGCCAACGTTGACGCCCAGAGTGGATTCACCGGTGGCACCGCCACCCTGCTGATCGACAGCGGCGGGCCGCAGACCCTCAACCAGGCTGCGATCGCCAGCAGCAGCCTGCCCGTGGTCACCATCGCCAAGCCGTCGGGCATGCTGACCATGACCGGCACCTTCCGCACGAATCGGAACTGGACCTGGACCAGCGGCGGCCTGACCGCGGCCGGCACCACGATCCAGTTCGCCGGGACGATGACCATCACCGGCACGCACACCCTCGACGCTGTCGAGATCGCCGGCACGATTACGATCGCCGGCGGAAGCATCGTCACCGCCAACAGCACCGTGACCCTGACCAGCGGCTCCCTCAGCACCGGCACCCTGGCCGCCCGTGCCGACATCATCGCGGCCGTCGGCTACACAGGCGGCGGCAGCGGCACGCTCCTCATCAACGGCATCGGCCCACAGACCCTGACCGGCTTCCACAGCACCGTGGCCGGGTCGATGCCGAACGTCAACATCAGCAAGGGCGGTGGCACGCTGACCATCGCCGGCACTATCCGCACGGCCCGTGACTGGACCTACACCGGCGGCGGCCTGGCCGTGGCCGGCAGCACGGTCATCTTCAACGGAACGCAGACGGTCACCGGCTCCCACACCCTCGACACCGTGGAGGTGCGAGGCGGGGCGCTCACCATCGCGGCCGGCACGACCCTCACCGTCACCGGGCCGCTGAACCTGTTCAGCGGCTCCCTCCAGACCGGCACGCTGGCCGCGGAAGGCAACATCGACGCCCAGATCGGATTCACGGGGGGCGGCACCGCCACCCTGCGCATCGATGGGGCCACAGGACAGACCCTGACCGGATTCCACACCGCCGCAGCAGGCTCGATGCCGAACGTCGACATCGCCAAGCCGTCCGGCACCCTCACCATCGCCGGGACGGTCCGCACGGCGCGCAACTGGACCTACACCAGCGGAGGCCTGTTCGCCTCCGGCAGCACCGTCATCTTCAACGGCACGCTCACGATCACGGGCAGCCACGCCCTGAACGCCGTGGAATTCCACTCCGGCGACGTGACCGTCAACGCGGGCGACACCCTCACGGTGGGCGGACTTTTGACCCTGACCGATGGCAACCTGAACGTCGGCACCGTCGATGCCCTGGGTGACATCGTGCTCCAGGCCACCTACGACGGGGAGACGGGCACCGTTCGGATCGCCGGGACGACGGACCAGACCCTCACCGGTTTCGCTGGTGCCACCACGTCGGACATGGCCAACATCGTCATCGACAAGCCGTCCGGGACCCTGCACCTGGTCGGTACGATCCGGCTCACAACCTCCTCATGGACGTGGCTTCAGGGCACCGTGGATCCGGGCTCCAGCACGGTCTACTTCGATGCCACCGTGACGATCAGCGGCACGCACAGCCTCTACAACGTGTACCTCAGCGGCGGCGCACACACCGTGACCGGTGGCGACGTCCTGACCGCTCTGGGGACGCTGACCCTGGACAACGGGACCATCGACGGTGGCACCATCGCCGGGGCCGGGCCGATCACCCAGCTGTCCACCTTCGACGGTGGCTCCGGCCTGCTCGCCATCACCGGTGGCTCGAGCCACACGTTCACCGGATCGGCCACCACCGCCGCCGGCAACCTGCCCGATGTGCAGATCAATACGTCCGGCGGCACGCTGACGCTGGCGGGGACCATCCGAACCGCCAACGACTGGACCCACCTGGCGGGGACCGTGGACCCCGACGGCAGCACCGTCGTCTTTGCCGGGACGCTCTCCGTCGACGCGGGACCGATGCCCTTCAACGACGTCCTGGTCAACGCGGGCACCGTCACCCTGACCGATAACCTCACCACCAGAGGCAGCCTGACGGTGGCGGCCGGAACCCTGGCCATCGGTTCGCACACCGTCTTCGCGGCGGGTGACGTGGCGGTCAACGCCGGCCTGACGGTCACGACCGGCATCCTGGACATGAACGGGCTCACCGGCCAGACCCTGGGCGGCACCGCCGCCATCGGCCTGTATGACCTGACTGTCAATGACGCGGCGGGCGTGACCCAGACCACGAGTGTATCGGTGGCCGGCACCCTCGACCTCGGCGGCCCGCTCACCTTCAACGGGCAGAGCCTGAGCATCGCGCACGCCATCACCGGCGCCCCGAACAACCTGGCCGCCAGCGTGACCTCGACATTGATCATCACCGGGACCGGCTCGGGAATCATCATTCCCGCCAGCCTGACCGACCTCCTCAACCTGACCCTCACCAACCCGAACGGCGCAGCCCTGGCCGGCCCGCTCACCGTCGACGGCATCTTCACGCTGGGCGGGGGCAACCTGGATGCCGGCAGCTTCGTGCTGAGCATCGGTCCCACCGGGAGCGTGAGCCGCACCTCCGGCCATGTCGTGGGTGCGCTGGAGAAGTGGGTGCCGCTCGGCTCGGGGGTGACGGTCGTGTACGAGATCGGGGATGCGACGACCTATGCGCCGGTCAGCCTCACCTTTGGCACGGTGGGGATCACGGGCCAGCTCACCGCCTCCACCACCGCGGGCGAGCACCCCAGCATTGGCACCTCGATCATCGATCCGGCCCAGGACGTGAACCGATGGTGGAGGCTGTTCAACGCCGGCGTGGATTTCGACACCCTCGATGCGACCTTCACCTTCGCTGCGACCGATGTCGATCCCGGCGCCGACACCAGCCGGTTCATCGTCGCCAAGTGGGATGGCTCGTGGGGGACTCCCGGCTCCGGCGCCAACACCGCCACCACCATCACGGCCTACGCCATGACCTCGCTCAGCGAATTTGCCGTGGGCGAGCAGGAGGCCGACCTGTCAGTGGACATCGCGGCCTCGGCCCCCAGCATTGTGTTGGGCAGCTCGGTCCATATCACCCTCGCGGTCAGCAACGACGGTCCGGCGGATGCCACCGATGTCCGGCTGACAATCACGCTGCCACCAGGGTCGAGCGCCGCCAACATCACCTCCAGCCAGGGCCCATGCCTGCTGCTCCTTGATACCATCGCCTGCGGCCTGGGCCCTCTGGCCAGCGGCGCGGGTGCAACGGTCGCGTTCGACGACATTCCCGCCGCCGCGGGCGGTGCGGCGTTTGCGGCCGCCGTGACCGGCGATCAGTCGGATCCGGTGAGCGGCAATGACGGCGACGCACTGATCGTGAATGTTCTGCTGGCCGCGACCCCGACGCCGACGTTGCCGGACGCTTCGCTCTCGACATGGAGCCCAGGTGGGATCGGTGCGGTCCCGCTGTGGATCTCAGCCTGGGTCCTGGTGCTCCTGACCCTGGCCATCTTCGGCGTTCGACGGCCGCGACCGCATCGTTAGCCGGCCTCGAGGTAGGCCGTCTCCCCGTGCAGCGCCGCGTCCAGCCCGCTCTCCTCGGCCGACTCCTCGACCTTGACCGGGGTGACCCGGTCGATCAGCCACAGCATGGCGTAGGTGAAGCCAAAGGCCCAGGCCGATGAAAGCGCCACCGCCGCCAGCTGCTTGAGGAAGAAGGTCCCGTTGCCGGCCACCAGCCCATCGGTCCCGGCGGGGTTGAAGGCGGTGGTGGCGAAGACGCCCAGCAGCACAATCCCCAGGAAGCCGCCGACCCCGTGCACACCCCACACGTCGAGGGCATCGTCCCAATGGAGTCGGTTCTTGAGCGCCACCGCGAAGTAGCAGACGCCGCCGGCCGCGATGCCGATGATCACCGCCGTCACGGGCGAGACGTAGCCGGCAGCGGGCGTAACGGTCGCCAGGCCCGCCACCGCGCCGGTCAGCAGTCCGACGAAGGTGGGCCGCTTCTCCTGCCACCAGCCGACCAACAGCCAGGTGATGGCGGCGAAGGAGGCGGCGACATCGGTGTTCAGGAAGGCGATCGCCGTGACCGAGTCAACCCGGAACTCGCTGCCGGCGTTGAAGCCGTACCAGCCGAACCACAGCAGCCCGGTACCGAGCGCGACAAGCGGGATGCTGTGCGCGCCTGCGTCCTTCACCCTGCGGCGGCCGACGTACAGCACCGATGCCAGGGCGGCCAGGCCGGCCGTGTTGTGGACCACGATCCCGCCTGCGAAGTCGAGTACGCCCCACTTCTGGAGCAGGCCGCCGCCCCAGATCATGTGGGCGAACGGGAAGTAGACGAACAGCAGCCACAGGGTCAGGAAGGCCAGGTAGGCCTTGAACGTGATCCGGTTGGCAAATGCGCCCGTGATCAGGGCCGGGGTGATGACCGCGAACATCATCTGGTAGGCGATGTGCACGATGAGCGGGATGCCCGGGGTCGGCGACGGGGTATCGAGCGTGACGCCGCGCAGGAACGCCATGTCCAGGTTGCCGATCACTCCGCCCACGTCCCCCGAGAAGCAGAGCGAGTAGCCCACGGCGAACCAGATGACGGTCGTCCAGCCCATCGACACGAACGACTGCATCATGATCGTGAGCACGTTCTTGCGGCTGACCAGGCCCCCGTAGAAGAAGGCCAGGCCGGGGGTCATGAGCATCACCAGGCTGCTGCACAGCAGCATGAAGCCGGTGTTGCCGGTGTCGATCGTCATGGGTCTCTCCTGCCGTCGAATCCCGCGTGGCAGCCGCCATTCTGGGGACGGCGTCGCGGCCGAGTCAATGGCGGAACTCCGACCGGGCGGCCCTCGCCCGTCGAGCGCCGCCTACACTCACCGCCCGTGACGCTGACCGCCGACGCGCGACTCCTGTTCGCGACCCGCATCGCCCGCATGTTCGGCTACGGGCTGCTCTCGGTGGTGCTGGTGCTGTACCTGGTCGCGCTGGGCATCGGCGGCGTCCAGGTGGGCCTGATCCTGACCCTGACCCTCCTCGGCGACGCGGCCATCAGCCTGTGGCTGACGACTCACGCCGACCGCCTCGGGCGTCGCCGCATCCTCCTCGCCGGAGCGGCGCTCATGCTGCTGGCCGGGGTCGTCTTCGCGGTGGCGCGCGACCCGTGGATCCTGCTGCTGGCGGCGACTGTCGGCGTCATCAGCCCCAGCGGCAACGAGGTCGGGCCGTTCCTGGCGGTCGAGCAGGCGTCGCTCTCGCAGACGCTCCCGGACCGGGAGCGGACGCGCGTCTTCGGCTGGTACAACCTGGTCGGCTCGCTGGCCACCGCCAGCGGCGCCCTTGCCGGCGGGCTGGTTGCCCAGGTCCTCCAGGCGTCGGGCGCCAGCGCGGTCGACTCGTATCGGGCGATCGTGGTCGGCTATGCCCTGGTCGGGATCGGCCTGGCGGCCCTCTTCTGGCGGCTCTCCGCGGCGATCGAGGTGCCAGCTGCTCCGGACACGTCGGTTGCCACGCGGCTCGGGCTGCATCGGTCACGCGGGATCGTCCTCCGCCTGGCCGCGCTCTTCTCGCTCGACGCGTTCGCCGGCGGGTTCGTGATGCAGAGCCTGATCGCCTACTGGTTCCACCTGCGTTTCGGCGCCGATCCGGCGACGCTGGGCGCCATCTTCTTTGGGGCGAACATCCTGGCCGGCTTCTCGGCGCTGGCCGCCGCGCGGCTCGCCGCGCGCATCGGCCTCATCAACACCATGGTCTTCACCCACCTGCCCTCGAATGTGCTGCTGATCGCCGTCCCGCTGATGCCCAGCCTGCCGCTGGCGGTGGGGGTTCTCCTGGCCCGATTTGCCATCAGCCAGATGGACGTGCCGACCCGCCAGTCCTACACCATCGCGGTGGTGGATCCCGATGAACGCTCCGCCGCCGCCGGGGTGACCGGCATCGCCCGCAGCCTCGGAGCCGCCATCTCGCCCTCGCTCGCCACTCCGCTGCTGCAGAGCGTGCCGCTGGCGGGCCTGCCGTTCATCATCGGCGGGGGATTGAAGATCGTCTACGACCTGCTCGTGCTGCGCGCCTTCCGTGCTTTGCGACCGCCAGAGGAGCGCTGAGGCGTCTGCGCGCGCACCCGCGTCAAACGTGGATCGGCGGCCCGTACCACACGCTCGCCGCGATGATGATGTAGAGGCCGAGCAGCGCCAGCCCCTCGAGCCAGGTGCTCTCGCCGTCAAAGACGATCAGTGCCGCGAGGATCGCCGATAGCGCCACCGCCCCGAGCAGGAGTGGGCTCAGCACCAGCGTCAGCGCGCCTCCGCTGATGAACAACGAGATGATGACCAGGGCCGGGATCAGCGCGATCGCCACCTGGAGACTGCTGTTCAGGATCAGCGAGGTTGCCAGCTCGGTCTTGTTCTGAATCGCCATGCGCACCCCGACCACGTTCTCGACCGCGTTGCCGGCGATGGCGACGATCACGAGGCCCACGAACGCCTCCGACATCCGGAATGACGCCATTGTCGGTCGGAGCGCCTCGACGAACAGGTCCGAGGTGATCGCCGCGCCAACAGCGCTCAGCACCAGCACCGTCAAGGTGATGCGCAGGGGCCAGACCGATTCCGGCACCGCCTCCTCGACGCCGGCGCTGGCGCCCGGCCCGCCGCTGATCGAGAAGGGGATCGAGGCGGCGAAGATGCCGAGCAGGACGAGCGAGACGATCACGCTCAGGTCGGTGGCGTGGCCGGCGTCCGGGGCGCCCGGCGCGGTGGCGAGGGTCGGGATCGCGAGCGCTGCGACAGCGAGCACCAGCAGGGTCGCCATGGTGCGGACCGCGGGGGCGTGGAACTGCTGCGTCCCATTCCGCAGGCCGCCCAGGAAGAAGGCGAGCCCCAGCACCAGCAGGGTGTTGGCCAGGATGGAGCCGATGAGGGCGGTCTGCACGACCACCACCAGGCCCGCCTGGAGGGCGAAGATCGAGATGAACAGCTCCGGCAGGTTGCCGAGCGCCGACTGCAGGATCCCGGTCGTGCGCGGCCCGAACCGATGTCCCAGCTGCTCCGTCCCCTGGCCGATCAGGGTGGCGAGGGCCGCCAGCGCCACGGCGGCGACCACGAACACGATGGTCTGGCTGGCGCCAAGCATGTTCAGCGCGAATGCGGCGATTGCGGCGGCCGCGGCGGAGGCGCCCGTCAAGCTTGCGGTGCGTCCCAACGTGTTCGTGATCACGCCCAGATCATGCGCGCCTGCCGTCGCGTTGGGCAGGCGCCATCAGCGGGGGCCTACGGCGTGACGATGGTCAGCACCAGCTGGGGCTTGTTGGCGGAGTTGGCGGAGGCGAGGTTGGTCTGGTTGCCGGTGGTGGACAGGCCGAGGCTCAGCAGGCCTCCCTCGGCCGGCGCCGCGAGGCTGGTGAGGCCGACGCTGGTCCAGCTCCCCGCTACGATCGGTCCGGAGGCGCCGCTGCTGGAGACGGCGAAGGGCGGCGCATTGCCCCACAGGAGGGTCGACTCGATCCAGGTCGTGTTGGCAACCCCGTACACGCTGTACCCGGTCGATTGGCTCGAGTTCGGGTAGATCTTCAGCGTGGCATTCTGGATCGTGCCCACGATGCCGGACAGGTCGAAGCGCAGGTAGGAGCGGAAGATGGTCGTTCCCACCCGCAAGCTCACGTTGCTGCCGTAATTGGTGGTCGGCGCCCCACTGTTGACGTAGGCATCGGCCACCGGATAGAGCGTGACGATGGTTGGCGACCCGCCGCCAGAGGTGGTGGCACTCTTGGGTCCCGCCGCCGATGATCGGTTGCCGGCCGCATCGAAGGCGACCACCGTGTAGCTGTAGCTGGTCCCCGCCGTGAGTCCCGTGTCGGCATAGACCCGCAGGCCCGGCCCCAGCGTCGCCAGCGGGCTCGCCGAACCGTCGCGGAAGATGTCGTACCCCACAACGGCGACGTTGTCGGAGGCGGCGCCCCAGCCGAGGTCGATCTCGGACTGGCTGATGGCGGTGGCGGTCAGCACAGGAGGCGTCGTGGGCGCCACCAGATCGTCGTTGACCTGGATGCTCATCGTTGCCGGGGCGCTGGTTCCCGCCCCGTTGGAAGCCGTCAGGCCAACCGTGTAGTTGCCTGACAGCGCCCAACTGTGACTGGGATTTTGAAGGGTCGAGGTCGTGCCGTCGTCAAAGGTCCAATTCCAGGATGTCGGCGCGCCGCTGCTCGTATCCGTGAAGCTGACGGGAAGACCGGCAGTGATTGTCGTGGCAGACGCCGCGAAATGCGCCGTCGGCTTTTGCGCTGCCCCCCCTCCGACCGTCACCACCAGCTGGGGCCTGTTGGCCGAGTTGGCGGAGGCGAGGTTCGTCTGATTGCCGGTGCTGGACAGGCCGAGGCTTTGCAGTCCTCCCCCTGACGCGACCAGGCTGGTGATATCGACGCTGGTCCAGCTCCCCGCCACGATCGGTCCGGAGGCGCCGCTGCTGGAGACGGCGAAGGGCGGCGCGTTGGTCGCGTTGATGGTCGACTCACCCCAGCTGGTATTGGCCACCCCAAACACGCTATAGCCGGTCGATTGGGCGGAGTTGGCGTAGACCTTCAAGGTCGCGCTCTGGATCGTCCCGACGATGCCGGAAAGGTCGAAGCGCAGGTACGAACGGAAGATGCTGGTTCCCACCCGCAGGCTTACGTTGCTGCCGTAGTTAGTGGTGGGTGCGCCGGTGTTGACGTAGGCATCCGCGGCGGGATTCAGCGTGAAGGTCGACGTTCCATTCGGCGTCGTCGCGCTCTTGGGTCCCGCCGCCGATGATCGGTTGCCGGCCGCGTCGAATGCGACCACCGTGTAGCTGTGTGTCGACCCTGGCGCGACCGCAGTGTCAGCGTAGGAGCGCAGGCCGGGCTCCAGCGTCGCCAGCGGGCTGCCCGAACCGTCGCGGAACAAGTCATAGCCGGCGACGCCGACGGCATCAAACGCGGCACCCCAGGCGACATCAATCTCACTCGGGCCATTCGCGCTTGCCGTCAAGCTGGGTGGTTGCGACGGAGCGACCGAGTCAGTCGTATTGCGGCACGGGACGAGACCGCTGTCGACAACCTGCCCGGCCGTGGAGATGAACTTGAAGGCGGCGGTCGTCGGGTAGAGGTTGAGCTTGAGGGCGCCGAAGCTCGTGAAGTCCGAAGCGACGAGATGCGCGGCGTCGGTGGCGTTCGGGAGCTGACTCTGGTGACCATGGCCGCCGGAGCCCACGACGATCTCGGTCACGCCGGCCGACGACGCGTTGCCGTTACCGTCGAGCGGCTCGTAGCGCTGGTAGTCGTGATCGTGGCCGTTGAGGACGAGGGTCACCTTGCTGGTGGCGAGAAGGCTCCAGATCGGGGCCAGCGCGGGGGTCTTCCCCTCCGGGCCGGTGTTGAACAGCGGGTGGTGGTAGTAGACCAGCGTGCAGGCTCCCTGGTTGGCCGCGAGATCGGCCTGCAGCCACAGGTACTGGGCTGACGATGTCCCCATCTGGCCGTACTGCGACGTCGAGTCGAGCGAGATGAAGTGCCAGCCTCCGGTGGTGTAGCTGTAGTAGTGAGCAATGTTGTCCCAGTAGTAGAAATAGCCGGCTGCGCCATCGGGCTCGTATTCGTGGTTGCCGATGGTCGGGTTCGTGGACGCCCGGAAGTTCCCGTACGTTCCCGCTGTGCCAGCCGCCCCGTACCAGTTGTTGAACTCCATCGCCCGGCCCTTCTCGTACACGTCCCCGAGGTACAGGAACATGTCCGGGGACCAGGTTGAGATCAGGTTGGCGGTGGAGACCGCCGATGGCTCGCCTCCCGCCCCATCACCGGTCGCCGCCACCACCAGTGGCGCGCCGGGAGCAGGCGACGGCGTTGCCGGATGGAAGGACCCGGTATTGGGCAGCGGATAGCCCGGACCGTTGCTGAAGGTCACGCTCTCAGTCGCCGGTGCGCTGCTGAAGCCGTCGCGCATCAGGGCGCTCACCGCAAGGGTGTGGCTCCCATCCCCCCAGCGCCGCGAATCCAGCAGGAAGGTATACGGCGAGGTGTAGTCCGTGAGCAGCGCCGAGCCGTCGAGCGTGAAGATCGCGCGTTGGAAGCCCGGTGACGTGCCGCTGACGTTGAGGCTCGCGGTCACCGTACGCGAACCGGAGAGCGTGTCTCCCGGCAATGGGGTGTCGATGCACACGGTTACGGTGTAGCCCGCCGGGGCGCTGCTCACCTGGCAAGCTGGGCCAGCACCGGCGACCGGGGTCGCTCCCGGAACTCCCGCGAAGCCAGCAAGAGTGGCCGACACCAGGGTCAGAACGGCGGCCAACGCATGCCAGCGTCGGCCTGTCGGCAGGCCCACCAATCGCATCCTCACTCCGCTGTAGCCGCCCCGGCACTGGGGCGCAAGACCGGAAGGATACCCGTTGGGCCACGGAACGGGAGGAGTTGCGCGCCTTTTCCGTTGCCATTGAGCACCGCAGGACGGCTCCTCCAGCCGGGCGCGGAGGGATACCCTAGAGTACCCATTGTCCATTCGCCGTCCGTCGGCTCATGAGCCGACGTGACAACTCCTCTGGCCTTCGCTTACGTCATCCTGCTTGGCGGTGCGCCGACCCATGGCAACACAACAGTGAAACTGCCGCCTCGCGCGGCGACCTTCCTCGGAGCCATCCTCCTGATCGGGGCCGGCTGCCGGTCGGTGGCGCCACTCGTCACGCCCACCCTGACGGCCACCTCCACCCCGAGCTCGGGCTCGATCACCCACGTGGTCGTCGTCTGGATGGAGAACGAGGAGGCAAAGTCGGTCACGGCCGCATCGATGCCGTACCTGTACGGCCTGGCGC
>JBGQCU010000042.1:0-15478 GCA_041495495.1 Candidatus Limnocylindria bacterium
GGCGGCGGGATCGTGGAGGTCAACGCGGCGCCCGGCTTCCGGATGCACACCCACCCGACCGAGGGCGAGGCGCAGTACGTGGCCAAGCCGGTGATCGACATGCTCTTCCCGCCGGGGTCCGCCTCGCGCATTCCGATCGTGGCCATTACTGGCAGCAACGGCAAGACGACCACCGCCCGCATGGTCGCCCACATCTTCAAGGGGATGGGGCGCAAGGTGGGGATGACGAGCACCGATGGCATCTTCGTCGACGGTCGCCTCATCCGCCGGGGCGACATGAGCGGCCCGAAATCGGCCTCCACCGTCCTCCAGAACCCGAACGTGGAGATGGCCGTCTTCGAGGTCGCCCGCGGCGGAATCCTGCGCGAGGGGCTCGGCTACGACCGCAACGACGTGGCGGTCGTGCTCAACGTGACCGGCGATCACCTGGGGCTGGGCGGGATCACCTCCATCCGCCAGCTCGCCGCCGTCAAGCAGGTGCTGGTCGAGGCGGTGCCGCGCGACGGGACCGCGGTCCTCAACGCCGATGATCCGCTGGTTGCGACGATGGGGAGCCACTGCTCCGGATCTGTCATCTACTTCAGCCTGGACCCGAACAACGAGACGATTCGCCGCCAGGCGAGCCGGGGGCGACGGGCGGTGACCGTCGAGCCGGGGCGCAACGGCGAGATGATCGTGCTGCGCCACGGCCGCAAGAGCCTGCCCCTGGTCTGGACCCACCTGCTGCCCGCCACCTTCGAGGGGCGGGCGCGGATGAACGTCCAGAACGCCCTCGCCGCCGCGGCCGCGGCGTGGGCCGCCGGCGCCCACCTCCACGACATCCGGCAGGGGCTGCGCACCTTCACCACCAGCTACTTCATGGCTCCCGGCCGGCTGAACATGTTCGAGCTGGACGGTTACCGGGTAATCGTCGACTACGCCCACAACCCGCCGGCGGTGACGGCGCTGGGCGAGTTCGTGGATCGCCTCGGCGAGCCGACCGCGGGCGGGCGCCGCGCGCTGGTCAGCGGGCAGCGGATCGGGGTCATGGCCACCGCCGGCGACCGGCGCGACGAGGACATCATCGAGCTGGGTCGGATCGCATCCGCCTACTTCGACACGATCATCGTGCGCGAGGATGCGAACACCCGCGGCCGTCCGCGGGGCACCACCGCCGCCCTGATCGAGCGTGGCGTTCGGGCCGGCATGGCCGCCGGCGCGCGCTGCACGAACATCGAGACCGTGCTGAACGAGCTGGAGGCGACGCGCTATGCGCTGGACATGGGCCACGAGGGCGACGTGATCGTGGTCTGCGTCGACCACGCCAACGACGTCTGGAAGGAGCTCCAGCGCCGGCAGCACGGTGGCGCTGCGGTCAGCGAGTCATCCGGGACGGGCGACGAGTTGGTCGCCATCGAGGTCGACAGCTAGGCGTTCGCTCGCCCGCCGGGCCACCCCGCAGCCCTCCGTCGTCACCGGGTGACTACAACGGCGAAGTTGGGCCCGATACCTCGCGCCGCTGGTCACCCCGTGATCATTCGGGCATCGAGAGGGGCCGAATCGGCTCTGCTTCGCCGCTGTAGCCACCAGGTGACCGTGACTACCGGCCTACCGGCCAAGCGGCTCAGCGACCACGCTCGGCGGTCGACAGCTAGGCGCCGACCAGCACCTGCAGCCGTTCGAGGTCGACTGGCCGATATCCCTCCGCCTGCAGCCAGGCAAAGATCTCGGCCCGTTCGGCGTGGCTCATCACCGCCGCCACGTCACCGCGCCGCGAGCGGGCCAGCAGCTCCTGGAGCGCCCCGAGCTCGGTCGCGATGGCCGGCACCGACCCCGAGTAGCCTCCCTCGGCGATCCCTTCACGCAGGATGGCGTTCATCCCCTCCAGGTCGCGGCCGCGGAGGTAATGGGGCTTCTCGCAGATCACCACGTCATCGGCTCCGGCCGCCAGAACGCCCAGGTTGTGCAGGATCTCGTCGCTGCGGTCGCCGGCGGTGCCGACCGCCAGGCGCACCTGCCCGCGCACCTTGCCACGCGCGCGGCGACCCGGGGCCGAGGCCAGCGCACGGCAGACCTCCAGCAGGCTGGTCAGGCTCGCCTCGTTGTGCGCGAAGTCGACCAGCGCCAGCACCCCGTTGCGCTCGTACAAGTTCAGGCGGCCGGGATTGTCGGCGTTGTCCTGGGCGAAGCTGCGCAACCCCGCGGCAATCTGGTCGGGCGGGATGCCCGCCGCATCGGCGGCTGCGGCCGCGGCCAGGGCGTTCGCCACGTTGGCCTGCGAGAGCCCCGCGAAGGTGACCGGCAGGTCGACGGCGCGGGCCAGGCGACGCGGCGGCCGACCAGCTGCGAGCAGCACCAGCCAGCCCCGCTGCAGCACGGCGGCGCGCCCGCCGCGATCCAGCGCGGCGTCGATCTGCGGCGCGTTCGGATCGGTGCTGAACGGATACCAGCGGGCACGGGTCTGGCGGCGCATGGCCCACACCCGCGGGTCGGCGGCGTTCAGCACGGCCCAGCCGGAACCCTTGGTGATGCGCACCACCGCCGCCTTGACGTCGGCGAGCTCGTCGAGCGTGTCGATCCCCTGCAGGCCAAGATGGTCGGCGCTGATGTTGGTGACGACCGATACGTCGTTGGCGGCGTAGCCGATCCCGCGCAGCAGGATCCCGCCGCGTGCCGTCTCGAGCACGGCTATGTCGAGGTCCGGCTGCGCCAGCACGCGGCCCGCGCCGCCGAATCCGGTCCAGTCCCCCGCCTCGACCAGCTCGCCGCGCAGGTAGATGCCGTCCGAGTTGGTCATTCCGGTGCGGAGCCCGGCGGACTCGGCGATATGGGCGATGAGCCGCGTCGTGGTGCTCTTGCCGTTCGTGCCGGTGATCGCCACCACGGGGATCCGGGGCCGAGGCAGGTCAGGTCGCGGTCCGGAGGCCACGGCCCGCAACGCGCCGAGCTCCCGCCGCTCGGTCGAGTGTCCCAGGGCCATGCGCGCCGCCGCCGCCCCGATCGATTGCGCGATCGCGCGCCGTCGCCACGGGAAGACGAGCGAGACCCGCCGCCGGTCGGCCGATGGGCGCACGGCGACGCGGGGCACGGGCAGGTCGAGCGCGACGTGCAGCCGGCGCACCGCCAGCCCGGCGGTGGCGGCCACGTCGGAGGCCGCGCCGGGCGCCTCTGCCCCGAACTCGAGCTTGACGGCTGGCCGCGGGAAGAAGCGGTTGGGACCGTCGAGGACGCGCAGCTCGAGCAGCTCGACCCCGGCCGGCGACTGCGCGTCGTTCGGCATGATCGCGAGTATACGATCGGAGTGGAGGCGCTCCACGGCGGACAGGGGCTAGACTCGCCGCCGATGTCCGAGATCGACCTCACCGCCCTGCGCGCCGCGGCTGCGGCCGGCAACCCGCACTACCTGGCGGAGCTGGAGCGACTCGTCAACCTCGACTGCGGCTCCTACACACCCGTCGGCGTCAACCGCGTCGCGGACTTCGTGGTGGCGGCGCTGACCGAGCTGGGGGCGACGGTGGAGCGCACCGCGCACCAGCCTGGCCCCGGAGAGGCGCAGCTCGGCAACCTCGTCGTCGGTCGCATCAGCGGCAGCGGGCCGCGCCTGCTGCTGATCGGCCACATGGACACCGTCTTCCCCGAGGGCACCGCCGCCGCCCGCCCCTTCAGGACCGATGGCGACCATGCCCAGGGCCCAGGGGTGAGCGACATGAAGGGTGGGCTGCTGGCCGGGCTGCATGCGATCGCGGCGCTCCAGGCGGTTGGCATGCGTCCCAACCTGACCTATCTCGCCAACCCCGATGAGGAGATCGGCTCGCCCTTCTCCACGCCGCACATCCGCACGCTGGCGGGCAGCCACGACGCCGCCCTGGTGCTCGAGTGCGCCCGCGCCAACGGCAACATCGTCAGCGCGCGCAAGGGCATCGCCGATTACGAGATTCAGCTGACCGGCAGGGCCGCCCACGCCGGCGTCGAGCCGGAGAAGGGCCGCAGCGCCATCCTCGAGGCGGCGCGCCAGGTGATTGCCCTGCATGGCCTGAACGGCCGCTGGCCGAGCGTGACGGTCAACGCCGGCGTGATCGCGGGCGGCACCCGCCCCAACGTCGTCGCCGAGTCGTGCCGCATCGAGCTGGACCTCCGCGCAGCGAGCATCGAGGAATTCGAGCTGGCGGCGGCCGAGGTGGCCCGCATCGTCGAGCACCCGAGCGGGGACGGAGTGACCGCCACGCTCCGACGCGCCGCTCACCACCCACCCATGGAGCGCTCCCCCGCCTCCGCCCGCCTGGCTGCGCTGGCCTCCACCCTCGCCGCCGAGCTCGGATTCATGGTCCGCGACGCGGCGACGGGAGGCGCCAGCGACGCCAACACCACCTCGGCGGCCGGCCTGCCGACCCTTGACGGGCTCGGCCCCATCGGCGGGGATGACCACTCCGTCAACGAGTGGCTGGACCTCGGCAGCGTGGTCCCACGCACGTCGTTGCTGGCGGGCCTGATGGCCCGCATCGGGGAGGCGCTGTGAGCCATCTCGCAAATGGCCCGTTGTAGAATCCCGTTCCCGTGACAGACGACTTTCGCCACCGCACGCGCCTCGACGTCCGCCTGGGCGACCTCGACCCGTTCGGCCACGTCAACAACGCGGTAATCGCCAGCTACGTCGAGCAGGGGCGGGTCCTGTACCTGCGCGACGTGCTCGGCACCGGGGCCGATCCGGTCAGCATGCCATTCATCCTGGCCATGCTGAAGATCGACTACCTCGCCCAGACCCTGTTCAGCGACCCCGTCGAGGTCGGGACCCGGGTTGACTGGATCGGCCGCACCAGCGTCCACATGTCGCACCTGCTGACCGGCAGCGGTGGCCGCGAGCTGGCCCGATCCGAGGCCGTGCTGGTCGCCTTCGACTACCAGGCCGAGAAGCCGATGCCCGTCTCGGACCAGTGGCGCGCCACCATGGCCGCGTACGAGGGACGGCCACTGGACCGCCCGGTGGCGCCGGCATGAGCGATGCGCAGCGCTTCGACCTCCTGATCCTGGGCGGCGGGATGAGCTACGTGGGCGCCATTCGCGCTGCGCAGCTCGGCCTCAAGGTCGGGCTGGTAGAGCGCGATCGGCTGGGCGGCACCTGCCTCAACCGCGGCTGCATCCCGACCAAGGCGATGCTGGAGACCGCCGATCTGCTGCACCGGGTTACCGAGCAGGGAGCGGAGTTCGGCCTGGCCGGATCCGACGGGGTGACCCTCGACTACCCCGCCCTCGGCCGCCGGCGCGACGCCGTGGTCGAGAAGCACGTCAAGGGCGTCGAGTTCCTCATGAAGAAGAACGGCGTGACGGTGATCCGCGGCCAGGGCACGCTGACCGGTCCGACCAGCGTTCACGTCAGCGGCGGCGATTCGGGCGAGGTGGACGCGACCGCCACCGACCTCATCCTGGCCACCGGGTCGGCGCCGCGCAGCCTCCCCGGCCTGGAGGTCGACGGCACCCTGATCATCACCTCCGACGAGGCGCTGCGACGCGAGACCGTGCCGGCGCGGGTCGCCATCGTGGGAGCCGGAGCGATCGGCGTGGAGTGGGCCAGCCTGTACGGCGACCTCGGCGCGGAGGTGCACCTGGTCGAGTTCCTCGACCGCATCGTGCCGCTCGAGGACGCCGACGTGAGCAAGGAGCTGACCCGCATCTTCAAGAAGCGGGGCATGAAGATCTACACCTCCTCGACCATCAACCCGGCCAGCATCGAGGAGGCCAAGGGGGGCGTCCACTTCGCGGTCGAGGGGCGCGACGGCGGGTCGCGCATCGAGATGCAGACCGACATCATCCTGGTGGCGGTTGGTCGGCGACCGCTGACCGACGGCATCGGGCTCGAGAAGATCCCCGGCGTCGAGCTGGAGCGTGGCTACGTGAAGGTCAACGGCTTCATGCAGACCGGGGTGCCGCACCTGTACGCCATCGGCGACATTGTGCCGGGCTACGCGCTGGCGCACGTCGCCAGCCACGAGGCGATCGTGGCGGTCGAGACGATCGCCGGCCATGACCCGCAGCCGGTGCGCATGGAGCTCATGCCGCGGGTCACCTTCTGCCGGCCGGAGATCGCCTCGGTCGGCATGACCGAGGCCCAGGCGACCGATGCCGGCCACACCGTCAAGGTCGGCTCCTTCCCCTTCCGCGCGCTCGGCAAGGCGACCATCGTGGGCGAGGTCGATGGCTTCGCCAAGCTCGTCGCCGATGCCGACAGCGGCCTGCTGCTGGGAGCGCACCTCATCGGCGCGCACGCCGGCGACCTGCTGGCCGAGCCGACCCTCGCCCTGCTGGTCGAGGGGACCGCCGCCGAGATCGCCATGTCGGTGCACGCCCACCCGACCCTGACCGAGGTGCTGGCCGAGGCGGCGCTGGCGGTCGACGGCGCTGCGATCCACGTCTGAGCGAGGGAGCGGAGGCAGCTGATGGCCGACACCAAGCAGGGGGCGGCGCTGGGGCACGCCAAGCTCGGCCTGTCCGATGCCGACGTGCTGGCCATGTACCGCCTGATGCTGCTGGCGCGCGCCGTGGACGAGCGCATGTGGCTGATGCAGCGCGCCGGCAAGATCGCCTTCGTCATCAGCGGACAGGGCCACGAGGCGGCGCAGGTCGGCACCGCCTGGCCGATGCGCCGCAACCAGGACTGGATGGCCCCCTTCTACCGCTCGATCGCCTCGGTGCTGGCCTTCGGCATGAGCGCCGAGGACATCGTCTCCGCCCACCTGGCCAAGGGAGATGACGTCAGCTCCGGCGGCCGGCAGATGCCCGGTCACTACGGGGCGAAGCGCTACAACATCGTGTCCCTCAGCTCCCCGGTCGGGACCCAGGTCCTGCACGCGGTCGGGATCGCGATGGGGGCCTGGGTGCGCGGCGAGGACGTGGTGGCGATCACCTCCTTCGGCGAGGGGACCAGCAACCAGGGCGAGATCCACGAGGCCATGAACTTCGCCGGGGTCCACCGCCTGCCGGTCATCTTCGTGTGCGAGAACAACGGCTTTGCCATCAGCGTGCCGCTGGTGCGGCAGGTCGGCGGCCTGTCGGTGGCCGCCCGGGCACAGGGCTACGGCTTCGTGGGCGTCACGGTCGACGGCGGCGACCCGCTGGCCTGCTACGCCGCCGCGAAGGAGGCGCACGAGCGCGCCCGGCGGGGCGAGGGACCGACCCTGATCGAGGCCAAGGTGGTGCGGCTGACGAGCCACTCGTCGGACGACGACCAGCGCCGCTACCGCGACCCCGCCGAGGTCGAGGCGCTGCGCGAGCAGGACCCGATCACCCACTTCGCCGTCCGGCTGCTGGCCGCCGGCCTGCTGACCGAGGAGAGCGACGCCGCCATGCGCGCCGAGATCAAGGCCGAGATCAACCAGGCCTCTGCCCGGGCGGAGGCCCGCCCCGATCCGGATCCCGCCACGGCGGAGCGCTGGGTCTACGCCGAGGACGCGGGCTGATGGCCGAGCTGACCATCCTGGAGGCGATCCGCTCCGCCATGGACGAGGAGCTGGAGCGCGACCCCGACGTCATGCTGCTGGGCGAGGATGTCGGCCGCAAGGGCGGCGTCTTCGGCGCCACCGAGGGGCTCTGGGCCAAGTACGGCGACAAGCGCGTCCTCGACACCCCGCTGACCGAGGCGATGATCGCCGGCGCCGCCATGGGCGCCGCCATCTACGGGCTGCGCCCCATCGCCGAGATGCAATTTGCCGACTTCGTCTATCCCGCCTTCAACCAGATCGTGTCCGAGATCAGCCGGCTGCGCTATCGGTCCAACAACGCCTTCGGGCTGCCGATGGTGATCCGCATGCCCTACGGCGGCGGGGTGCACGGCGCCCTGTATCACTCGCAGAGCAACGAGACCTACTTCACCTCCACGGTCGGCCTCAAGGTCGTCGCGCCCGGCACCCCGGCCGACGCCAAGGGGCTGCTGAAGGCCTCGGTCCGCGACCCTGACCCGGTCCTCTTCTTCGAGCACAAGAAGACGTACCGCCTGTTCAAGGCCGATGTGCCCGATGGCGACCACCTGGTGCCGATCGGCGTGGCCGATGTGGCCCGCCCCGGCAAGCACCTGTCCATCTTCTGCTACGGCTTCATGCGCTTCTGCGCGCTCGAGGCGGCCGAGACCCTCGCCCGCGAGGACGGGATCGAGGCCGACGTGGTGGACCTGCGCACCCTGCGGCCGCTCGACACCGCCGCCGTCCTGGCGTCGGTGGCCAGAACCGGACGCGCGCTGGTCGTGCACGAGGCCAATCGGTTCGGGGGCTTCGGTGCCGAGGTGGCGGCCACGATCGCGGAGCAGGGCTTCGAGAGCCTGGACGCGCCGGTGACCCGCCTCGCTGGCCCGGAGGTCCCCGGCGTGCCGTTCCACCACAGCCTGGAAGACTGGTTCATGCTGAACCCGGCCAAGATCGTGGCCGCTGCGCGGGCGCTGGCCGCGTACTGACCGGCGTGTTCAGCGCGACCGAGCTCCTGGCGACCCAGCTCGACGAGGCGTATCGCCTCGTCCGCGACCGGGTCGAGGGGCTGACCGACGAGGAGTTCTTCTGGGAGCCCGTTTCCGACTGCTGGACGGTGCGCCGCGGCCCCGATGGCCGCTGGTTGGTCGACTACCCCGACGTCCACCCCGATCCTCCCCCCTTCACCACCATCGCCTGGCGGCTGCTGCACATCGCCGAATCGAAGGTGATGTACCACGAGTACGCCTTTGGCCCCGCCGCGCTGACCTGGCCGGAGATCGACTCGGCTCATAGCGCCGGTACGGCGATCGCCGAGCTGGAGCGCGGGCAGCGCCTGCTCGTCGACGATCTGCACGGCATGACGGACGCCGCTCTGGACGCTCCCCGGCTCACGAACTGGGGCGAGGAGTGGCCCGCCTGGCGCATCTTCTGGACAATGATTGACCAAGACCTGCACCATGGCGGCGAGATCGGGGTTCTGCGCGATCTGTACCGCGAGCGCAACATGAGCCCAACCCGCGTGCCGGCGAGCGGCGCGCAAGCGTAGGAACGAGGGACGCATGGCCACCACCATCAAGATGCCGCAGCTGGGCGAGTCGGTCACGGAGGGGACGATCGAGCGCTGGCTGGTCAAGGAGGGCGACACGGTCGAGCAGTACGACCCGCTCTTCGAGGTGGTGACGGACAAGGTCAACGCCGAGGTCCCGGCCGAGGTCGCCGGGACGGTGACGAAGATCCTCGTCGGCGATGGGCAGACGGTGAAGGTCGGCACGCCGCTGGCCGAGATCGAGACCGGGGCGGCAGAGCCGGTCGCGACGGAGCCGGTCGCGGCGGAGCCGGTCGCGGCGGAGCCGGCTCCGACGCCCGCCCCGGCGGTCGCTCCCGCTCCCGCGGCCGTGCCGGAGCCCGTGATGGCCGTATCCGCTCCCGAGCCGGTGGCGGTTGCGCCCGCGCCAGGGCCAGAGCCGGCACCAGCCGCTCCAGCGCCCGAGCCCATGCCCGTGGCGATGGCGGCAGCCGCTGCGCCGATCCCGGCGACCGACGCCACCATGCGCATGACCCCCGCCGTGCGACGCCTGGTGCGCGAGCATGCCATCGACGTCAACCAGGTGCACGGCAGCGGCGCCGGCGGACGCGTCACCCGCGAGGACGTGCTGGCGTTCGTTGCTCTCGCTGCCGCCCCGGCATCCGCGTCTCCCGCTGCGGCTCCCGTGCCGGTCGCGATGGCCGAGCCGGCGGCCGAGCCGATCGCCGAGCAGGAGGCCCCGACCCCCGCTCCCGCCGCTCCCGCCGCTCCCGCACCCAGTGCGCCGGCGGCCCCGGCACCCGCCTACGCTCCGCCGACTCCCACCCCGGCGCCGACCGGCGGCGACGTGGAGGTCGCCCTGAGCCAGATGCGCAAGGGGATCGCGGCCAAGATGACCCGCGTCAAGCAGACCGTCCCGCACGCCTACACCGCGGTGGAGGTCGACATGCACAACGTGGTGCGCTGGCGCGAGTCGAACCAGGCCGCCTACAAGGCGCGCGAGGGGATCGGCATCAGCTACGTGGCGGCGGTGATCAAGGCGGTGACCGAGACGCTGCGCCTGCACCCGACCGTCAACAGCCAGTTCGCCGAGGATCGGATCATCCTCAAGCAGGCCATGAACATCGGGATCGCGGTGGCGGTCGAGAACGGGCTGCTGGTGCCCGTCATCGCCAACGCCGATCAGCTGAGCATCAGCGGCGTCAACCACCGCATCTCCGACCTGGCGGCCCGTGCCCGGACCAACAAGCTGCGCCTCGACGAGATCCAGGGCGGCACCTTCACGGTCAACAACACCGGCTGGTTCGGATCGGTCACATCCATGCCGATCGTCAACAGCCCCGAGGTCGCCATCCTGTCGATGGAGGCGATCGTCAAGCGCCCGGTGGTGGTCACCGTGGAGGGCGAGGACGTCATCACCATTCGACCGATGATGAACATGACCTGCTCGTTCGACCACCGCGTGCTCGATGGCGCGCAGGTCGGCAACTTCCTGGCCGATGTCCGCAAGCGCCTCGAGGCCTGGGACCCGGCTACGCCCCTCGGCTGAGCCCAGCCCGTGCCCGCTCGTGCAGCGGCGCGCCGCACCGCGCCGCACCGCACCGCCGCCCAGCGCCGAGAGGCCTATTTCTCATCTGCGGAGAACAACGCCTGCCGAAGGCACCATCTGCAGCGTCGCCGGTGGTCGCAGTCGCCTGGTCCGTGCTCCGCGACCCTGACGTGCGAGCCCGATGCCGACCCGATCGGGACGTAACGCCCTACCCGCGAGAATTACGCCGCTGGCGGGCTGCCGCTCAGACGGGGCGTGGGCGGCGGCGAGGGCGGTCGTCGTGCTCGCCGAGGCGCCGCACGGCTGGGATCCAGGCGGCGGCAACGATCGCCTGGAGCGCGACGAACAAGATCACCACCAGCCCCGGCAGACCAACCACCGCAGCGGGCACGAACCAGGTAAACGGGTTGTCGAGCAAGGCCAGCATGTCGAGGCCCGTGCCGAAGTCGCCGCTGGCTCCCCCGCCGGTGGAATCCTCAAACGGTGCCACCGAGAGGGCCGGCGGGGCGCTGCTGGAGCCTGGTGAGGGCAGCGTGGAAGGAATGTCTGGCGGCATGCCGGAGGCCAGCGGCGTCGCAGAAGGCTCGCCGGATTGCTGGGTAGCACCAGTCTCCTGGGGGGTCGGCGTCGTGCTCGTACGGGGTGAAGGAGTGCCGCCAGAGCTCGATGCGGGGGTCGGGGTGGGGGTCGGAATCATTGAGGCAGCGGTCGTAGGCGTCGGGGTCGAGGTCGGTACCGGGGTTGGCGTCGGCGCCGGGCTTGGAGTTGGGGCGGTCACCACGGTCACCGACAGAGCGGTACCGAAAAGGCTGGCGTCGGAGCAGTCCACCTTGCTGTGGACGTGGTTCGGCCAGGAGAAGGCCCCTGCGACGGTTGGCACCGCCGTGATGGTAAAGGTGAGCGAATCCCCGGCCTTCGTAATCCGGTCTGAATCCTTCGCAGCCTGCGCAACCACGGCGTTGGCGGCGAAGCTGGTCACCCAGGTGCCGCCCCGGGTCGCGACCGGGAGGCTCACGGCCTGGATCACGAAGCTCGCCGGCAGATCGACTTCCACGCAGCCGATATTCCCGGCAAGGACAACCGTCGTCTTTACCACGAACCCGGTGGCCTGTCCCTTGCTTGCGGTCGTCGGCGTGACGGTCATTGTCCACAGCAACGCCGCCTGCGCGATGGTGGGTACAGCGGCGGCCAGCAGACTGATGGCCAGTCCGATCAGCGGTCGTCGCACGTCAGGCCACCTTGAGGGTCGGCTGCCAAATGCCGATCGGCTGTTCTCCGGGCAGGGGAGCATCCGCGGCCGTCTCGATGCCCTGGATGAAGGCCGACACCAGATCCTCTTGCAACTGAGTCCCGGCGGCGTCGCCCAGGCGCTTGAGCGCCTCCTCAAGCGGCAGCGCCCTGCGATAGGGACGCGAAGTGGTCATCGCCGAGAAGGCATCGGCCACCGCCAAGATGCGGGCCAGGAAGGGAATCTCCTCGCCCTCCAAGCCGTGCAGATAGCCGCGACCATCCCAGCGCTCATGGTGGTGCCGGATGCCGGAGCGCACCAGCTCGACGTCGGGCACGTCGCGCACGATCGCGTCGCCCAGCGCCACGTGCTGCTTGAAGATGTCGTACTCCTGCGCGGTCAGACTGCTTGGCTTGCGCAATAGGGTATCGGGGATGCCGATCTTGCCCACGTCATGCAGCAGCCCGGCCAGGTGGATCGTCTGGAGCTGCCCGGGATCGATGCCGATGCGCCTGGCGAGAAACACCGCATAACGGGCGACGTCCTCGGAATGGCGCTTCGTGTACCGGTCCTTCGTGTCGACCGCGATAACCAGCCCCTGCAGCACGTCAAAGCTGGCGGAGGTGTCGCGATCCTCATCTGCCACCCGCGCAACGCGCACGCCGTCGCCTCCGGAGGCCTTCGCCTCCCGCACCGCCAACGCCCCTGCGGTGAGCAGCTCGGTGACCGAGGCGGCGTGCTCGGGGTACAGGCAGATCCCGGCGCTGACAGAGATCGGCAACGGTTCCGATTCGCCGAACTGGAACGTGATCTGGGAAAGGGCACCGCGCACCCGTGCAATCGCCGCCTGCATCTCGTCCACGCCGGCATCGGTCAGCACCAACAGGAACTCGTCCGGGCCGTAGCGGGCAACATACGAGCCCTCGCCCGCCTCGCCGTCGACGAGATCGGCGACGCGCACCAGCACCTCGTCGCCGGCGGCGTGCCCGTGGGTATCGTTCAGCAACCGGAAGTTGTCGACGTCGATAAGCGCCAGGCCGAGTTGCCTGTCGGTCGTGCGCGCCTCCTCGAGACGCTCGACAAGGAGGCCGACCACGGCGCCGTGATTCAGCAGCCCGGTCAGCGGGTCGAGACGCTCCGCTTCCAGCAGCTGGGCGTGCTGACGAGAGATTCGCCGCTGCGCCGAGCGGAAGACCGCGAATAGGACCGCGGCCAGGAACACCGACGAGATGACCGTGACCAGGAGCACGTCGCCGCGGGCCGCGTCGATGCGTGCCAGCAGCGGTCCCGCGTCGCGCCACATCGCGACGACCGCCAGGGTCTCCTTCGTATCAGAGAGGAGCGGCAGGTACTCGCGGACCAGGTGGGGGGCGTTCAGGACCTTGGAGGCGAGGTCGGTCGCCCCGGCGCTGTCGATCATCGCGACCGATGGCGCTCCGGCGAGCGCTTCGCGCATCCCCTGCGAGATGGGCGGGCGGGCACCGCGGTAGTCGGCGCCCGAGCTGGCAAGGATCGTCCCGTCGTCCGCCCGCAGCTCCACCCGCAGGATTTCGTCCTGCGTGGTCAGCGCCGCGAGTTTGTCCTCGAGCTCGGCAGCGCGCGATGCGCTCATGCCGCCGCTGAGGTCAGATTTGACCACGTTGCCATTGACGAAGAGCGCGACGAGGGAGCGGTCCCGCGAGACGACCGCTGCGAGCGTCGCGCTCGAGAGGTGCATCGAGGTGACTGTGACCAGCGCAGTCGCCGTCAGCGCGATGAGCATCAGGAAGACACCGAAGACAAGCGCGAGCAGCATCGGCCGCCGGCGCTCGCGAGCCCCCGTCGCGGTGTGTCGCAGCAACATGTACCCCGGACGATAGGAATGCCCCGGCCGAGGGTCGATAGGACGATCGGGGTACTCAGCTCGCCGGTCGTCGCTCCCGGTAGGCGGCCATCAGGCGCTGCGCATCGGGCGCCGGCAGGTAGCGGACGGCCTCGCGCACGGTGACTCCACTGGCCCGATGCGTCCGCGGAGCCAGCCAGTTCGACACCTCGTCCGGGCGACGCTTGCCCACCTCCCGGAGCACCCAGCCGATCGCCTTGCGGATGAAGAACTCCTTCTCGTCGAGCATGGCGTCGGCGCGGCGTAGGAAGGGAGCCAGGTCGGCACCCGCTCGCAGCGGGCGCAGCTCGGCCAGCAGGGAGCTGCGACGGATCCAGAAGTCGGGGTCGGACGCCCATCGGTCCAGCACGGGCGTGACCTCGGCGGGCGAGGCAGCCAGGATGCCGCCCACCACGTCGGCCGCCAGGCCGTCGACCAGGGCCCAGGTGAGTGACTCGCGCAGCAGCCGCTCGATCAACGACAGGTCGCCCGGCGTCAGCAGGCGCGGGAACCGCTCCAGCAGCATCGTTGCGGCCGCCCGACGCTCGAAGATCGGCTTCGACCAGAGCGTCTCGACGAGAGCGACCAGCTCGGCGTGTTCGAGGCTCGGGTGCGCCTTGGCCCAGGCCTTGATCTGCGCCCCGGTCTGCCAGTAGGACGCGCCCAGGAACTCCAGCTCGCTCTTGAGGTAGCGCTTCTCCTGCGCGGCCCGCTCCGGCGTGCCGAGCGCCCGCAGCTCCTCGGTGATCAGGTCGGCGACGGCCTCCACGCCGTCGAGTCTACGGGAGGCTAACCTACGCCGATGCGCCCGTCGTCCCGGCTCGATTGGCTCCTCTTCGGCCTCCTCGGCTTCTTCTGGGGCAGCAGCTACCTGTTCATCAGGATCGGCGTGGACGCCGGGCTGCGGCCGCTCTCGCTGGTCACGCTGCGCCTCGTGATCGGGTTCGTGCTGCTCGCGGTCGTGGTGCTCGTGGCGCGCGAGCGGCTGCCCCGTGACCTGCGCAGCTACGGACACCTCGTGGTCATCGCCGTGCTCAGCGTGGCGCTTCCCTTCTCGCTCATCAGCTGGGCCGAGCAGAGCGTCCCCTCTTCGCTGGCGGCCGTGATCAATGGCGCCATCCCGCTCGTCGTGATCGTCATCGCCGCGATGATGCTGCCGGACGAGCCGTTCACCGCGCCGCGCGTGGCGGGACTGCTCGTGGGCTTCGTGGGGGTCGCGATCCTGGTCGGCTTCGACCCCGGCGTCGTGTCGGGGACCAGCCTCCTTCCTGCGCTCGCCCTGCTCGGATCGACCGCCTCGTACGCGGCCGGCGGCGTTTGGGCGCGCCGCTTTCTGCGGGGGCTGACGCCGATGGTCACCGCCGTGGTCGAGATCGGCTTCGCGCTCGTGATCGCCGCGATCGCGTCGCTGATCGTGGACGGATCGATCCAGCTCCCGGCCCGCCTCGACGCGCTCTTCGCCGTCACCTGGCTGGGGCTCCTCGGCTCCGGCCTCGCCTACCTCATCTTCTTCCGCCTGCTGGGCCGATGGGGTGCCACGCGGACCTCGCTGGTCGCCTACCTGATGCCGGTCGTCGGGCTGGTGCTGGGCGCCGTGGTCCTCCACGAGCAGGTCGATGCGCGGCTGCTCTTCGGCACGGCCCTGGTCATCGCCGGGATCGCGATCGTCAACCTGCGCTTCGGGTCGATGCGGGTGCGGCGTGCCCCGGCCACCGAGGACGTCGGCTGAGCCGCCTCTCGCCCTGATGCGTCGTCACCGGGTGGCCACAACGGGGAAGAAACGCGGGAAACGTCGCTCTCCATCCCCGAATCGTCACGGGGTGGCTCGTACGACGATGCACGGCCCTCTCCCTCCCCGTTGTAGCCGCGTGGTGACCGCCGCGAC
>JBGQCU010000043.1:0-14921 GCA_041495495.1 Candidatus Limnocylindria bacterium
CCGATCCTGATGATCGGCCTCATCCCGCTGGCGGGTCCGGCCGTCTTCTTCCTGGTGGTGCTGGGCCTCGGCAACGCCACGCTGGACGTGTCGGGCTTCACGATCGTGCAGCGCACCGTGCCGAACGCGGTGCGGGGGCGAGTGTTCGGCGTGCTGGAGGCCGGAATCATGCTCAGCACCGGCATCGGCTCGGCCATCGCCCCACTGCTCGTGCTCGCCGCAGGAGCGCGCGGCGCCCTGATCATCACCGGGGCGATCCTGCCGAGCCTGGCCGTGCTGAGCTGGCGCTGGGTGTCACGCGCCGATGCCCGCGGGGTGATTCCGGAGCGACAGCTCGCCCTGCTGCGCGGAGTCCCGATGCTGGCGCCGCTGCCACTCACCGTGCTGGAGCAGGTCGCCAGCGAGGTCATCGCCGTCCGCTTCGCGGCGGGGGCCGCGATCATCGCGCAGGGAGATGTGGGGGATCGGTTCTACATCCTGGCCGAAGGCGAGGCCGAGGCCACCGTGGACGGGAGGTCCGTTCGCCACATGGGACCGGGTGAGTTCTTCGGCGAGATTGCGCTGCTGCGCGATGTGCCGCGCACGGCCACGGTGACCGCGGTGGACGCCGTCCTGGCATACGCGCTGAACCGAGATGCGTTCCTGGCTGCCGTCACCGGTGATCACCAGAGCACCAGCGCCGCGGCCGCGGTGGTCGAGGATCGCCTCGGCGCAGCCTGATCTGGCGCTACCCTCATGACATGGCGCGTGTGCTGATCCTGGGGGCTGGCTTCGGCGGGATTGCCACAGCCGTGGCGCTCCGCGACCAGCTCCCCGAAAGCGACGAGGTGATGCTCGTCGACCGTCGTGACGACTTCGCGATGGGGCTGCGCAAGACGTGGGCGATCCTGGGCATCTCGCCGATCGCCTACGGGACCCGATCCCTCGCCAGCCTGGCCGGGCGCGGCATCAACGTGCTCCAGGGGCCGGTCGACCGGATTGACCCGGCCAACCGCGCCGCAATCGTCGACGGAACCACCATCGAGGCCGATGCGTTGGTCGTGGCCCTTGGGGCCGAGACGGCGATGGACCTCGTGCCGGGCCTGGCGGAGCATGGTCTCAACGCGTGGGACCGAGGGCACCTGGACCGTGTTCACGCGGCGGTTGATGCGTTTCGCGGCGGCCGCGTGGTGGTCGGCATCTTTGGCGTGCCCCACCCGTGCCCCCCGGCTCCCTACGAGCTGGCGCTGCTGCTGAGCGACCGATTCGATGCGCGCGGCACCGAGGCGCAGGTCTCCGTGTTCGCGCCAGTGCCGATCGTGCTGCCGATCCTCGGCGCGGCCGGCTGCGAGCAGCTCGATGCCCGCCTCGAGGAGCGCGGCATCACTTTCCTGGGCAGCCGCGCCGCGACGGCGGTGACGGATCGGGCCGTGGAGTTCGGGGCGGGCGAGCAGCTCCCCTTCGACCTGCTGCTGGCGGTGCCGCCGCATCGGTGCCCATCGGTCCTGGTGGCGGCTGGGCTGGCGCCCGCCGGGGGATGGGTGACGGTGGACCGCGCCACCCTGGAGACGGCGCATGCGGGGGTGTATGCGATCGGCGATGCGACCGAGATCACGCTCGCGAATGGCATGCCGCTTCCCAAGGCCGGGCTCCTCGCCGAGAAGGAGGGCGAGGCGGTGGCCGCCCGGATCGCGGCACGCCTGCGCGGCGACGAGCCGACCGCCACCTTTGACGGGCGAGGTGCCTGCTTCATGGAGATGGGCGGTGGCGAGGCGAGCACCGTCTCCGGCGACTTCTTCGCCGATCCGCCGGTTGTCGAACTGTCCGCCCCGAGCCAGGAGCTGCGCGCGGCCAAGGAGCGCTTCGAGATGGATAGGCTGGCGCGCTGGTTCGGCGGCTGAGGTCGCGCGGCTGACCGCGCGCGGCCGCGCGGATCGACTCATCGGGCTATCCTTCGCCCCAGGCGGCTCCCGGGCAGTCGCCGATAAGGATGGAGGGTTCTTCGCGCATGGATCTGCTGGAGCGAGTCGACGCGCTCATCGCCGAGCGCCACCTGCTGACGCACCCGTTCTACACCAAGTGGCGCGAGGGGACGCTGACACGCGAGGCTCTCCAGGAGTACGCGCGCCAGTACTACGCCTTCGAGGCGACCTTCCCGCGGCTGCTCTCGGCGCTGCACACCCGCTCCGACCGGCCCGAGGTGCGGCAGTCCCTGCTCGACAACCTGTGGGACGAGGAGCACGGCGAGGTGAACCACGCCGAGCTGTGGCTGCGCTTCGGCGAGGGGATCGGAGCCGATCGCTCGTCCGTGCGCTCGGCGTTGCCCAATGCAGGCACTCGCGCGCTGCTCGACGCCTACTGGTCCGCCGTCTCGGATGGCCCGATCGCGGCCGGCATCGCCGCCCTGTACGCCTACGAGGGACAGGTCCCCGAGGTCGCCACCGAGAAGATCCGCGGCCTGGTCGAGCAGTACGGCGTGGACGACCCGCGCACGCTGGCCTTCTTCACGGTCCACTCCACGCTCGACATCGAGCATTCCGGGGCGGAACGCTCGATGATCTCCGACCTGGCGCCGACGGTGGACGACGAGGACGCGGTCATGGCCTCCACCCGTGCCGCGCTCGACGCGTGGTGGGGCTTTCTGGATGCTGTGAACTCCTGATCGGGTGGAACACGCAGGGCGAACGGGACTGGTGGCGTCGACACACCGCGCCCACCACTGATGCTCGTCGCGACGCGCGGCCGAGATGACCGTCCACTGATCACCGCAAATTCGTTCGCAGCCCACGGAGGTGGGGCGGTGCACCTTGGCAACGGAACGGCGAGGCGCGCTGGCATGGCGGGCAGACGGCTCGTACACTGCGGTTCATCCACCCCGGCGCAATGCGTGCCCGTGGGCTACACCGCCCGCAAGCGAGGAGAAGGTCGAAATGACGGCTAGACGGCGATCGCATCGGATCCTGAGTTCGGCCCTGATGACCCCGCTGCTGGCTGGTCTGGTCGCCTCTGCTCCGCTGGTCATGACGGTGATGCCAGGTGTTGCCACGGCCGCCGGCTCGTCCACGGTCACCATCACCAACGTGGTTGACCAGGCCGGGCTGTACAGCCCCACCTCGCAGGCCGCGGGGTTCTTTGATGTCACTGCCACAAATACCGGCAAGTCCACCCTGACCCACGAGGGGGTGCTGGTGTACCTGCCCATCTCGTTCACTCCGCTTGCTGCCTTCTCATTCGTTGGTGGCGCGCTGACGCCTTACCCCGGCTGCCGCGTCCTGGATCGCCATGGACACGTCCTGCTGCCGGCCTTCGCGTGCGGCTGGGACGAGAGCTGGGCTCCTGGGTTCGCCAAGGGTCCGATCACCTTCGCGGTAGGCGGCTCGACCGCGGGCACCTTCACGAACAGCATCAAGGTCGTCCTCGGTGCCTTCGCGCGACCGACCCTCGCCTATGCGACGGCAACGATCAGTGTCGGCACAGGAGCGGGGCGTTCCACGATCTTCACCGGGCCGACCACTAATTACACGACCATTCAGACGTCGGGGACGGGGCAGCAGGACCAGCTCGTCCTGCCCCCGAGCTCGGGCGGCTACCTCGCCGACGTCGGGGAGGCGCCCGGGTCATTCTCCTGCGGCACCGCGTCCATTCCGGAGCAGTTCGGCAATCTCGTCTCCGCCCACGTGAACAAGGGCCAGCCGGTCAGTCCCTACATGGAGTGGACCCTCAACGTGGTCCTGTCGCAGCAGGGGCAGGGAGGGCGCGTCACGGAGCCCGGCGCCGTCCCGACCTTCAACACGGACGGGCTGGTCGTCTTCCACTGCCTCGACAACGGGACGACGCTCGACACGATCGCCCAGTCGAACTCCTGCTCGAGCGGGCCGCCTACCGCGGTAAATGGCTGCATGGTCAGCCTCTCGGCGAACACCGTCGAGACCGAACCTGGCGGATCGCACAACGAGGCCGACGAGACCTACACCACCACGATCGTGATCGTCTTCCGGACGGTCACGAACGGGTTTATCAAAGGCGGCGGCATCTAGCCCGTAGGGAGGGCTGCCAGCCGCGCGCGAATGCGGTCGGCGGAGACGAGATCTCCCTTCAATTGGTATTGCGTCAGGGCCTCCCGCAGGGGAGGTCCTGATCGTTCGTGCTCGCCTGCAAGGCCGAGGACGATGACCTGGGCCATGAGCGCCCCGCCAGTGAACGAGGGTGAGCCGCTCTCCCGCGCCATGCCGATCGCCGCATCCACGAGCGTAGCCGCTTCATCGACCCTCCCCTCGGCGGCGAGCACCTCGGCCCGTGCGGTTCGCCACGAGATCTGGACCGCGGTGTCCTCGGGGTCGGCGAGCTCCTCGGCGAGGAGGCTCGCCGCCATCGCCTCCTCTCGTCGTCCCTGGAGGAACAACGCTTCCGCGAGGAGCGCCTGGATCGTCGAGCGGTAGTACCGCTCCCCCAGCGCCGCGAGCGCCACGTCATCGCGGCGCAGTTCCTCTTCGGCTCGATTCGGATCGCCGGCGAGCAGCTCGACCCGGGCGGAGTCGGTGGATGTCGACATGGCCATGACCGTCGGGCCGAGCTCCTCGAGCATCTCGCGCGACTTCCGGTATTTGGATCGTGCCTCGTCAAACGACCCGCGCATGGCATTCAGCACGGCGACGGTGCCGAGGATCACCGATTCGGCCATTCGGTCCTCCGCGGCGTCCAGCAGCAGCTGCTCGCTGCTCGCGAGGACCTCCAGCGCGGGAGTTGGGCCCAGGAGGGCAATGCCGGCATACATCTGGGCCGCCTGCGCAATGCGACGGACGTCGCCGGCCCGGCGCGCGTGCGGGACGGCACGAAGCGCAGCGTCGGCCGCCTCCGAGAAGCGACCCGCATTGCCGGTGACCAGGCTCATCGCGAGCCAGGCGCGCGCCAGACCCGCGTCGTCACCCGCTCGCTCCAGGTCCCTGATGGCGGCCTCGATGTCCCGCACGGATTGTTCACCTGGGCGTGCTGAGTCGCCGCTGTACACCTCCAGGGCGATGAGGCCGACCAGGGAGCGTGCGCGCAGCGACGTCGCGCCAGCCTGCTCCGCGATCGAGATGGCTTCGACCAGCGCCGCCTTCGCCTCGTCAAACGAGCCGAGGTCGGTGAGCGCGATCGAAAGGTCCGGCAGAACCTCGGCCCGGGAGCGGGAGCCCGGTGGGAGCATGGCGATGGCACGGCGGAGGAGGCTCGCGGCCCCGGGGCGGTCGCCGCGCGAGATGGCCCTTCGTCCGGCGCTCGCCAGCTTCTCGGCCGCTTGGATGCCGACATCGCGGGCACGCGCGTCGAGGGCACCCAGCTCGAGGCGATAGCGGTACGCCTGCTCGAGGTGGTAGCCGAGGACCTCCTCGAACTCGATCTCGCGGCCACGGGTCTGGTTGACCGGATCGGCCCAGGCCACGAACGCCTCGTGCCATGCGGCGCGCACCCGCTTGAGGAGGCTGCCATAGGCGGTGTCCCGGATCACTGCGTGGCCGAATCGGTAGAACTCGTCGGCGGCCACGGTGCGGACCAGCTGCTTCGACTGGAGAAGGTCGAGGCGCTCGCCTAGGCCGGGGCGTGCGGCGGGTCCGAGCAGCTCCACGAGTGCCTCGTAGGCGAAGCCGAGCCCGATCACCGAGGCCGGGTCGATCACCTGGCGCTCGCCCGGAGACAGGGCATCGAGGCGGGCCGCAACGAGCGCCTCGATCGTGGGCGGGACCGCGATCGCCCGGTCGCCGTCCGCGGCCACCCATCGCTCACCCTCGCGGCGCAGGGAGCCGCGCTCGATCAGCATCGAGGCGATCTGCTCGACGTAGAGCGGATTCCCTTCCGCAGCGTCAAGGATCCGCTTCCTCACCGCGGCCTCGAGCCCCGGCAGCAGCTGGTCAAGGAGGGCGTCAGCGTCGTCGCCGGTGAGCGGCTCAAGGACGATCCGGCCGCCTGGGTGCGCCGCCGTCCACTCGCGGTGGTCGTCGAGCAGCTCGCGGCGCCCGACGGCCACCAGCATGATCGGGGCGAGGCTCGACGCCTCGAGCAGGTGGTCGAGTAGGTCCAGGAAGGTCGGCGAGGCGACGTGGATGTCGTCGATCACCACGGCGAGGGGACGCCGCCTGGCCATCGCCTCGAACATGCGGCGGATCCCCCAGAAGAGTTCCGGCCCGCGGAAGGGGGTCGCCGAGAGCCCGATCGCAGAAGCCACTCGCGAGGCGATCGCGACGGGGTCATCGGTCCCGTCGTTCGGATCGTTGGCGAGCTCCGTGATCTTGGACATCGCAACGTCTGCCGGGTCCTCCTCGGCAATGTGCGCCGCCGCTCGGACGATCTCCAGGATCGGCCAGTAGGTGACGCCGTCGCCATAGGCCAGGCATCGGCCCCGGACCACCTGGGACGTCCCTTCGCTGGCTCGGCTGAACTCCCGGAGCAATCGCGTCTTGCCGACCCCGGCGTCACCGATGATGGTCACCAGCCGGCAGGCGCCCGCCTCGCGCGCATCGGCCAGGCTGGCGGTGAGGAGCTCGAGCTCCTGCTGACGTCCGACGAACGGGGTGTCGAGGCCCGTTCGCTCGACCGGGCGGGGAGCAACCTTGACCAGCCGGTAGGCTGGGACCGGCTCCGCCTTGCCCTTCAGGGAGAGGGGCGGGATCCGCTCGACCTCCACCTGGTCGCCCGCCAGCCGACGGGTGAGCTCGCCGATGATCACCTCCCCGGGCCCCGCAGCCTGTTCGAGGCGAGCCGCCGTGTTCACCGCGTCACCGGTGACGAGGCGCTGGCCGAGGCTGGCGTCTCCGGCCACCACGGTGCCCGTGTTGACGCCCACGTGCTGTCCGAGCTCCATGCCCCAGGCTGCCCGGAATGACTCATTCAGCGCCGGCAGGGCGGCCTGCATCTCCGCCGCGGCACGGATTGCACGGACCGCGTCGTCCTCGTGGCGGACTGGCAAGCCGAAGACCGCCATGACCGCATCGCCGATGAACTTCTCGACGGTGCCGCCGTGCCGCTCGAGCGCCGCCTTGACCGCGGCGAAGTAGCCGCTCATCACCTCGCGGAGCGCCTCGCCGCTCGGCGGTCGGCCGTCCAACGTCGCCGGCCGCGGGTCGGCGAAGACGAGCGTCACCGTCTTCCGCGTATCGCCAACGCGAGGCGCGACCGACAGCGAGGAGCCGCACGTCCCGCAGTACGCGGAGCCGTCCGGGTTCGACTCGCCGCAGGCCGGGCAGCTGCGACCGGGCGGGCCGCCCTCGTCGGCGGGGCTGCTGCCCTCGGTCCTCGCGGCGACCGACACCAGGCGATAGGCCGGGAAGCGCTTTTCCATCCCCTTCGGCGCGACGAGGCCGAATCGCTCCACCTCGACCATCTGGCGCACCGCCAAGTAGGTGGGCTTCGCGATCAGGACCTCGCCCTGCGGGGCGTTCTGTTCCATAGCGGACGCGATCTTGATCGCGTCGCCTGTCAGGACGTGCTCGCCAAGGCTTGCCTCGCCGAAGAGCACGTCCCCGGTGCTCACCCCGGTGCGTACCTGCAGCCGAATGCCCCACCGCTCGTCGAGTGTGTCATTGAGGGCCGCCAGTGCCGCTCGGCTTTCAAAGGCCGCCTCCACGGCGCGCAGGGCGTCGTCGTCGTGTCGGATGGGCAGGCCGTAGACCGCGACGATCGCGTCACCGATGATCTTCTCGATCGTGCCGCCGTGAGACTCGAAGACGGCCCGCATCACGTCGAAGTAGAGGGTCAGCGCCTCGCGGAGCGTCTCCGGGTCGAGGCGTTCGCCGAGCGCAGTCGAACCCTTGAGGTCTGAGGTGACCACCGTGGCGCGGCGCCGGATCTCATCTCCGCCCGCGCCCGCGTCGAACCGCGCCCCGCACTGGCCGCAGAACCGATGCGAGGCGCGGATTGCTGCCCCGCAATGCGCGCAGGTGCCCACGCGCAGAGTGTACGGGCAGTCAGACGAGACAGGCCTGGACGAACGCGGCGACCGCGTCCATCGCCTCCTCGAAGACGGGCCCGATGCCGTGGCCGAGCCCCGGGTAGACGACCAGCTCGGCAGACCGCAGGCGTCGCACCGCGTCTTGGAGCAATCCAATCCGGGCAAACGGATCCCGGTCGCCGGAGAGGAGCAGGACCGGGCAGTCGATGCGCGGCCAGTGGGCGGTTCGCTCGTCCCAGCGCTCGGAGCCGCCTGGCGGATGGAGCGGGTAGGAGAGCAGCACGAGCGCCCCGTAGCGATGCTCCGCCGCCAGCAGGGACGCGACGCGCCCGCCGAATGAGTGGCCGCCGACGGCGGTGTCCGGCGCGGGCGGCGCGGCGGCGAGGTAGGCGGGGATCGCCGCCTCGGCCTTCCCCCTGGGGAGCTGGACGGCAGTCGCGCTCACCCCGCGCCGCTCAAGGGCGGAAATCTGCGGCGCCAGGCCGGCTGCGCTGCCGGAGGCACCGTGGGCGAGGAAGAGGCGCGCCATCCCGACAAGGGTAAAGCGCCCGTCGGCGGAGCGTGGTACACATAGCGACCACCATGACCAGGTCCGGCAGCTCTCCCGTCCCGTCCCGTTCGGCGGCGGCGCTAGCCGGAATCGTGGCCGGCGGTGCGGCCCTCGGCGCAACCGAGCTGCTGGCGGGCGTGCTGCCAGGCGCGCCGTCGGTGGTGCTCGAGATCGGCGCCTTCCTCATCTCCCTGCAGCCTCCCGGCGCCAAGCAATTCGTGGTCGAGCTGTTCGGCACCGCCGACAAGCTCGCCCTCAACGTGGCCATCGTGCTCGGGGCGCTCGCCATCGCAGCACTGCTCGGCGTCGTCGCCCGATACCATCGCGCGTGGACCACCGCTGGCTTCTCGGCGATCGCGGTGCTGGGCCTCTTCGCCTCGCTGCGCGACCCGCTGGTGGATGGGCTGCTGGCGCTCGGAGCGGCGGCCCTCGGACTGGCGATGGCCTACAACGTCCTGGGCTGGCTGCTGCGCCTGGCCACCCCGAGCGCCGTTGCCGAGATGCCGAACTGGGGCCGCCGCCGCTTCCTTGGGTCTTCCATCGGCGTGGCGTCGCTGGCGCTGGTTGGCGGGGGCATCGGTCGGCTGATGCTCAATGCGCGCGCGGACGCAGCCCCCACCGCCGGCACCATCCCGGCCGCCGTCGACCCGGTCGGCGGGCTGCCAACCGGCGCCGAGCTGGCGGTCGCCGGCATTAGCCCGCTGGTGGTGCAGAACCGCAGCTTCTACCGCATCGATACCTCGCTTCTCACGCCGCGGCTGGATGCCAGCACCTGGAGCCTGTCGGTGGACGGGATGGTCGACCACCCGTTCAGCGTCAGCTACGGCGAGCTGCTGGCGATGGAGATGCACGAGGAGTACGTGACCATCGCCTGCGTCAGCAATGAGGTCGGCGGCGACCTCGTCGGCAACGCGCTGTGGAAGGGGGTGCGGCTCCGCGACCTGCTCGACCGGGCCGGTGTCCATTCGGGCGCCACCCAGGTGGTCGGCCACTCGTTCGACGGCTGGACGGCCGGCTTTCCGACCGCGTGGCTCGATGAATCCAATCGCGAGGCGCTGGTGGCCGTGGCCATGAACGGCGATCCGCTGCCGCCCGAGCACGGCTTCCCGGCACGCCTGATCGTGCCTGGACTGTACGGCTACGTGTCCGCGACCAAGTGGCTGACCACCATCGGCCTCACCACGCTCGAAGCGTTCGACGGCTACTGGGTTCCGCTCGGATGGGCCAAGGAGGCGCCGATCCTGACCCAGTCGCGGATCGACCTGCCGAAGGGCAGCCAGACGGTCAAGGCAGGCCAGGTGCCGGTCGCCGGCGTCGCCTGGGCACCGGATCGCGGCGTCTCGCGCGTCGAGGTCCAGGTCGACGGCCAGCCCTGGGCGGACGCCGAGGTGTCGACGCCGATCTCGGCCGCGACCTGGGTACAGTGGCTGTACCGCTGGACGGCGACCGAGGGACGGCACATCCTCAGCGTGCGCGCCACCGACGGTACGGGCGCCGTACAGACCGACCAGGTGACCCGACCCGCGCCCGATGGGGCCCGCGGCCATCACACCATTAGCGTGACGGTCGAGGCCTGACCCGAGTGTCTTGACGGGCGGCGCAGAATCGGGGGCGTGCCAATCCCCCGGGCGCCGCTCTTCATCGTCAACCCGATCGCGGGCAGCGGCCGCGCCCACGGCATCGTGCCGCGCATCCAGGGCTGGCTGAAGGAGCAGGGGATGGAGGCGCGGCTGCTCGAGACCCGTGAGCGCGGGCACGCCGAGCGCCTGGCAGCGGCGGCCACCGACCTTGGGCACGACCGGGTCATCGCGGTCGGTGGTGACGGCACCATCCAGGAGGTCATCAACGGCCTCCTGGCATCCGGCGTCGGCACCGATGGCGGTCCGCCGGCGATGGGATTGATCCCCTGCGGGCGTGGGAACGACCTGGCGCGCAGCGTCAACCTGCCGATCGACCCGATGGCCTGCCTGCCGATCGCCCTCGGCCCCAGCACGCATCCCTTCGACGTCGGCAGCGCGCGCAGCCCGGACGGCAGCCAGCGCTACTTCGGGGCCGCGGGTGGGGTCGGCTTCGATGCGGCGGTGGCCTACACCATGGCCGTCCGACGCCGCTTCTGGATGCGCGGTGAGGCGGGCTACTTCCTCGGCACCCTCAACGAGCTGCGGCGCTGGCGCAACTCAGAGCTGGAGGTGACTCTCATCGGCGACGGGGAGGAACGGGTCGTCAGCCAGCGCTTCCTGTTCGTGGCCTTCGCCAATGGCCCGTACTACGGCGGCGGGATGCAGATCTGCCCGGATGCCGAGACCGATGATGGCTGGCTCGACGTCTGCCTGGTCGGGGACCTGTCGCGACTCGCGGCGCTGCGAGAGCTGCCCGGGATCTACCAGGCCAAGCACGTCAAGAACCCGAAAGTTGAGATCGTGCATGCCCGCACCGTGCGCATCCAGGGCACTGCCACGACGCGCGTGCATCTCGATGGTGAGCCATTCGGCACCGTCCCGGTCGAGGTCTCGCTCCTGCCCGGGGCGGTGAGCGTGGCCGTCAGCGACGCGGCAGCTGTCACATGAACGATCAGCAACCGGTCGTGGAGGCGAAGCCGGGTGACCGGCTCATCGGCGGTCGCGGCAGGTCGATCGGCCGCGTCGACGCGGTATTTGCGGATTACCTGCTGGTTCGCACCGGCGGCCTGCTGCCGGTGGACCTGTACGTTCCGCGCGACGCGGTCGGTGGTGACGGCGGCGCGCTCCAGGTGGACCTCGACCGTCGCGCCGCGTATGAGGCCTGGCATCGACCGCTCAAGCGCGTGCCCCACGGGTAGGGATGGAGGGATCCTTCGACCGAGCCACGCTCGATCGGCTGCGATCGGCCGAGGAGGTGGAGCTCGAGATCAGCGCCGCACCCGGTGGGGAGGCGCATCGGACGATCATCTGGGTCGTCGTCGACGAGCACGATCGGGTCCTGATCCGGTCCGTGCGCGGCTCCCTGGCGCGCTGGTATCGGGAAGCCGTCGCGCATCCCGCCTGCCTGCTCCACCTCGAGGGGATGGCCGTCGCGGTGTCTGCTGTCCCGGCCACCGACGACGAGCGGGTCGCCGCCTGCAGCCGAGGGTATCTGACCAAGTACCGCGGCCATGGTGCGATGCGGTCGATGATCACGCCGGCGACGCTGCCGACCACCCTCGAGCTGCTTCCGCGCTAGGCTGCCCGGCCATCGGTGCGCTACCCTTGGCGGCATGGATGACGCCACGCGCGCCCAGGCCTTCTACGCCCACGTTTCGAGCGGCGGCAGGGTCGAGCCGGACGACTGGATGCCGGACGACTACCGGGCCGCGATCCTCAAGTTCGTGGAGATGCACGCCAACAGCGAGCTGATGGGCGCGCTTCCGGAGCGCGAGTGGATCCTGCGCGCGCCGACGCTGCGTCGAAAGCTGGCCCTGACCAGCAAGGTGCAGGACGAGGTGGGACACGCCCAGCTCCTGTACCGGGTTGCGGAGGACCTCGGCAAGAGCCGCGAGCAGATGGTGCAGGACCTGATCGCGGGCACGACCAAGTTCCACAACGTCTTCCACTACCCGACCCGCTCGTGGGCTGACGTCGGGATCATCGCCTGGCTCGTAGATGCCGCGGCGATCGTCAGCCAGCAGGCCCTGCGCGACTGCTCCTACGCGCCCTACGCGCGGACCATGAAGAAGATCTGCTGGGAGGAATCGGTCCACATCATGCACGGGCGGGACGTCGTGCTCACGATGATGAATGGGACCGATGCGCAGCGCGCCCTGGTGCAGGATGCCCTCGACCGCTGGTGGGGACCGCTGATGCAGATGCACGGGCCACCAACCGATCCGGCCACCGACCGCGACCTCATCTGGCGGATCAAGGGCAAGGGCAACGAGCAGTTGCGCCAGGAGTTTCTGTCGATCTACGTGCCGCGCATCCGGGAGCTGGGCCTGGTCATCCCCGATCCAGCTCTCGCGTATGACGAGGCGGCCGGCCGGTGGGTCTACACCGAGCCCGATTGGGCCGAGCTGCGCTGGGTGGTGACCGGCCACGGACCGAAGTCCCAGGAGCGCCTTGAATTCCGGCGCATGAGCCGCGCCGCGACGCAATGGGTGCGCGACGCGATCATCGGGCCGGTCGGCGCGGCGGCCTGAGGGCCGTCCCGGCGCGATGGGTGCCAAGGACCGGGTCTGGGAGGTCTTTCGCCAGGAGGCGGAGGGCGACGCGATGATCCACGGTGGATCGGTGCGGGCCCCCGATGAGGAGCTGGCGACGCACTACGCCCGCGAGTTCTATGGGCGACGCCAGGAGAGCGAGCGGCTGTGGATCGTGCCACGCGACGCGATCACCGAGCTCGACGATCCGGACCTGCTCAAGCCGCCGTTCGATCGGTCCTTCAAACGCCCCGGCGGATTCCTGATCAAGCACAAGCTGGAGGCGGCACGCGAGCGCGCCGGCAGCCCGGCCGTGGACGAGGCGGGGGAGTGAGCGGGCCGGAGGGACCCACCCGCGACGCGCTTGCCGAGCTGCTGCTGGCGATGGCCGATGACGAGTTCGTGCTCGGCTTCTGGGACTCCGAATGGACCGGCATCGCGCCGATCCTGGAGGAGGACGTGGCGATGAGCTCGGTCAGCCAGGACGAGATCGGGCATGCCAAGGCGCTCTACGAGCTCCTGGCCGAGCTGACCGATGACGACGCCGACCGGATTGCGTTCGGTCGCCCACAGGAGGGCTACCGCCACGCGGCGCTCATGAATCACGCCCGCACCGATTGGGCCTTCACCATCGCTCGCCGCTTCCTGTACGAGCACGCCGATGCGGTTCGCCTCGAGTCGCTTGCCGCCTCCTCCTACCAGCCGCTCGTCAATCTCGTGGTCAAGATGCGGCGCGAGGAGACCTATCACCTCCTCCATTTCGACCTCTGGCTGCGGCGGCTGGCGGAGGGCAGCGACGAGTCCCACGCGCGCCTCGCAGCCGCCATCGAGCAGCTCTGGCCGGACGCCCAGGCCGTCTTTGCGCCGCTCGCCGGCGAGGCGGCGCTGCTGACCGCAGGAGTGCTTCCCGAATCGCTTGAAACGCTGCGCGCGCGGTGGCTGGAGCGGGTCGGGTCGCGCCTCGAGGCGGCCGGCCTGCCCGTGCCCGTCGCAGCCGTGAGCCCGAGCGCCGATGGCCGGACCCGTCGCACCGCGGACTTCGCATGGCTCCACGGCGAGTTCACGATGGTGGTGCGCTCCGAGGTGGGCGCGACGTGGTAGCGCACGCTCTGTCCCGCGATGCAGCGGTCTGGGCTGCCCTGGCGCAGATCGCCGACCCTGAGATCCCGGCTATCAGCCTGGTCGACCTCGGGGTCATCCGTGGCTTCACCTTCACGTCGCTTCCCGACGGTGGCGAACGGCTGTCGGTGGAGCTGCTGCCGACCTTCGTAGGCTGCCCGGCGATCGATGTCATGCGCCAGCAGATCGGGGAGCGGCTGACGGATCTGGCCGTTGCCGACGAGGTGACGGTCGATCTCAGCTTCGCCCAACCGTGGACCTCCGATCGGATCTCGCCGGCAGGCCGCGAGGCACTGCGGTCGAGCGGATTCGCGCCGCCGATGCTCATCGGCCCGACCTTCAGCGGGGATTTGCTGACCGTCCTGCCGATCGCGACCTGCCCGTACTGCGCCTCGCGCAACACGACCCTGGAGAACCCGTTCGGGCCGACGCTTTGTCGTGCCATCTACCACTGCGCCGATTGCCGGCAGCCGTTCGAGGCGTTCAAGGCCGTCTAGCGGCCCGGGTCAGAGGTCGCGCGGCGTCCGAGTACGTCCTCTTGAACGGCGTGCCATGGCGCCGGAGGGGCCGGTCGGCATCTCGTACTCACGAGCCTCCTGGGCGGATGGGCGCAACCAGCGCGCGACCTGCTCGTCATCGATGGCCGGCACGTTGGCCAGGGCAGGCGCACGCATCACGGGCGTGACAGGAGCGGCGCGCACCGATTCGGCCCGCACCGGCTGCGGACCTTCCCGCCGCCGTGGCAGCAGCAGCAGGAAGAGGGACAGCCCGCCGGCCGTGGTCACCAGCCAGGTACTCAGCGGCCCCACCAGGGTCCTCACCGGGCCGGAGGCAGAGTCGCTCGTATCGCCGCCCCCCGGCGTGCCGGGCGCCGCAACCACTGGGACGGGCGTTGAAGTGGCCAACCCCTCGGTGCCTAATGGCGCCAGGGAGTCAGTCGGAAGCGGCGACCCGGCGCCCGATGAGCTGCTCGGCGTTGCCCCCACCGTCGGCAAGGCGGTTGGGGTGGCGACGGGCGTGACCGCGGCCGTTGGCTTCGCCGTTGGCTTCGCCGTCGGCTTCGGCGTTGGCTTCGCCGTCGGCTTCGGGGTGGGCACGGGCGTTGGTTGAATCGTCGGCAGCGGAGTGGGTGACGGGGTCGGCGCGCTGACCTGGACCTGGGCGGGCGTGACATTCGTCGTGGTCCGTGACTTGAGGCC
>JBGQCU010000044.1:0-14441 GCA_041495495.1 Candidatus Limnocylindria bacterium
CAGCATTTCGTCAACGTTCATCGGCCTGTCTCCTGTTCGGTTCAGGCATCCAGTCTAGGCCCTTGCCGTCGTCTCGCCGAATACCAGCCAGGTGGTAGTCGATGCGGACGATCAGGTCGGGCGATGCGCCCCGGGCTCCATCTCGACCATCGCGTGGTGGATCCCGTATCGGTCCATGAGCGCCAGGTACGGGACCGGGTCGAAGGCCTCCGGAGCGTGCACCCCGCTCCCCGACCAGGCGCCCGAGGCGAGCAGCTCCATTGCGATGACCGGGTTGAAGCCGGTCTGCCAGCCGACGACCTGCGACCCGGTCGTGCGCAGCGTCTCGGCGGCATCGGCCATCTGGTACAGGAAGACCTCGCGCGGCTTGCCATCCTTCTGGCCGATGACCCAGGTGCCGACGATGGCGCGCCCAACCATCTTGTCGCCCAGGCTGATCGGGTCGGGCACCACGGCTGCCACCAGGTCACGCGGCGAGACGTCCACCCCGCGCACCTTCACCGGCTCGACCCGGTCGAGGCCGATGTCGTGCAGGAACTGCAGCTTGGCGATGAAGTCGCTACCGAGCGCGTACTTGAAGGTGACCCGCCGCAGGCCCTTCAGGTAGCGGGGCACAAGCAGCACCTCCTCGTGCTCGACGTTGACGCACTCGACCGGCCCGATCCCCTCTGGGAAGGGAAACGCTTCCGGCGCGCTGAACGGCTCGGTGGTGATCCAGTCGCTTGCAGCCCCGCTCCACTCCACCGGCGGGTTGAGGCACTCTTCGATGGTGGTCCAGATGCTGAAGACCGGGGCGAAGGCGTAGCCGGGGATGTGCAGGTCGCCGCCGTCGCGGACGTGAACCTCCTCCACCTCGTCGAAGAGATGCCCGGCGGCGTAGGCGGCGAAGAGGTCGGTCAGGCCGGGGTCCATCCCCATCCCGACCAGCGCCAGGCGACCGGCGCGCTCCCACTCGGCGGCCCGTGCGAACTGCTCGTCGCCGAGCTTGACGCCGGGAAGCCGGAAGGGATCGCCGGGGTGGGGCCGCGACAGGCTGGTGGCCATGTCCATGTAGTTGGTGCCGGCGGACAGCGCCCCGTCGAAGACCGGCATCACGAAGCGCGGGTCGACGGCATTCATGACCAGGTCGACGCCATGGCGCCTCGCCAATTCGGCCACGGCGGCGCTGTCGCCCGCGTCGATCCGCTCGACCGGGAAGCGGCCGGGGTCGCCCAGCTGGGCAGCCAGCGCGGAAGCGCGCGCCAGGTCGTAGTCGGCGAGCACCATCGTCTCGCACCAGGCGCGCTGCGCGCACATCCGGGCGATCGCCTCGCCGACCGTCCCCACCCCGACCAGCAGAATCCGCATCGATCGCTCCCTCTATCCGAAGATCTGGCGCAGCGCAAACAGGACGTTGGCCGGCCGCTCGGCCAGCCGCCGCATGTACCAGGCGTACCAGGCCTGGCCGTAGGCGATCAGCGCCAGCACGCGGTACCCCTCCCCCGCCAGCCGCAGCTGCTCGGACTGGCGGATGCCATACAGCATCTCGACCTCGAAGGCGTCCTTCGCGATGCCGGCGGCGGCGGCGTGGGCCGCGACGCGTTCGATCAGCGCGGTGTCATGCGTCCCCATTCCCAGCCTCAGGTCGTCGCGCGCCGCGTAGGGGAGCATCAGCACGCAGAGCGACTGGTAGGCGGCGCTCACCTCGTCCCTGCGCCGGAAGGCGATGCCGGCCGGCTCGTCGTACGCGCCCTTGACCAGGCGGATGGCCGGCTTCAGCGGCAGCAGGGCGTGCACATCGGCCGGGGTGCGGCGCAGATAGGCCTGCAGGCAGATCCCGACGTTGGCGTGGGTCTCTTTCAGGGACCGATACAGGTCGAGGGTGGCGTCGGTGTAGGCGCTCCCCTCCATGTCGAGCCAGAGCAGGCCGCTCCCCCGCGCCGCGTGGTCGGCCAGGCCGGCGAGGTGACGCACGGCGGCGTTGCGGTCGAGGTCCAGGCCGAGCTGCGTCGGCTTGACGCTGATCTCGGCGTCCAGGCCGCGCGCCGCGATGTTGTCGAGGAGGCCGTGGTAATGGTCCGCCACCGCCTGGGCCTCCGACAGATCGGTCAGGTTCTCGCCCAGCTGGGTGAAGAGGATTCCGATCTGGCGCGGCCGGAAGAACTCGGCGGCGTCGAGCGCCTGCTCGACCGTCTCGCCGGGCATGAAGCGGCGCACGGCGCGACGGACGAACCAGATGCGTGGCAGCCACCGCTTCAGCAGCCGGTTGCGTGCCATCCAGAGCAGGAGGTGGCGCATGGGCCGATGATGGCACGCCATCGGCGGGACCGATCGGTATCCTCAGCGCGGGCCGTTAGCTCAGTGGCAGAGCAGGGGACTTTTAATCCTCGTGTCGTGGGTTCGAATCCCACACGGCCCTCAGTCCCGACCTCGCGCGCCACACGCCGCGCCCGTACTGGCCCATCTCGCGAATGGCGAAGCCGAGGTCGCGGAGGCTGATCGAATCGGTGACCGCGCGCGTCCGCACGTCGATCAGCGCGGCCGCGCCGACCGCCATGGCGAGGCCGTTGAGCCAGATGACGGGGAGGGCGATGGTGCAGGCGAGCGGGACGACGGCGGGCCGTCCGACGCGCGCTCCCCACCACAGCAGGCCGGCGGCCATCGGCAGGCGCACGGCGAGCGGGATCGGCAGGGACTGCGCGTAGCCGTCGATCGGCCTCCCGAACACGACCTGTAATGTCCAGTCACGCCACAGCTGCGGCGCGGCCGCCCACGACAGGGCGGCGAGCGCGACGGTCAGGCCCATGGCGACCGCCGTCGCGCGCCACTCGCGCCGGAAGAGGTGCCACAGCACGCCGATCGCCGGCGTCAGCTTGGTGAGGCCCACCACCGGCCAGGCCGCCGAGTGCTCGATCGCCACCACCACCGCGTACGCCAGCAGCAGGTTGATGTTGCCGGCCCAGATGTCCGCCGCCGCGATCCAGACCAGGAGTGGCAGGAGCCAGTGATATCGGTGCGGCACGCGGCGCAGCAGCGAGATGGCCGTCGCCGTCAGGGCAGCCGCCCAGCCGAAGGCGAAGACCGGCCACGGCAGGCGGCCGAGGGGCGCCAGCGCCTGCAGGAAGGGGGGAGGGTAGAGGAAGGACCCGATCGCGCCCACCTGTGCTCCCGCGTACGGGTCCTGCGCATTGAGCGCCACCCAGTAGGTGTGGCTGTCCCAGGCCAGGTACGGGATCGTCAGGGAAGAGGTGACGGCCGTAACGGAGAGGTCGGCCGCCACGAGGACCACGATCAGCCATGGGAAGAGGGCTTCCGCCCACGCGCGGAGGCCGCCTCCGCGTGGCGTCACGGCCGCCGGGGACAGCGCGGCGCCCCTCCTCATGGATAGATCGTAGCCAGCCCCCGCAAGGGGGAGAAGAGCCGGACGGCACCTTGCGCCGGGTCCGGTCTGCCAGACTGATCTGACCGCACGAGGTGCCCGCCCGATGCAGGAGCGTCTCAACTGGATCGATTGGCTGAAGGTGACGGTCGTCTTCGGCGCGTTCGTGTTTCACGCCGCCCAGCCATTCGTGCTCACCTCGTGGCTGGTGAACAACACCGACAAGTCGGTCCCGCTGAGTCTCTATTCCGGCTTCGGGTACCTGTTCGGGATGCCCCTCATGTTCCTGCTGGCGGGCGCCACCACCTGGCTCGCCACCGAACGCACGGGGGTGGCGGGGCACGCCGTGCTGCGGATGCGACGGCTGGGCATACCCCTGCTGCTCGGGTTGATCATCCTCAGCCCGCTTCAGGCCTGGATCGCGACGCTCAGCAGCGGCCGCCTCCAGGATCCGGCCCTCTTCCTGTCTGGGTATGTCGGCTCATTGCGCCCCCCCTTGAGCCCCACCTGGTTCGGCGACTACGGCTACCACCTGTGGTTCCTCGCCTTCCTCTTCATCGACGTGCTGCTGGTGCTGCCGCTGCTCCCACGCCTGCGCGCCGCGCGCGACGCCGGGGAGCTGTCGATCGGAGCCTTCGCCCGGCGGCCGGTGGGGCAGGCCGCCATCTTCGCGGCGGTCCTGCTGCCCCAGCTGGCCCTCCGACCCCTCTTCCCCGCCTACCGCGACTGGGCCGATTTCGCCCTCTGGCTGGCCTACTTCGGGATCGGGCTGCTGGCGATGGCCGATCGCCGGCTGCTGGCCGAGCTGGTGGGCCGGCGACGGACCTTCATCTGGCTCCTGCCGTTCGCGGCGATCGCGCTGCTCCTGATCCTGCCATTCGGGTCGCCGATCGACCTGGAGCACGCGCCGGGGTTCGGGCCGATCGGCCTGGCCTACATTGCCTGGCGCACGGCGCTCGGCTGGCTGATGGTCGTCTCGCTGATCGGGTTCGCCAGCATCTACCTCCGCGCTCGGCCCGGCTTCCTGGCCTGGGCCAGCCGGCTGGTCCTCCCGTTCTACGTCCTGCATCACCCCGTGGTCGTCCTGGTCGCTGCCCTTGTCGTCGGGCTTGGAATCGGGATGTGGGCCAAGTTCGGGCTGATCCTGCTCATCTCGCTCGCCGGCACCCTGCTCCTGTGCTGGGCCGTGACCCGTGGGCCGGCGGCCATCGGCAGGCGGGGCGCAGCCCCGCGCCCTGCCACTGAGCTGGCGGGCGGGCCGCAGCCGTGAGCCCGCAGTCGGCCACCGGGGAGCCGCTCCGCGAGTCGCCGGGTGACCGGCCACGGAATCTGCTCGAACTGATCCATCACAGCGTCCGTCGCTGGCCGGATCACGAGGCGATCCGATGGCGGCAGGTCCCCGCCGAAGGGCCGGTCGCGGCCTCGGCCTGGAAGAGCTGGACCTTCGCCGAGCTGTGGGACCAGGTGCGAGCCGTCTCGCTCGGGCTGCGCGGGCTGGGGCTGGTCGAGGGCGATCGCGTGGTGATCCTGGGCCGATCCCGGCCGGAATGGCTGGTCGCCGACCTCGCCTGCCTGGCCCTCGGGGCGGTCACCTGCCCGATCCAGCCCAGCGAGCCACCGGCCCGCATCGCCTCGCAGCTGCGGCGCCTGGCGCCGCGCCTCGTGATCGTCGAGAACGATCACCTCCTCCATCGTCTGCGACGAGGGACCGGAGAGGCCTTCGACGTGCCGGCGGTGGGGATGGAGCCGCTCGCGGGCTCCCCGGGGCACGCCGATAGCCTGGCGCAGCTGGCCGCCGCGGCGGACCGCTCCCCTGAGGCGGCCCGGACCTGGGAAGCCGAGGCGCTCGCCATCGACCCGAGCCGCCTGGCGACCATCGTCCATACGATGGCCGATGACGGGGAGCCCCGCGGCGCGATGCTGACGCACGGCAACGTGGTTCACAGCTGTATGGCCGCGACCCAGGCGGTCCCCATCTCGATGCCGGACGTGCTCCTCTCGGTCCTGCCCTTGAGCCACATGTTCGAGCGGGGATGCGGCGTCATAGCCTCCCTCGGCGTTGGCGCCACCGTCGTCTTCGCCGATCATTCCATGGAGCGCTGGGCGTCAGAGATGGCAGCGGTGCGTCCGACCGTGATGTGCTGCGTGCCTGCCTTCTACCAGGAGTTCGAGGATCGCATTCGCTCCCGGGCTGCCGGTCGCCCGGCCTACGCTCGCGGCCTCTTCAGGTGGGCCGCCGGGGTCGGGCGTCGGTGCGACACGTTGCGCGAGGAGGAGCGGCGGATGCCCCTTCGCCTGCGACTCCAGTGGGCATTTGCCCGGCGCGTCGTCCTCTCCGCCGTGCACCGCGCGTTCGGCGGCCGCCTGCGGTGGTTCATCTCCGGAGGGGCCCCATTGCCCGCGGAAACGGGGAGGTTCTTCGCCAGCCTGGGGATCACGATGCTGGAAGGGTACGGCCTGACCGAGGCGGCTCCGCTGCTGACCGTGAACCGACCGGGCGAGCAGCGCTTTGGAAGCGTGGGCCCGCCGATCCCCGAGACCGAGATCCGAATCGCACCGGACACCGAAGAGGTGTTAGCGCGTGGCCCCCAGGTCATGCTCGGCTACCTTGACCTTCCGGCCGTCAACGAGCGGATGATCGACGCGGACGGCTGGCTGCATACCGGTGACCGTGGGGCCCTCGACGCCTCCGGGCGCCTGCGCATCACGGGCCGCATCAAGGACCTGATCGTGCTGGCGACCGGCAAGAAGGTCGCGCCCGCGGCGATCGAGCGATGCCTGCTCGGCTCCCCGCTGATCGCCCAGGCCGTGGTGGTCGGGGATGCCCAGGATGCGATCGGGGTGCTGATCGTGCCCACGGGGGTCGAGGACGGGGGAGGCGAGGTCGACGTCGGGCAGATGCATCGAGAGGTCGAGCGGCTGACCTCGGAGCTGGCCGCCTACGAGCGGCCGCGCCGGGTGGCGCTCCTGCCCCGCCGGTTGAGCGTGGAGGCCGGAGAGCTGGCCCCCGACGGGTCGCCGCGGCGCGAGGCCGTCGTCGCGCACTTTCCGGAGGCGGTCGCGGCCCTCATCGGCTCGCAAGAGGCCGGCCCGCGCAGGACGGTGATCAGCCGCCGCCCGCGGGCGTGAAGCGGATCTCCTCGTCGCAGCCCTCGCATCGGTAGACCTGCTCGCCCCTCAGGAGCCGGCGCTCGGGGTCACGAGCATCCGGGGAGTGGTCGGCGACCGGTGTCATCTCCACCCACTCGTCGCCGTGCCGGTGCTTGAGTCGCGCCAAGTCGATGTTCAACACGAACTGGGTCCTCCCGCTCGCTCGGATGTTAGGCCGCTAGTGTCCATCATCGGCTGGCCAGATGCCATATCAATGAACACTTCGCGCGCAACCCTGACCGGTCCGATGACGCCGTGCCGCACCTGATGGGCTCGTGAACCGGTACCCTTCACGGCGAGGCCGGCCCGGCCCCCTCGCCCACCCCGACACCCTGGAGACCGATGCGCATCCCGCTCATTCCGCGCGAGACGAAGTTCTTCGACATGTTCGTCGAGGACGCCCGCAACGTCCTGGGGGCGGCTCGCCTCCTGGAGCAGTTCTTCCGCAACTATGACGACCGCGAACGGCTGGCCAGCCAGCTGCTGGATGCCGAGCATCTCGGCGACCAGATCAGCCACGACATCGGGCACAAGCTCGAGTCGACCTTCGTCACGCCATTCGACCGCGAGGACATCCACGCCCTGATCAGCCGGCTCGACGACATCCTGGACCTGATCGAGGAGGTCGCCGATACCTGCATCCTTTACAACATCGACGCGCCGACGCCGCCGGCCATCGAGCAGGCGGAGATCATCGTGCGCCAGTGCGAGCAGCTCGCCCAGGGGCTCGCCAAGCTGCGCCACTTCAAGGGCGTCGAGCCGTTCTGGATCGAGGTCCATCGGCTCGAGAACGAGGGCGACCGGATCGCCCGCAAGGCCGTGGCCGAGCTCTTCAAGCATGGCCAGGAGCCGATGGACGTCATCAAGTGGAAGGATGTGTACGCCCTGCTCGAGGACGCGATCGATTCCGCCGAGGATGCCGCCAACGTGATCGAGCGGATCGTCGTCAAGCATGCCTGAGGGGTTCACCGCAGTCGTGATCGCGGTGTTCGCCCTGGCGATCCTGTTTGACTACATCAACGGGTTCCACGACACCGCCAACGCGATCGCCACCTCGGTCAGCACCCGCGCGCTGAAACCGCAATGGGCGATCGCCATGAGCGCCTCGGCCAACTTCATCGGCGCCCTGACCGGCACCGCGGTGGCCAAGACGATCGGCAGCGGATTGATCGCCCCCAGCGCGGAAGGAGGGGTGGTGGTCGCGGCGGCCCTCGTCGGCGCCATCACCTGGAACCTCATCACCTGGCGCTTCGGCATCCCGTCCTCCAGCAGCCACGCCCTGATCGGCGGACTGCTCGGCGCGAGCGCGGCGGCGATCGGCTTCTCGGCCTGGCTGATCCCCGGCGTCCTGGGCAAGGTGATCTTTCCGCTGGTGACCTCGCCGATCGCCGGCTTCGGTATCGGCTTCGCGCTGATGGTCGTCATCTTCAACGTCTTCCGTCGCGCACATCCCAAGACGATGAACGACCGGTTCCGCCGCCTCCAGGTCCTGTCGGCCGCCTTCATGGCCTTCGCCCACGGCAGCAACGACGCCCAGAAGACGATGGGCGTCATGACCGCCGCCCTGGTGACTGCCGGGATCATCCCGGAGTTCAAAGTGCCGCTGTGGGTGGTCCTTCTGGCCGCGTCCGCGATGTCGCTGGGGACCGCGGCGGGTGGCTGGCGAATCATCCGCACCATGGGCAGCAAGGTCGTGAAGCTCGACCCGGTGCACGGCTTCGCGGCGGAGACGACCGCCGCGACCATCATCTTCGGCGCCTCGACGCTGGGCATGCCGGTGAGCACCACCCACGTCATCTCCAGCGCGATTCTGGGGGTCGGCTCGTCGGATCGCTTCAACGCGGTGCACTGGGGCGTGGCGCGCCGGATCGGGGTCGCCTGGGTGATCACCCTGCCCGCCTCCGCCACCGTCGCGGCGCTGGCCTACCTAGTGCTGAAACCGATCCTGGGCTAGCCGTCAGGCGAACAGGGCCAGGCGCACACCCACCACCACCAGCAGGACACCGAAGGCGCGCTGAACCGCCTCGCTTGGGAGCGACAGCCCCAGCCTGGCGCCGATGAACGCACCCAGCAGCAGGCCGAACGCCAGCAGGGCGGCGTTCACAACGTTCACCTGGCCGGCCTGCCAGTACTGGATCGCGCCGAACAGCCCGACCGGCAGCAGCAGCGCGGCGAGCGAGGTGCCGGCGGCCTGCTGGGCGGTGAAGCCGAGCGCGAGGATCAGGAGCGGCACGATGATCACGCCTCCCCCGATGCCGAAGAGTCCGGACAGGACGCCGGCGGCGAGGCCGATCAGCGCCACGAGGGCAGCGGGCATCGACTTGATCCTCCACGTGTGGTTGACGGACTCATCCTGAGGCATGGGTTTCATCAGGTCTGCTGAACGGGCGCTCTGGAGTCGCCCGCCTATGATCGTCGCGATCGACCAAGCGCCCCCGCCGCGCTACCTCAAGGCGCCAAGGGCGTCTTTAGGGGTCACCTCTCAACCCCGATAAGGAAGGCGGTGGCATCGGCTCGTCCTAGGCCATGAGGATCCAGATGCGCTGGATGGCGAGGGCGATGAGGGCAAGCGCGAACACGCGCGAGAGCGTTGAACTCTTCACCCTGGCCACCGTAAAGCGCGCGCCGAGGGCGGACCCGATGATTGCCGCGACGCTGGTGGCGGCAACAAGGCCCCATTCAAAGCGGGCGGTGCCCAGGTGAGAGGCAAAGGCGGAGAAGCTGGGCAGCGTCACAGCCACTGAGTTGGTGGCGGCGGCCAGTCGTGCGGAGTAGCCGACCAGCGTCAGGGTCGGCATCAGGAGGAAGCCGGGGCCCACGCCGAGGAAGCCGGCGAAGACGCTGATTGGCACGGCCGCCGCGCTCGCGTTGATCCGCGCGGCGTCATCGATCTGCCCCAGCTCCTCGCTGGCCTGCCGCTTGGGAAGAATCATGCGCAGCGCCAGGAAGACGAGCACCCCCACATACAGCCACCAGACCACATCGGTGGTGGCGAACTGCAGGAGCCAGACTCCAATCGGGGCACCGATGGTCGTGATGACCACCAGCGCCAGCGCCCCTCGCCGATCGACCATGCCGGCCCGCCAGAAGCCAACGGCGGCGCTGATCGCCGTCAGCCCATTGAGGAGCAGAGCCCAGGGCTGGATGACGTGAATCAGGTCGTAGCCGAAGAGACCCAACACGGGAATCGCGACGAAAGCGACGCCAAGGCCGAGCATCCCGGAAAGGAAGCTCAAGCCGAAGAGCAGTGGGACGAGAGCCAGGTACGCCATCCTCCCGTCAAGTGTCTGGCGCCGACCCGAGATTGAAGCGTGCCGAACGGCCCGAAGAGAGCGCGGCCACAAGAGCACACGGCGGACCTGGCCTTAACACCGCCAGCCGGGCCGGGCCGGGCTTGACGCGTGCTTAACGAAGCGCGGATATGCTCGCCCCCATGCAGAAGCGACGGGTCCTGTTCGTCTGCACCCACAACAGCGCTCGATCCCACATGGCGGAGGCGATGCTGCGCACGTGGGGTGGCGACCGATTCGATGCCTTCAGCGCGGGCACCGAGGCCACCGGCATCAAGCCCGAGACGATTCAAGTGATGCAGGAGATCGGCATCAGCCTCGACGGCCATCGGAGCAAGACGATCGAGGAATTCCACGGACAATCGTTCGAATGGTTCATCACCGTCTGTGACGAGGCGCAGAGGAACTGCCCGGTGCTTCCTGGCGTGGACCAGGTCGGCCATTGGTCGATCGAGGATCCATCGCTGGCCGGTGGCTCCCCGGAAGAGCGCCTCGCAGCCTTCCGCCGCGTCCGCGACCACATCCGCGATCGCCTGCGCCTCTTCATCCTGGCTGGTGGTCGAGAAGACATCCAGATCCCGGAACCGACCGTCCTCCGCTAGGCGCCCGTTCGAAGCATGCGGGCGTCAAGAGCGCCAGCGGAGTTGCGACCTTCGGCACTTCCCTTCAGGTTCGGCCTGGGCCACTGTGTCAGATGTCCAGATGGCCAGAATGGCAAGGAGGATGCGCCATGCGACTTCCGAGGCGTGACGTGCTCGCAACTCTCTTGGTCGCCATCGCCCTTGGTGTGTATGCCGCCTGGGCGCTCGGCGTCGAACTTCCGGGCTTCATGACCGTCGGTGCGGTGGCTGCCGCCGTGCTTGCCCTTGGCGTCGCCGCCTCCGCGTCGGCCGTTGTCCCCGGATTCGCTGAACTGCTTCACGGCTCGCGACTCTACCTGGCCATGACCTCCGCCTTAGGCCTGCTCGCACTCGCCGCTGGGCTGTTTGCGCTTGTCGCCGGAGAGGCCGCGGCACTCACCGCGCTCGTCCTGACAACGGTCGCGATGTGGGCGATGGCTACCGCTCGGCACGCGGTAGTCGCCCGGCCGCAAGAGCGAATGCGGCATCGATAGCACCGCCGCAGAGGGGCATCCGCGCCGTTCTCCAGTGCCCCGACGTGCCTTGACCTGGCACGCTGCCGCGCGCTTAACCGATCGTTGACACCCAGATAAGGCTGCATTAAGAGCGGGGCCGGAACTTGGCAGCGTCTGATCCCAGCGCCCCGTTGGCGCATCCGGACCACCGCAGTCAAGGAGATCCCGATTTGAACTCCCGAACGCAGCGGCGCCCGCTCCTCACCTTCGCGGTCGCCATCTCCGCCCTGCTGGCCGCGTGCAACGGCGCCGGGTCGCCGTCGCCATCCGCGACGGCCGTCCCCTCCGTGGCCGGCTCCGTGGCTCCATCAGTCAATCCGGTTGATCTCACCCAGGTGCCGCCGAAGCCCGCCTACAGCGGGGCGATCACGGCGGACGGCGCCACCTTCCCCCAGCCGGTCTACGAGCAGTGGGCGCAGGACTACGCCGCCGAGACCGGGATCCAGATCAGCTACACCGGCGGTGGATCTGGCCAGGGGGTGAAGGACTTCATCGCCAACATCGTGCAGTTCGCGGGCTCCGACGCACCGTTGAAGGACACCGAGAAGGCCGACGCGGAGAGCAAGAACGGCTCCCCGGCCCTGCACATCCCGACGGTCTTCGGCGCCATCGTCATGGCCTACAACGTCGGCGGCATCTCCAAGCCGATCAACTTCAGCCCGGAGGTGATCGGGAAGATCTTCACCGGCCAGATCAAGAACTGGAACGACCCGGCCATCGCCGCCGACAACGCCGGCATCAGCTTCCCGAATCTCGCCATCACCGTCGCACACCGCTCCGACGGTTCCGGCACGACCAACGCGTTCACGACCTACCTGTGCAAGGTGAGCACCGACTGGAAGGCCAAGGTCAATCCCTGCAGCGGCAAGGAGGTCAGCTGGCCGGTGGGCCTGGGTGGCAAGGGGAACGCCGGCGTCAGCACCACGATCACCGGCACCCCCGGTGCCCTCGGGTACATCGAGCTCTCCTATGCGATGCAGAACAACGTCCCATTCGGGAACGTGAAGAACCTCACCGGCAACTGGATCACGCCTTCGCTGGAGAGCACGGCCGCCGCGGCCCAGTTCCCCACCATTCCGGACAGCCTCACCTTCGATGCGTCGAACACGTCGGTGGCTGACGGCTACCCGATCACCACCGCCACCTGGATCCTCATGTACCAGCAGCAGGACAAGGTCAACCCCGACGAGAAGCAGGCGGACGCCGTGGTCCACTTCCTGATCTGGGCCCTGGACAAGGGCGGCACCGATGCGAACACGCTCGGCTACGCCACGCTGCCGGACGCCCTGAAGACGGCGGCCCTGAACCGGATCGCCACCATCACCTACAACGGCGTGCCCATCGTCAACGCGCTCTACAAGTAGCCATCCTCCCTCTCCGAGCGAGACGGCGTCGACCTGACGCCGTCTCGCTCGTTCCTCATACACTGCTGAAGGAAGCATGACCGCCGAGACCGCCCCCGCTCCCGTCGACCGCCCGGGAGCGATCGTCCGCCAGCGCCGCATCTCGCTCGGTGATCCGCTGCTGGCGTGGGCCGTGCGAATCCTCTCCTGGATTGCCCTTGCGGCGATCCTGGTGATGCTGATCGACACGGCGATCAACTCGGGCAAGCTGCTCGAGCACGAGTCGGTCCTGGACTTCCTGACCGGCACCGTCTGGCAGCCGGCGAGCGTCGTCTACGGCGCGCTGCCTTTCGTTTACGGGACGGTCGTCACGTCGCTCCTGGCGCTGCTGCTGGCAGTGCCGCTGGCACTCGGTGCCGCGCTCCTGGTCAACGAATACCTGCCGAGGCGAGTGGCATCGCCGCTCGCCTACGGCATCGAGCTGCTGGCCGCGGTGCCGTCCGTCGTGTACGGGTTCTGGGGGATCCTCGTCCTGGTCCCGTTCCTGCGGCCGATCCAGCAGGCAATTGCCGCCTCGCCGCTAGGGACGATCCCCATCTTCGGCGGCCCAGTGGCCGGGCCGAGCTACCTGGCCGCCGGCGTCATCCTCGCGATCATGATCCTGCCGATCGTCACCTCCGTGGCGCGGGACGCCATGAATGCCACCCCTCGCCTGCAGCGCGAGGGGGCGCTGGCGCTGGGGGCGACGCACTGGGAGACGATCCGCCACGTGGTGCTCCCCTTCGCACGCGGAGGGATCCTGGCCGGCGTGATCCTGGGCCTCTCGCGCGCGATTGGCGAGACGATCGCGGTCCTCTTCGTGATCGGCAACCAGCCCCAGATCAACGCCTCGATCTTCGCCCCGGGCTACAGCCTTCCCTCGGTCATCGCCTCGGAGTTTGCGGAGGCGAATCAGCCGTTCCACCCGGAAGCGCTGATCGCCCTGGGGGTGGTGCTGTTCGCCCTCTCCTTCGCGGTCAACGTGGCGGCGCGCAGGGTGGTGGGACGATTCGAAGCCAAGGCAGGCGGCGCGGATGTTCGCTGAGAAGGTCCTCAGATCAACAGGTCGAGGACGGCTCGGCCGGGATCGACTGGTGCTGATCCTCTGCCTGCTGGCCGGGGCGATCTCGATCCTCCCGCTCGGCCTGGTCCTCTTCTACCTTCTGGTCGAGGGTCTGAAGGCCTGGAGCCCGGCCTTCCTGGTCTCCCCGCCGGGCGGCGGCATCACAACCGCGGGAGGTGGAGCGGCCAACGCGATCGTCGGCACCCTGGTGATGACCGGGCTCGGCCTGCTGATCGCTACCCCGACGGGGCTGGCGGTGGCGCTCTACACGGCCGAGTATCGCGAGGGGCGGTTGGCAATCATCGTGCGCACCGCGGTGGACCTGGTGGCGGGCATCCCATCGATCGTGATCGGCCTCTTCGTCTACTCCGTGGTGGTGCTGACAATGCACCACTTTTCGGGATTGGCGGGGGCCATCGCGCTGTCCCTGATCATGTTGCCGATCATTGCCCGCACCAGCGAAGAGATGTTCAAGATCGTCCCCCGCCGCATGCGCGAAGGGACGATGGCGCTGGCCATGCCGCGCTGGCGCGCCATCACCTCGGTCTATATCCCGACCGTGGCGGCGGGGATCATGACCGGCATCGTGCTGGCGGTGTCGCGCGCGGTGGGCGAGACGGCGCCCCTCCTCTTCACCGCCCTGGGCAGCAGCTTCGTGGTCACCGACCTCAACCGTCCAATGTCGGCGCTGCCGCTCTACATGTTCCAGAACGCGCTGAATATCGGGTTCCCGGCGGCGAGAGAACGCGCGTGGGCGGCCGCGCTGACCCTGGTCGCCATCGTGCTGATCTTCAACGTGCTCGGGCGCTGGCTGGCGAGCCGGACCGCAAACAGGGTGAAGTAGCCCGGTCATGAGCGTGGAGGAGCCCGAGATGGCAACCGCCGTCGAGCAGATCGCGATCCGGGTCCGGCCGCAGGAGCACCCGACTCCCGATGGGGACGGAGTACGGCAGACTGTGCCCAGCATGGATGCGGCCATTGATGTCCAGCACCTGAACGCCTACTACGGCGCCAAGCAGGCTGTGCGCGACGTCACCTTCATCGCGCGACCGCGCGCCGTGAC
>JBGQCU010000045.1:0-14177 GCA_041495495.1 Candidatus Limnocylindria bacterium
CATGAGCCGCTCGCCGCGGGTGGCGGTGATCGTCTTCCCGGGCACCTGGAGCGACCGCGACTTCGCCCATGTCGCCGGCCTGCTCGGCTGGGATGCGCGCCTGGTGTGGCACGCCGAGGTCGACCTGGACGATCCGGACGCGGTGGTGCTGCCCGGCGGGTTCGCCCACGGCGATCACCTGCGCACCGGGGCGATCGCCCGGTTCTCCCCGGTGATGCGCGCGGTCGAGGCGTTCGCCGCGGCCGGTGGTCCCGTGCTCGGCTCGTGCAACGGGTTCCAGGTCCTGACCGAGGCCGGCATCCTGCCCGGGGTGCTGCTGCGCAATGATCACCTGGAGTTTCGGTGCGACTGGCAGTCGCTCCGCGTCGAGCATGCCACCGGGCCCTGGCTGGGCGGCCTGACCCCCGGCGAGACGATCCGGCTGCCGATCTCGCACGGCGAGGGGCGCTACTACGCCGATCCGGACCTGCTCGATGAGCTTGACCGCAGCGGTCGCGTGGTCCTCCGCTATGCCGATGACACCGGGGCGGTCGTTCCGGCGGGCAACCCAAACGGCTCGCTGCGCTCGATCGCCGGCATCGTCAATGAGCGCGGCAACGTGCTCGGCCTGATGCCGCACCCGGAGCGCGCTGCCGAGGCCGAGGTCGGCGGCACCGACGGCCTCCGGCTCCTCCGCTCGCTCGACGCGTGGCTCGTGGCGCAGCCGGCGGTCGCCGAGCGTCGGCTATGATCTGGGTCCTCCGACACGGTCCTGATGGAGGTTCATCGCCCGATGCAGGATGACGAGCGGGAGCCGGGCGACGCGCCGACGGAACGAGCCCCGGAGGCACCCGCGGACGCACCACCCTCGCCGGCGCCCAGCGATGCCGAGGCATGGGTCGTCCCACCGCCGCCCAGCGTGCCGGGCCCAGAGGTGATCCCCGCCCATGCCGTGCCGGCCACGCCCCTCAGCGAGGGGACGCGCTGCCCCCGCTGCGGCACCGACAACCGGCCCGGGATCGCCTTCTGTCGCAGCTGCGGCCAGCGGCTGATGGCCCCCGGCGCGCCCGCCGCCGTCGAGCGACCGTCCCCACCGGACGGGACGCAGGCCTGCCCGCGCTGCGGCACCCACAACCGGGCGGGCGTCGCCTTCTGCCAGAACTGCGGCGCCAACCTGCGCCCCACCGATGCCGGCGTGGAGGAGGCCCTCGCCGCCCGGTCGGCGGCGACGAACCGGGCGATCCTCGGACCCGTGGTGCTGCTCATCGGCGCGGCAGGCATCCTGACCGCCTGGCTGCTCCCGTTCACGTTCGGCGGCTCGCTGTGGGACCGCTCCTTCGGCGCGCCGGGCGGCTACGGGATCGCCTTCTGGCACGGGTATCCGTCGGGGCAGCTGACCGACACGGCGTACTTCGGCCTCGCCGCCCCGGCACCGATCCTGGTCCTGATCCTCGCGGCGCTGGCGGTCGCGGGCCTGCTGCGCGCGGCGCCGGGGACGGTGCAGCGCGTCGGCCTGGCGATCGCCCTGGCCTGGGGGCTGGGGCTGGCCGCCCTCTTCCTGCTGGTCGAGCTGCTGGGAGGACCCGGCGGCGACCTGGTGCAGGTGCTCCGCTCGCTCTCGCCGGGCGGGATCATCTTCCTGCTGGCCGGCCTGATCGTGGCGATCGGCTCCCTGACGCGCTTCTGGCGAGCCTGAGATTGCCGCGGCTGCCTCGCCGCCCGCGCCGGTGAGCGTCGCCGCGCCCGTGGAGCGGCACGGCCTGACCGAGGACGAATACCGGGGCGTGGTGGCGGCCCTCGACCGCAAGCCGAACCCGGTCGAGCTCGGCATGTTCGGCGCCATGTGGAGCGAGCATTGCGCCTACAAGCATTCGCGACCGCTGCTGGGCAGCCTCCCCACCCAGGGCGAGCGGGTCCTCGTTGGGCCCGGCGAGAATGCCGGCGCCATCGACATCGGGCATGGGCTGGCGGTCGTCTTCAAGGTCGAGTCGCACAATCACCCCAGCGCGGTGGAGCCGTACCAGGGGGCGGCGACCGGCGTCGGCGGCATCATCCGCGACATCTTCACCATGGGCGCGCGGCCGATCGCCCTCCTCAATTCGCTTCGCTTCGGCCCGCTCGACCCGGCGGAGGACGCCACCGGCAGGACCGATGCCGCCGCGGCGACCCGCAACCGCTACCTGCTGGGCGGGGTGGTGGCCGGCATCGCCGGCTACGGGAACTGCATCGGGATCCCCGATGTCGGCGGCGAGGTCGGCTTCGATGCGACCTACAACGGCAATCCGCTGGTCAACGCCATGTGCGTGGGGATCGCCCGCCACGCCGACATCACGCTGGCCCGCGCGGCGGGGCCAGGCAACGCCCTGCTGCTGGTCGGCGCCTCGACCGGGCGCGACGGGATCCAGGGCGCGAGCTTCGCCTCGGCCTCGCTCGGCGAGGACCGCGACGAGCGACGGCCAGCGGTCCAGGTGGGCGATCCCTTCCTGGAGAAGCTGCTGATGGAGGCATGCCTCGAGCTGAGCGGCTCGGATGCGGTCGTGGCGATGCAGGACCTCGGCGCCGCCGGCCTGACCTGCGCGCTGGCGGAGGTCTCCGCACGCGGCGGCTGCGGAGCCGAAGTGGACCTGGACCTCGTCCCGCGCCGCGAGCCCCTGATGACCCCGTACGAGGTGCTGCTCAGCGAATCGCAGGAGCGGATGCTGCTCGTGGTGCGCGCCGGGCACGAGGCCGAGGTGCAGGCGGTCTTCGCGCGCTTCGAGCTGCACGCGGTCACGATCGGCCGTGTCATCGCCGAACCGATGGTGCGGGCACTGGCCGCTGGGGAGGCCGTGTGCGAGGTGCCGGGGCGCGCGCTGGTCGATGACGCCCCGCGCTACACCCCGCCCGCGGCACCCCCGCCCGACCTCGGCGCCCGCCGCGCCGAGCGGCTGGACGACCTTGCCGCCGAAACCCCGTCGGCGGCCACCCTGCTTGAGCTGCTGGCCAGCCCGAACGCCCGCAGCCGAAGGCCGATCTGGCGACGCTACGACCACATGAACGGGACCAACACCATGGTCGGGCCCGGCGTCGGCGACGCGGCCCTGCTGCGCATCAAGGGCACGACCGCCGCGATTGCGCTCTCGCTCGACGGCCCCGGCCGCATCGGTGCGCTCGACCCGCACCTGGCCGGTGCGGCCGCCGTGGTGGAAGGCGCGCTCAACGTGGCGTGCAGCGGCGCCACGCCGATCGGCATCACCAACTGCCTGAACTTCGGCTCGCCCGAGCGACCGGTCGGCTACTGGCAGCTGGCCGAGGCGGTGGCCGGCATGGCGCAGGCGTGCCGCGCGCTGGGCGTCCCGATCGTGTCGGGCAACGTCAGCCTCTACAACGAGACCCCGGACGGGGCGATCCTGCCGACCCCGGTGGTGGGCACGGTCGGGCTGCTGGAGGATCGGTCGCTGGCGATTCCGATGCGCTGGACCACCGGCGACGAGATCTGGCTGCTCGGGGAGCCGGCCTGGGACGCCGGCGCGCTGGCCGCCTCCGAGCTCGCCTGGCGGCGTGGCCGCTTCGGCGGGGAGCCGTCCCTCGACCTGCCGGGCGCCGGCCGGCTGGTGGGGCTGCTCGGGCAGCTGGCGGCGGGAGGCCGGGTGAGCGGTGCCCATGACACGTCGGTCGGGGGCCTGGCGCTGGCGCTCGCCCGGCTGGCAATCGCCTCCACCATCGGGGCGGTGATCACGCTTCCGCCGGAGGCGGCCGCGCTTCCCAGCGCCGGCCTCTTCGGCGAGCGAAGCGGCAGGGTCGTGGTCGCCGTCCGCCCGGAGTCGCGAGCCGTGCTGGTCGCCGCAGCGGACGCTGCGGGGGTGCCGGCCTGCCGCCTGGGGGTGGCCGGCGGCGATGCGCTGGAGCTGGAGGCTGGCGAGGTCCGCCTGGCGCTCGGCGTCGGGCAGCTCAACGCCGCCTGGACGACCCCCTTCTCGATCGGCTAGCCGGCCGCCTCGTCGACGGGCAGCTGGCCGGGCGCGCCCGGAGCGGCCTTGCGCCGTGGGCGCCGCTGCCCGTTGGTGCGCGGGTGGCCATGTCCGGGCCCGGGGGCCGACGAGACGCCCAGCACCCGGGCGGCATCGGCCGGTTCGATCTGCTGGAGCCCATCACGCGCTCGCTGGTGCAGGGTGTAGACCTCATCCAGGCCGTCGGGCGGGACCCCCTCCGCAAAGAGATGGCAGAACAGGTTGACGATCTCCGGATCGAACTGGGTGCCCGCGTTGAGCCGCAGCTCGCCCAGGGCCTCCTGGTGGTCGCGGGCGGTCTTGTAGGGCCGGTCGTGGATCATGGCGTGGTAGGCGTCGGCGACGGCCACGATGCGCGCCCCCAGCGGAATCTCCTTGCCGCGCAGACCGTGCGGATAGCCGCTGCCGTTGTAGTGCTCGTGGTGGTGCAGCACCACGGGAACCGCCTCGCGCAGCGACGACGCCTGCTCCAGGATCACCTGCCCGATGCGCGGGTGCTCGCCGATCGCCTGCCAGTCGAGGTCCGACAGGGTGGTCGGCTTGTCGAGGATCTCGGTGGGAACGGCCAGCTTGCCCAGGTCGTGGAGCAGGCTTGCGATCCGGATCCGCTCGATCTCCTCGTGCGGCAGGCCCAGCTCCAGCGCGATGCCGGTCGCCAGCGAGGCGATCATGTCCGACGGTTGGCCGCGGTGGTGCGGCTGCGGGGCCAGCACCGACGCCAGCGCCTCGGCCGCGGTGTCGCTCGCCCACTGGCCGATCGCCGTGGCGGCGGCCCGCCGCTCGGCCGAGATGGGGGCGCGCCGCACCGGGGCGTTGTCGTCGACCGCCCGGTAGCGGTAGGTCCGGTTGCGCCCGAGCGACTTGGCCGCGTACATCGCCGCATCGGCCTGGTCGACCAGCCGATCGGCCTGCAGCTGGGAGCCGACGTCTCCGGCGACCCCGATGCTGATGGTGACCCGCAGCGGCGGCTGCGCGGCAACCAGCATCGGGTGCTCCATCACCAGCCCGCGCAGGTGCTCGGCCAGGACGGTGGCATCCTCCGGGGTCGTCTCGGGCAGGATCAGCATGAACTCTTCGCCGCCATATCGACCGAAGAGGTCGCTGGCCCGGATGTTGTCGCTGATCAGGCCCGCGATCTGGCGCAGCACGGCATCGCCGGTGTGGTGCCCATAGGTGTCGTTGACCGGCTTGAAGCGGTCGATGTCGATGAAGGCCACCGACAGCCACTTGTGGTGGCGCGTGGCACGCTCGATCTCGGTGGTCAGCGTGGTCAGCAGGGTCTCCCGGTTGGCCACCCCCGTGAGGCGGTCGTGAGCGGCCCGCGCCTCGACCTGCATGAACGCGCCGCTCGCGGCGTTGAAGGCCCTCGCCAGCCGTCGCTCGGCGCGCGTGCCCGCCACGCGCTGTCGCATCGGGCGGTCCGTGTCCAGGGTCGCCTCCAGGACCTGCGCGAGGTGACCCAGCCGCCAGCCGAAGTAGCTCCAGCAGGCGAGTGCCATGAGCGTCGCGCCGCCCGCCGCCCCCAGGGCTGTGAGAGCTCCGAGCAGGAAGCGCTGCTGTGGGTCGGCGCCCGGCACCACCGCGTAGCCGATCATCGCCAGCAGGACGACCGGAACCGGGGCCAGGAAGCCAACCGCCCGGATGAGTCGGAACATGAACCGTCCACTCCTGCGATGCCAGATCGACCATCCGAGCATGGCCCGCGTCCCGCCCTGCTGCCATGACCTGATCGTCACCCCAATCCGGCCGGTGGCCACCCCGCCGGGGCGGATGACGCGCGAGTGCGGTGCGGGGTCGTACGCGGCCCGTACCTTGGTTCGAGTCGGGCGTCCGGCCGCCGGCGGCTCCGGTATCATCCGCACGTGCCCCGACCGTCCCTCGCACGCTGACCACGGTGCGACGGACCGCCCTGCCGGTCGCTTCACCCAAGGCGGGCATGCACCTCTCCGAGCTCGCGCTGTACGAGCCACACGGACCGCGCGAGGAGTGCGGCGTGGTCGGGGTCTACGCCCCTGGCCTGCCGGTCGCGCACCTTGCCGCGCTCGGGCTCCATGCGCTCCAGCACCGCGGGCAGGAGTCGGCCGGGATCGCCGTCTCGAACGGCGCGCAGCTGTCGCTACACAAGCGGATTGGGCTGGTCGGCCAGGTCTTCGACGAGGAGACCCTGGCCCGCCTGGAGGCCGATCAGGACGGGCTCGCCGGCGGGCATGCCGCGCGCCTGGCGATCGGGCACACCCGCTATAGCACCACGGGCTCGAACAGCCTGCCCAACGTTCAGCCGGTCTACGCCGACAGCGAGCTCGGCGAGCTGATGCTGGGGCACAACGGCAACCTGACCAACGCAACCTGGCTGCGCGACGCGCTGACCGAGCAGGGGGTCGAGTTCGTCACCGCCAGCGACACCGAGGTGCTGGCCAAGCTGATCGCCCACGCACCCGGGCGAAGCTGGGCGCAGCGCGTCGAGCACGCCTTCCACCGGGCCGCCGGTGCCTTCACCTTCACCATGCTGACGCCACGGGCGCTGGTGGCGGCACGCGACCCGGTCGGCTTCCGTCCGCTGGCGCTCGGCCGCCTGCATGATGCCGAGGGGCGACCGATGGGCTGGGCGGTGGCCAGCGAAAGCGTCGGCCTGGATGCCATGGGCGCCACCTTCGTGCGCGACGTCGAGGCGGGTGAGATCCTGACCATCGACGAGGACGGCGTGCACGCGTCGCGGCCGGGCGTCAGCGCCGAGGCGAGCGACGCCCGCGAGCGCCTGTGCGTCTTCGAGTTCGTCTACCTGGCGCGGCCGGACAGCGTCATCGGCGGGCGGCTGCTGTACGAGGCCCGGCTGCGGATGGGCCGCCGCCTGGCGATCGAGCAGCCGGCCGACGCCGACCTGGTCATCCCGGTTCCCGATTCGGCGATCCCGGCCGCCATCGGCTATGCGGAGCAGTCCGGCCTCCCATTCCGCGAGGGGCTGATCAAGAACCGCTACGTCGGGCGCACCTTCATCCAGCCCGGCCAGACCTCGCGCGAGGCGTCGGTGCGGCTGAAGTTCAACCCGCTGCCCGAGGTGCTCGCCGGCAAGCGGGTGGTGGTGGTCGACGACTCGATCGTGCGCGGCACGACCACCGGCCCGATCGTGGCCATGCTGCGGCGGGCGGGGGCGCGCGAGGTCCACGTCCGGATCCACTCGCCCCAGATGCGCTACCCGTGCTACATGGGGGTCGACACCGGCCGCCGCGCCGAGCTGATCGCGGCCAACCTGTCGCTCGACGGGATCCGACGGCAGATCGGGGCCGACACGCTCGGCTACCTGTCCCAGGAGGGCCTGCTCGCCGCCGTCGGCGGTGATGAGCGCCGCCACTGCACCGCCTGCTTCGACGGCAACTACCCGGTCGACGTGCCGCTCGACGTCGACAAGTTCGCGCTCGAGCGGGGCTGACCACGGTGGGTGACCGCTACCGGGCCGCCGGGGTCGACGTCGAGGAGGCGCGCCGCGCGGTCGACCTGATCGCCCGGGCCGCGGCGACGACCGCTACGCCCGCGGTGATGGGCGGGGTCGGCGGCTTCGGCAGCCTCTTTCGGTTCGACCCGAGCACGCATCCGGACCCGGTGCTGGTGGCCTCGACCGACGGCGTCGGCACCAAGCTGAAGCTGGCCATCGCGCTGCGGCGCTACGACAGCATCGGGATCGACCTGGTCCATCACTGCATCAACGACATCGCCGTGCAGGGCGCCGATCCGCTCTTCTTCCTGGACTATCTGGCGGTCGGCAAGCTGCATGCCGAGGTGGCGGCAGAGATCGTGACGGGGATCGCCAACGCCTGCGTCGCCTCAGGCGTGGCCCTCGTCGGCGGGGAGACGGCCGAGCTGCCGGACCTCTACCACGGCGACGACTTCGACCTGGCCGGCTTCATCGTGGGCGTGGTGGCCCACGCCGACGTGATCGACGGCGCGGGGGTGCGCGGCGGCGACGCATTGCTCGGCCTGCCGTCCAGCGGACTGCACACCAACGGCTACTCGCTCGCGCGGCGCGTCTTCGGGGAGGACGACTGGCGCCGCACGGCGCCAGGACTGGAGCGGACCATCGGGGAGGAGCTGCTCGAGCCGCATCGGTCCTATCTCGACGAGATCCGGATCCTGCGCCGGGCACTGCGTGGCGCAGGCGGCGACGCATTGACCTTCGCGCACATCACCGGCGGCGGCTGGGTCGATAACATCCCGCGCACCCTGCCCCCCGGCCTGGGGGTCGAGGTCGAGCTGGGATCGTGGCCCGTGCCGCTCATCTTCAGCCTGATCCAGGAGCGCGGTGACGTCAGCGACGAGGAGATGGTGCGCACCTTCAACCTGGGCATCGGCCTCACCTGTGTGGTCCGGCCCGAGCTGGTCGAGGTGGCGCAGACGGCCCTCCCGGAGGCCCGCCGGGTGGGCACCGTGGTTCCCGTGGCGCCGGGGTCCGCCCGCGTCGCATTCGCCTAGGCCGATGCGGCTCGGCATCCTGGTCTCCGGCCGCGGCTCGAACCTGGAGGCGGTCCTGGATGCGGTGGCCTATGGGCGGCTGCCGACGGTGGAGCCGGCCCTGGTGATTGCCAACCGGCCGGGCATCCGAGCCCTGGAGGTGGCGGCGCGGCGTGGCGTGGCGTGGCGCCTGATGCCCCTCTCGGACTTCGGAGACGCAGAGGCGCGGGACGCGGCGATCGGTCAGGCCCTTGCCGGAGCGGGCTGCGAGCTGGCGCTGCTGGCCGGCTACGACCAGGTCCTGCGCCCAGCCTACTTTGCCGCGTTCGAGGGCCGCACCATCAACATCCACCCCTCGCTCCTGCCGCGCCACGGGGGCCGGGGCATGATCGGGCTGGCCGTGCATGCCGCGGTGCTGGCCGCAGGCGACACGGAGACGGGCGTGACCATCCACGAGGTGACGCCAATGCTCGACGCCGGGCCCAGCATCGAGCAGGTGCGCCTTGCGGTGCGTCCCGGGGAGAGCGTGGCAGAGCTCGCCGAGCGCGTGCTGGCGGTCGAGCACCAGACCCTGGTGGCGGTGCTTGCACGCCTATCTGCTAGCATGACCGGCGCGTCGCCAGCGCCGATCCGCGCGCGGCGGTAGCTCAGAGAGGCTCCTCACATGCCAGACGGCCTGCCGGATCCGGGGAAGATCTGGAACGATTTCATCACCAACCCGCTGGTCCAGACGGCGGGCACCCTGATCGTCATCTACGTCGTCCTGCTGTGGCTGGGGACCGCCTACTGGGCCTTCCGTGACATGCAGGCGCGTTCCGAGAACCCGATCCTGCCGTACTTCGCATCGGCGCTGATCATCTTCTTCACCCCGCTCCTCTTCCTGTTCGCGGTGGTCCTCTACCTCATCGTTCGCCCGCGCGAGTCGCTGGCCGAGGTGTACGAGCGCTCGCTGGCCGAGGAGTCGCTGCTGGCAGAGGTCGAGAAGAACCAGCTCTGCCCGGTCTGTCGCGACCGGGTGCACGCGGACTGGCTGGTCTGCCCCAACTGCCGCACCCGGCTGCACCGGGTCTGCCCATCGTGCAGCCGGCTGGCCGATCCGGAGTGGCAGCTGTGCGCCTTCTGCGGAAACGAGTTCCAGCGCGCTGCCGCACCTCCCGCTGAACGCGTGATCGAGCGCCGTGCTTCGGCGCGTCCGGCGGGGCGCGCCGGCGACCTGGGTGCCGAACCTGGACTCCGTCCCGCCTCCAACCCCTGATCCCGGCTCGCCGCTGGACGAGCCGCGGCCTGACCGCGAGATCCTCGGCCGGCACCGCGCGCTCCAGCTGATCTCGGTCGCCCTCATCGCGGTCGGCCTCCTGCTCCCCGTCGTTGCGATCCTCAGCACCCCGGACCTCCTGTCGGCCGACCAGACCCCCGAGAGCGTGCAACGCCTGATCGGTCCGCTGCTCCTGCTCGGCCTGGGCGGACTGATGCTGATCGTCGGCCTGGTGATGAATACGGTCCGCTCCCTGATCGTGCGTGCCGCCCTCCCCCTAGAGCGCTACCGCGGGCCTGCGATCTTCGTCCTCCTCATGCTGGCCGTCATCGTCGGCACCGTCCTGTCGCTCGGCGCCGCGGGCACGGCGGCGGCGCTCGTGAACGGCGGGGCCCTGTCCGTGGGCGGGACGCTCCTCCTGCTGACGTCCACCCAGATGGGGCTGCTGGCCGTGACCGGCGGGCTGGTGGTCGTGCCCAGGGCCCTCGCCGGGCTGCGGCTGGCGCCACCGTCCGGGCTGGGGAGGAGCCTGCTGATCGGGCTGCTGGTCGCGATCCCGGCCTGGATCGGGGCGACCCTGCTCGCCGCCCTTGCGGCGGTCGTCCTGCAGGCGATCGGTTTCAGGGAGGGGACGGGCCTGGTGGAAGAGGTGCTGGGCCGAGGTGATCCGACCGTGCTCCTGCTCGCGGTCGTGGTTGTTGCGCCCGTGGCCGAGGAGCTCTTCTTCCGTGGCGTGGTCTTCAACGCCTGGCAACGCGAATACGGGCCGCGCGCGGCCCTGTTTGGCTCGGCCGCGCTGTTCGCGGCCATTCATGCCAGCCTCTTCTCGCTGGTCCCGATCTTCGCGCTGGGCGTGGCCCTTGCCGTGGTGTACCGATCGACCCGCAGCCTGCCGGCCACGATGGTGATGCACGGTGCGTTCAACGCGATCTCGGTGGTGATCGCGCTGCTGGCGCGGCAGGGGATGCTGCCGCTGCCGACCTGAGCCGGATAAGCCACCGGTAATGGGCCGGTGAGCCGCGATCGCTAGCCTCGCTCACGTGTCCGCCGTCCTCCGACCGATGCCCGTGCCCGACCCGCGGCCCCGACCGACGGCCAGAGTCGCCTCCAGCATCGCCACGCTGGCGCGGCTCGGCCCCGGCGCCCTGGGCGATGATGAGCTGCTGGCGGTGCTGCTCGGCGGACGCGAGGCAGGCCTCGCCGCGCGTGCCCTGCTGGAGCCGGATGGGCTGCCGGGCCTGGCCGGGGTCGGGATGGGCGAGCTGCTGCCGATCGGGCCGCGCCGCGCCGCCTGCCTGCTGGCGGCGGTCGAGCTCGGCCGCCGCGTGGTGACCTCGTGGCCGGCGGCCGGCTGGCGCGTCCGATCGCCGGCCGACCTCGCCGAGCGGCTGATGCCGGCGATGGGTCACCTTCCGCGCGAGGAGCTGCGGACCGTGCTGCTGAACACCAAGAACACGGTCATCGGCATGGTGACCGTGTACGCCGGCAACCTGGCCGGCTCACCGGTCCGGATCGGGGAGGTCTTCCGTGACGCGGTCCAGCGCCACGCGGCTGCGCTGGTGGTCGTCCACAATCACCCGTCTGGCGATCCCTCGCCATCGGCCGAGGACCTGCGCATCACGCGCGAGCTGGGCGAGGCCGGGCGGCTGCTCGACATCGAGCTGCTCGATCACATGGTGATCGGGCATGGGCGGTGGGTCAGCCTGCGCGCCCTCGGGGCCCTGTAGCGACAGGGCTCAGCTAGCCGATCACGACCCGGTACAGGCCGCCGGCGCCCAGGTCGACCAGGTAGATCTCCCCGTCCTCGCCCTGGCCGAAGGACGAGATCAAGAGGCCGGTGCTGCTGACCGCCTTGGGCGTCTGGTTGCCGGCCGCTGCGGGCACCGTCCAGATGGTGCCGGAGCAGTAGTCGCCGAAGAGGTAGAAGCCCTTCAGGGCGGGCTGGCGCGAGCCGCGATACACGTAGCCGCCGGTGATCGAGCAGCCAAGGGCATGGCCGTACTCGACGATCGGTGGCACGTATGTGACTCCGCTGCAATTGCTGAAGCAGTGCCGCCCCTCGAAGGCGTTCCAGCCGTAGTTCTCGCCGCCGCGCGAGCCGGCCGACTGGCGGTCGACCTCCTCCCAGCTGCCCTGTCCCACGTCGCCGATGTATAGGTCGCCGGTGCCGCGGTCGAAGCTGAAGCGCCATGGGTTGCGCACGCCGTAGGCCCAGATCTCGGGCAGGCCGGCGCCCGGCGAGATGCCACCGGCGGCATATGGGTTGTTGTTCGGGATGGCGTACTCCTTGCCGGCGGCATGCGCCCCGTCGACGTCGAGACGCAGGATCTTGCCGAGCAGCGCCTGGCGGTTCTGGCCGTTGCCCTGCGGGTCACCACCTGAACCGCCGTCGCCCATGCCGATGTAGAGGTACCCATTCGGCCCAAACGCGATCTGGCCGCCGTTGTGGTTGGCGAACGGCTGGCTGATGGTCAGCAGGATCCGTTCGCTGGCCGGGTTGGCGCTGCCGCGGTCCGCCGAGGCGGTCAGCTCCGAGATGACGGTCGCGCCGTCCCCGGCACGGGTGTAGTCGACGAAGAGGCGGCCGTTGGCGGCGAAGTTGGGGTGGAAGGCGAGTCCCAGCAGGCCCTGCTCGCCGCCGGCAATGATGCGACCGGAGATGTCAACGAACGGCGCAGCGCGCAGGGTGCCGTCGGCGTCGATGACCCGCACCTGCCCACCGCGCTGCACGACGAAGAGCCGATCGCTGCCGTCGCCGGCATTGGTCACGCCGATCGGATCGCTCAGGCCGGATGCGATCGGCTCCACCACGAGGTGATCGGGGCCGGTGGCTGCCGGCTTGGGAGTGGCGATGGGCACCGCCGTCGGCACCGCGGTCGGCCTCGCGGTCGGGGTGACGACCGGCGATGCGGTCGGCGATGGGCTGGCGGTCGGCGCGGCGCTGGACGAGGCGCCTGCGGACCCCAGCGATGGCCCAGCGGAGATCGAGGAAGATGCGCCGGCGGACGAGGTCGACGAGGGGCTCGGGCTGCCCGTCGGCGAGCTGCAGGCGGCCAGGACCAGGGTGGCCAGCAGGGTGGCAACGAGGCCGCGGATCGGGTCGCGGGTGGCGCGCATTTCGCCACAGACTACCCCGGCGAGCGCCGGGCGGTTGCGGCCGCCCCCGGATCGCGCGGCCCCCGCCGGATGGGGTACGGTTGCGCCCGAGACCGATGACGACCACCCGATCGATCCTCAAGCGCGCCGCCGAGTCGGCACTCTCGGCCGTTGAGCCGGGGGCCGATGCCATCGGCACGCGCCGATCGATCGTGATCGAGGCGGTCGACCCGGAGCTCGACTGCGGAGAGCACCCGGTCAAGCGGGTGGTGGGCGACGACCTGCGCGTCAGCGCTGACATCTTCGCCGAGGGCCACGACCTGCTGGACGCCGTCCTTCTCCTGCGCCGCGAGGACGCATCGGCCTGGAGCGAGACCCCCATGCGGCTGGTCGACAACGACCGCTGGAGCGGGACCGCGCGGCTGGCCGACAACGCGCCGCATCGGTACACGATCGAGGCGTGGCGGGACACCATCGGCACCTGGCGAGAGGGGATGAAGCGGAAGCTGGATGCCGGCGTGTCGATCGTCACCGAGCTGGCCGAGGGGCGAGCCCTGCTGGCAGAGACGATGGCGCGCACCCGCGGCGCCGACGCGCGACTGATCGGCGAGGCGATGGCGCGCGAGGGCCGCGCGCGGACTGAGCCAACGCGGGCCGCCGCGCTCAGCGGGGAGGCCGTCATGTCGGCGGCACGCCGCAATCCGGACCGAAGCGCTGCGACCCGCTACGCTCGCGAGCTGCCGCTCATGGTGGACCGCGAGAAGGCCCGCTGCTCGGCCTGGTACGAGCTCTTCCCGCGGTCACAGGGCCGCGACCCGGCCCACCCCACCCCGACCACCCTGGCCGAGGCGGAGTGGCGGCTGCCGGGGATCGCCGCGATGGGCTTCGACATCGTCTACCTGCCGCCGATCCACCCGATCGGGCGCACCAACCGCAAGGGGCGCGACAATGCCCTCGCCGTCCGCCGCGGAGATCCCGGGTCGCCGTGGGCGATCGGCAGCGACGGAGGCGGACATACCGCGGTCGCCCCGGAGCTCGGCGGGCTGCCGGCCTTCGAACACTTCCGACGCGCGGCCGAGGCGCACGGCCTGGAGGTGGCGCTCGACCTGGCCCTGCAGGCCTCGCCCGATCACCCCTGGGTCGCCGAGCACCCCGGGTGGTTCAGCCACGCCGCCGACGGCACGATCAAGTACGCGGAGAACCCGCCCAAGCGCTACCAGGACATCTACCCCTTCAACTTCACGGGGCCGGTCGCCGCCGAGCGCGAGGCGCTGTGGCGCGCCTGGCTGGAGGTCGTGCTGACCTGGGTCGGCCGCGGCGTCCGCATCTTCCGGGTCGACAACCCGCACACCAAGCCGGTCGCCTTCTGGCAGTGGCTGATCTCCGAGGTGCATCACCTCGATCCCGGCGTCATC
>JBGQCU010000046.1:0-13935 GCA_041495495.1 Candidatus Limnocylindria bacterium
AAATCAAACGCGGACAGGTCAATCCCGGAATCGACCTTCGACCAGCGGGCATAGGTCGAGCGAACGCGCCAGGCCGCCCAACCGGTGATGGCGATGCTCGGCAGCATGACCAGCAGGATGTACGGGAGGAAACCACCCATGGTTGTTGTTGCTACCTCCTTGGGAGCGCGCCGAGTATAAACGAGCCTCCCTTTCAGCCCGATGAAGGCGAGGTGAAGATGGCGCTACGCCGGAGGCGCTCCGCCGCCCAGCAGCACATGCTCGCGCGGCAGGCCGCGACGCCAGGCGTCGGCGGCCATGACCGCCTTTCCCTCCGGCTGGACGAGTTCGAGCGCCAGGGCGCCCTGGCCACAGGCCACCAACGGCCACTCGCCGGGGAGAAGCGCCCCGATCAACGGGCCATCGACGCCCGCCACTGGGTGCGCCGCCCGGATGTGCAGCCGCCGCCCGTCGAGGGTGGTCCAGGCGCCGGGCCAGGGTTGCAGCCCGCGAACTCGGCGGTCGATCGCGACCGCGCTCTGGCGCCAATCGATCCACCCGTCAGACCGCCGGAACGGGCGGATCATGGTGGCCTCGCGCTCGTCCTGGGGCTCGGCCGCCGTCTCCCCCGCCGCCCAGCGCTCCAGCACGGGCGGGACCAGATCCGCCGCGAGCTGGGCGAGCCGGGTCTCCAGCTCAGGCGTCGTCTCGCGGCCAGTGAGCGGCACGCGCCACTGGGCCACGATCGGGCCGGCGTCCAGCTCGGGAATCATGACCATCAGCGAGACGCCCCCCACCGCGTCTCCGGCGAGGATGGTGGAGGCGACCGGCGCGGCGCCGCGATGGCGCGGCAAGAGCGAGGGGTGGACGTTGAGCGGCGGCCGCGGCGCGACCGCCAACAGGTCGCCTGGCACGAGCTGCCCGTACGCAGCCAACAGCAGGCCGTCGGGGGCGAACCCGCGCAGCAGAGCCCGCCCCTCCTCGGAGCGGAGCCGTCGCGGGGTCTCGACCGGAAGCCCGTTCTCGCGGGCCCACCCGGCAATCGGCGACGGACGCGTGCGCAGGCCGCGGCCGGCTGGCCGATCGGGCTGGCTTACCACCAGCAGGTCGTCGCAACGGGCGGGCAGGCGCGCAAGAAGAGGGAGGCCGAAGGGACCGGTGGCCAGGAAGATGATGCGGCCGAGCGTCGGCACTAGATGCCCGCGGTCGTCGTCTCCTCCACCTCGCTCGTGCGGTCGCTGACGCGAACCAGCTCTTCGAGCGAATCGAGGGAGTCGATGTACATGGTCCCGTTCAGGTGGTCGATCTCGTGCTGCAGCGCCCGCGCGAAGAGCTCCTCGCCCTTCACCCGGAACTCCTTGCCGTGACGGTCGCGCGCCTTCACCGTGACCTTGGCATGCCGCTTCACCTCCGCCACGAAGCCGGGGATGGAGAGGCACCCCTCCCAGTCGATCAGCTCGCCGGAGGCGCGCACCAGCTGGGGGTTGATCAGCTCGGTCACCTTCTCCTCGAGCTCGATCACAGCGACCTGGAGCGGGACCCCGATCTGGTTGGCGGCCAGGCCGATCCCTGGCGCGTCGCGCATCGTCTCCACCATCTCCTCCAGCAGCCGATGCAGCGAGGCGTCGAAATGCGTCACCTTCCTGGCGCGCTGGCGCAGGATCGGCTCCTCGGCGGTCAGGATCGGACGGGTGGCCACGCCGGCATTGTACCGATCTCGATGCGGTGATCGACCTGGCTCGATCGGAGGCGCTCTACAGCAGCGACTCCGGGTCGACGTCGATGGCGACCCCGGCCGGCACCCGCTCGAGGGCCTCGGCGCGCCTCGCCTCATCGTCGGCACGCAGCACGACCTGGTATCTCCAGCGGCCGGCGCGGCGCGGCACGTACGACGGCAGCGGGCCGTGGATCTGCACCCCGGGCACCGCCACGGCAGTGGCCGCCTCCCGTCCGCGCGCCTCCGCTCGGCCGCGATCCGGATCGGCCACAAGCAGGCGTGCCAGAACGCTGGCCGGCGGGTACCCGAGGAGCCGGCGCCGTCGCAGCTCCTGGTCGGCGAAGCCATCGACATCCAGGCGGGCGGCGGCGCGAATGGCGTAGTGGTCGCCCGCATAGGTCTGGATCAGGACGCGGCCGGGCAGCGGACCGCGGCCGGCGCGTCCGGCGACCTGGGCCAGCAGCTGAAATGTCCGCTCCGGGGCAAGGTAGTCCGGCAGGTTGAGGGTGACGTCGGCGGCGACAACCGCGGCAAGGGTCACGTTCGGCAGGTCCAGCCCCTTGGCGGCCAGCTGGGTCCCGACCAGGACGTCCACCCGTCCGTCGCGGAAATCGTCGTAGATCGCCTCGAAGCCGCGCCGTGCCGCCAGCGCGTCCGAGTCCAGGCGCGAGATCCGAAGCCGCGGGAAGCGGGCGCGCAGCTCGGCTTCGACCCGCTGCGTGCCGGCACCGAAGTAGCGGATGCGGTGGCTCCCGCAGTGCGGGCAGGTCGACGGCGGGCTGGCGCTGCGGCCGCAGTGATGGCAGCGCAGCTGCGCCCCGGCCAGGTGGAAGACGAACGGCAGGTCGCAGTCCGGGCAGCGCAGGCTCTCGCCGCAATCGCGGCACAGCACAAACGTCGCCGCGCCTCGCCGGTTCATGAGCAGGATCGCCTGCTGGCCGCCCGGCCTCAGGTCGGACAGGGCGGCGGCCAGGGCACGCGAGAAGATCGAGCGGTTGGCGTCGGCCAGCTCGGCCCGCATGTCGACGATCTCGACCTCCGGCGCGCGGCCGACGCGCCGCTCGACGAGCCGCACCCGCTCGACGAGCCCACCCCGCACGCGTGCGACCGTCACCACGTCCGGGGTGGCCGTTCCCAGCACGAGCCGGGCGCCGGTCAGGGCCGCGCGGCGGCGGGCGACCCAACGGGCGTCGTAACGAGGGGTCCGATCGGCCTTGTAGGCTCCATCGTGGGCCTCGTCGATCACGATCAGGCGCAGGTCGGAGAGCGGCGCAAAGGCTGCCATCCGGGTCCCGACCACGACGCGCGCCCCGCCCTGCAGGATGCGCCACCACGTGTCATGCCGCTCTCCGGCGGAGAGCCCGGAATGCAGCACGGCCAGCTCGTCGCCGACCAGGGAGGCGACCCGATCCGCCAGCTGGGTGATCAGCGAGACCTCCGGCACGAGCACGATGGCGCTGCCGCTACCCGCCAGCACCGACGCCAGGGCGGCCAGGTAGACGTCGGTCTTGCCGGCCGCGGCGACCCCCTGCAGCAGCAGCTCGGCACCGGGGTCGAGCGACTCGATCTGGCGCAGGGCGAGCTGCTGCTCGGCGGCCAGCCGGTGCCCGCGCGGAGGGCCCGCCGGCCGATGGGCTCGAGGGTCCCGCTCGACGACCTTCCACTCCAGCTCGGCCGCGCCGCGCGCCACCAGCCGGCGTGCGGCGGCGAGCACCGATCCCGGGTCGATGCCGATCTCGGCGGATAGGTCGGGCAGGCTCCTCGCCGCGTCGCCCAGGGCGTCGAGGATCGCGCGCTGAAGCGGCGCCGCGCGCGAGGCGACCGCCTCGCCGGGCAGGCGGCGCAGCACCCGCACGCGCCGCGCCCGGAGCTCCGGAGGTCGCAGCGTCCAGCCTCCGGCCAGGACGCCTGAACGCCGGAGCCGCTCGGCTGTGGCGTTCCAGCGCGGCCCGAGGGCCCGGCGCAGTGCGGAGTCGGAGATCTCGTCGGTACCGGCGAATGCAGTCCGCAGCACCTCCGGCACGAGGCTGGGATCCGGCGTCGTCCAACGCCGATCGAGGCGGGATTCCAGTCCGGGCGGGAGCATCGCCGCGATGGTCGTGCCCAGCGGGGCGCGGTAGTAGGCGGCGATCTCCTCGGCCAGCGAGAGCAGGTCTGCGGTCAGCATCGGCCCCGACACGACCGCCTCCACCGCCCGCAGCGCGATCCCCGGGTCCAGATCCGGCGCGCCGGGGAGCAGGTAGCCGAGGGCCAGGCGGCGACCATACGGCACGAGCAGCAGCGAGCCCGGCACGGGCTCTCCGAGCGACGGCGGCAGGGAGTAGCTGAACGCTCGTTCGGGTCGGTCGGCGAGCGCCTCGACTGCGACGCGCACCGGCTCCTCGGCGGCCACCTCGGCCACCTCGCTCAGACCTGGACGCGCCGCGGTGGGTCGCGCCGGGCCTCGGCCTGGATGATCTCCCAGATCTGCTCCACGGCGTCATCGGGGTGGTCAGTCTGGTTGACGATGGCGTAGTCGTAATCGCCGGCCGCCGCCATCTCCAGCTCAGCGTTGCGTCGCCGCAGCGCCCGCTGCGGCCCGTCCTCCGAGCCGCGCCTGGCCAGGCGCTGGTCCAGGTCCTCGATCGACGGAGGCATGATGAAGATCAGAAGCGCATCGGGGACGTGCGAGCGAACCGAGCGCGCCCCCTGCGGATCGATGGTCAGGATCGCATCGCGCCCCGCGGCAAGGATGCCGCGCACCTGGTCGATCGGCGTCCCATACCAGTGGTCGTGGACGACCGCCTGCTCGAGCAGGCCGTCGCGATTCCCCAGCTGCTGGAATTCGGCGGCGGTCAGGAAGTGGTAGTGAACCTTGTCCAGCTCGCCCTCGCGCCGCTCACGGGTGGTGGCGGTCACGATGGGGACCACCTGCGGGTGGCGGCGCGCCAGCTCGGCGACGATCGTGCTCTTGCCGACCCCCGACGGCCCGGAGACGACCACCAGCATCGGGTTCGGAAAGACGAGCCGCTTGGCAGGCCGGGGGGCCGGACGACCAGCGCTCAACCCGCGTCCTCCACCACTGCGGCACCGATGCCGACCGGAGCGCGGTCGGTCACGATCCCGCTCGCGGCCAGCGAGGCGGACAGGTCGGCAGGGAGCTCGCTCCATGCCGTCAGCCGCCGACCATCATGCGGGCGCTGCAGGCTGATGCGCGCTGCATGCAGGAACTGCCGCCCCAAGCCGCCCGGCCCGATCCCCCCGCCGTAGCGCAGGTCGCCGGCGATCGGCAACCCCAGGTAGGCAAGGTGTGCCCGCAGCTGGTGCGTGCGCCCGGTCAGGGGGTGAAGCGCGACCAGCGTATAGCCGCCCCCGGCGCCGAGCGCCTCGTATTCGGTGATGGCCTCGCGGCCACCGGCAACCACCGCCATTCGCTGGCGGTCTCGCGGGTCGCGCCCGACCGGCGCCTCGATGCGCCCTCGGGGCGCGGGGGCCTCGCCCCGCACCAGCGCCAGGTACTCCTTCTCAACGGTGCGTGCGCCGAACTGCTGCATCAGGCTCGCCTGGGCGGCATCGGTCTTGGCGACGACGATGAGCCCGGACGTCTCCTTGTCGAGCCGATGCACGATGCCGGGCCGCCCGACACCGGCGATCGAGCCGAGCTGCTCCCCACGTGCCTCGGCCCGCCCAATCAGCGCGTGGACCAGCGTCCCGCTGGCGTGGCCATGGCTGGGATGGACGACGAGGCCCGACGGCTTGTCGACGATCAGGATGTCGCCGTCCTCGTACGCGACCCGCAGCGGGATCGCCTCGCCGTGCAGGGTCGGGTCTGCCGGCGCCGAGAGCTCGACTCGGATCATCTCCCCGCCTCGCAGCCGGTCCGAGGCGCGGCCGCGCCAGCCGTCCACCGTGGCTCGTCCGTCCGAGATGAGGCGCTGGGCGTGGGCGCGGCTGATTTCGGCCACAGCACTGACGGCAAGGTCGAAACGGCCGTGGCCCGCCGCCCCGGTCACGACCCGCTCGCCGACCGCCACGCCGTCGGTCATACCGGGGCCTCCCGGCGGTCCGGGTTGGTCACGAGCAGGTAGACAACCAGGATGCCGATGCCGACCACGATCGAGGAGTCAGCCACGTTGAAGGTCGGCCAGCGCAGGTCGCCGATGCCGACAGAGGCCCAGTCGGTGACGTACCCCTGGCGCAAGCGGTCGACGAAATTGCCGAGCGTGCCGCCGAGGATCACGCCCAGCACGAGATGCACCCACCAGGCGCGCTCGCGCAGGTTCCGGTGGAAGTAGGCGACCATCCCCAGGGAGAGGACCGATACCACCACGAACAGGATCGAGCCGCCCTGGAGGAGGCTGAAGGCGGCGCCCCGATTCTGGGCATGCCAGATCTGAAGAAGGTCGCCCAGCACGTGGACCCGCTCGCCGAGCGCCACGTTGGCGATCACGAGGGCCTTGGTCAGCTGGTCCGCGACCAGGATGCCGAGTGCGGTGAGCAGCAGGACGGCGGCCTTCATCGTTCTTCCCGTCTGCTGCCGGTCGCTGCTCATGCGGCCGATGGTACGCGATGCGCCGCGTCAGGCGCGGCGCACGGCAAGCCGCAGCCGGCCCTCCGCCAGCGCAACCTCCTCAACCGTCGCGGATGGGCCGAGGTCGGTCTCGGCGCCGACGGTCAGCTCCAGGGCCAGGATCTCGTCCGCCAGCCAGTTGCGATGCGGGACGAGCTGCGCCACCGCGCCCGGGTCACCGCTGATCGACGCCACCACCCGATCGCTCACCTCGAGGCCGGCCGCCTTGCGCAGCCCCTGCAGCCGGTGCGCGACCTCGCGGGCCAGCCCCTCCGCCTCCAGCTCGGGAGTCAGCTGTGTGTCGATGGCGACCAGCAGGTCGCCCTCCTCGGCGACCTCATGCCCCGGTCGGGCCCGGCCGGTAAGCTGGAACGCGTCGGCTGCCAGCATCACTCCACCGACCTCCGCTCCCCCGTCCGGCAGGATGCGCCAGCTGCCGCTCCGAGCGCCCGCCATGATCGCCCCGACCGCCGCGCCGTGGCGCGGGCCGATGACGGGCAGCAGCGGATAGAGCGTCCGCTCGACCAGCTCGGACGCGTCGCTCAGCACCTCGAGCGACTTGGCGTTGAGCTCATCGAGGATCTCGGCGCGCAGCTCGGCGGCGGTCGCCGGGTCCGGGCTGAGCCGGCCTCCGGCCGAGGTCGGCAGCATGACCCGCACGGCGGCCAGCGGCTGCCGCGTCTTCAGCCCCGATGCAGCACGCGCCGTCCGGCCGAGGGCCACGATCTGGCGAGCGACCTCCATCGCCGAGTCGATCGCCGGCAACGCGCGACCCGCCACCTGCGCGGGGTAGTCGGCGAGGTGGACGCTGTCCGACGCAGCGGGGTCGACCGCGGCCACCAGGTTGCCCCACATCGCATCCGCGAGGTGCGGCACGAAGGGGGCCAGCAGGCGGACAACGGTGGCGAGCACCTCGTGCAGCGTCGCGTAGGCGGCGCGCTTGTCCTCGTCGAGCTCGCCCTTCCAGAACCGCCGCCGGTTGCGCCGCACGTACCAGTTGGAGAGGTCTTCGACGAACGCCTCGATCGTCCGCGCCGCCTTTGCCGCGTCGTAGCCATCGAGCGCGGCCCGCACCTCTCCGATCACCGAATCGAGGCGCGACAGGATCCATCGGTCGAGCAGGGTGCGCGCCGAGGTGATGACCGCGTCGCTCCGTGAGGGCGTCCAGCCGTCGAGGCGAGCGTAGGTGACGAGGAAGCCGTAGCTGTTCCAGAGCGGCAGGAGGAAGCGCCGCACCACCTCATGGCCGGGCCCGTAGCCGAAGTTCAGGTTCACCGCCGGGTTGGCCGCCGAGTACATCCAGCGCATGACGTCGGCGCCGATCTGCTCCGCCGCCTCGTCGAACGGGATGGCGTTGCCCCTGCTCTTGTGCATCTCCTCGCCGTGCTCGTCATGGACGGTGGCGTACCCGAGGATCTTCCGGGTCATCGGCTCGTCGGCGAGCACCGTCGACATCGTCAGCAGTGCGTAGAACCAGTTGCGGAACTGCCCGGGAAAGCCCTCCGTGATGAAGTCGGCCGGGAACCACTGCGTCCAGTAGTCGCGATCGGTGTTCCAGCCCAGGGTGCTGAAGCTCACGATCCCCGCGTCCAGCCACGGGTTGCCGACGTCGGTGACCCGCCGTGCCCGCCCCCCGCACGCGGCGCAGGCGATCTCCACCTCGTCGATGAACGGCCGGTGCGGCGAGTGCCCCTCGAACTCCGCCCAGCCGGCGACCGCCCGCTCGCGCAGCTCCTCGCGGGAGCCGATCACCTCCCAGGCAGAACAGTCGAGGCAGGCCCAGATCGGCAGCGCCAGCCCGTAGTAGCGCTTCTTGCTGATCATCCAGTCGCCCATGTTCCGCAGCCAGTCGAGCTCGCGCTCCTCGAGCCCGATTCCCGGCGGCAGCCACGTGATCTGACGCGTCACCGCGCTGATCGGCGCGCGCAGCGGGTCCATCGCGATGAACCACTCGTCGACGAGGCGGAAGACGAGCTGGGTGCCGCAGCGCCAGCAGACCGGGTAATGGTGCAGGTACTGCTCGCGCGCGACGAGAAGGCCCTTGCCCTCCAGGTCGGCGGCGATCTCGGCGGCGAGGTCGGTCGACGGATCCTCGACGGCACCGGCGAAGCGACCGGTCTGCCAGCCGTAGCCGTCGCGGAAGATCCCAAACTCATCGATCGGGTCGAGGACCGCGAGCCCATCCCGCCTGGCGAGCGCGAAGTCCTCCTGTCCGCAGCCGGGGGCGATGTGCACGATCCCGGTCCCCTCCTCGTCGCTCACCTCGTCCCAGGCGATGACGCGGTGCTCGACGCCGGCGGCGATCGGCAGCTCGTCGAACGGCCCGTCGTAGGTCAGCCCGACCAGCTCGGAACCGGCCGCCTCCCGGATCAGCGTCGCGTCGGGCGCCACGCGCTCGCGCGAGCCACGGGAGACCCACCAGCGTCGCCCAGCGCTGCCCTCGACCAGCAGGTAGGTCAGCTCCGGGTGCACGGCAGCGGCCACGTTCGACGACAGGGTCCACGGAGTCGTGGTCCAGATCAGGAGATCCTCGCCCTCGTGCCCCGCGCTGCTGATCGGCAGGCGGATGGTCAGCGACAGGTGCCGGATCTCGCGGTAGCCCTCCGTCGCGATCTCCATGTTGGAGAGGCCGGTCCCGCAGCGCGGACACCACGGCATGACGTCGTGCCCCTTGTAGACCAGGCCGCGCTCGTGGCATCGCTTCAGGAAGGCCCAGATCGTGTAGTTGTTCTCGTCGCTGTTGGTGTAGTAGCTGTGCTCCCAGTCCATCCACATGCCGAGGCGTTTGCTCTGCTCGGTCTGGAGCGCGGCGAAGCGCTCGACCCGGGCCTTGCACAGCTCGACGAAGCGATCGATCCCGAATTCCTCGATCTGGCGCTTGTTGTTGAAGCCGAGCTCGCGCTCGACCTCGACCTCGATCCAGAGGCCCTGGCAGTCGAAGCCGTTCTGGTAGCGCTGCCGCTCGCCGAGCATCGTGTGGTAGCGCTGGTACAGGTCCTTGTAGGTCCGACCCCAGGCGTGGTGCACCCCCATCGGGTTGTTGGCGGTGATCGGCCCGTCCAGGAAGCTGAAGCGTCGCTCGGAGCGCTCGTTGCGCGCCAGGTAGCGCTCCATCGTCCGGCGCTCGCGCCAGACCTCGATCTGATCCCGCTCCAGCGCCGGGACATCCAGCTTGCTCGACACCGGCTTGAACACGGTCACTCCACTCAACAACAAGAAACCCGTCCCTAATCCGGGACGGGAAGCTGGCTCCCCGCGGTACCACCCGCGCTTGACCGATGCCGACGCTCGACCTCGACCCACTCGTCGAGCCACAGTATCGGGTGGCTGCCCGGGAAGCGTTACCCACGGCCTGCGCCGCTTGGCACCTCCGGCTCGGGAGAGATCACCCGCCGTCTCGAGACCGCCCGCTCACACCATCCGGGCTCGCTGCTGGCTCGACCTCGACGCGAGCGCTGGCTCCGTCATTGCCCTCTTCGATTGCGCGGATCGTCGCAGCGCAACGCCCGCCTTGTCAATCGCGCTAGGCGAGAATCGTGCGGGTCAGCATCGCCAGCGCGGCGATGGCGCTTGCGACCACCAGCCCGCCGAGGCGCGGGTACCAGGCGCGCGCGATCAGCCCGCCGATCGCCCCCGCCGGGCCCACCAGCGCCAGCGCCACCAGCAGCAGGCGCGCCTCGGCGACCGGCAGCGACGGGCGCCCGGTGAGCGTGACGATCATCCAGGCGATCCCCGCTCCAATCAGCGGAAGCGTGACCGGCGTGGCCGCCACCACGCTCGACAGACCCGGCAGCGCCAGCCAGCCGGGCCGCTCCCAGCGAGCCCGCTCCCGGCGACGAATCGCGCGCGGTGTGGGGGCCGGCACGGGCGGGAGTTCCGCCGGCGGCGGCGCGACGACGGGGATCGGCGCCGGTTCGGGCACCGCCTCCGGCGCCGCCACTGCCCCTCCGGCCTGGGCCGCCGCCAGCGCAGCGGCACGCTCAGCGGCCAGCCGTTGCTCGATGAGGGTCCTCTCGATGCCGGTGAGGACGCGCGGAGCGGTCGGTTGCGTGGCAGCGGGGACCGCGGCTGGGGCGGCGGTGGGCATGGCACGGCGGGAGGCGACCTCGTCGACCTTCTCCTGGAGGCGCACGGCATGTGTCAGGGCGGCGAGGAGGTCACCCTCAACGGCGGCCGCAATGGCCAGCCGGCCGCGATCGGTCGGGACCACGATCAACGGAGGTCTGCGCGAGAGCCGGATCAGCTCGATCGGCTCTTCGCCGCGCAGCATGGCGGGTCCAACCGCCCAGCCGAGCGCTCCGAAGCGCGGGTGGAGTGCGGCGGCGCCCTGCCCGCTGACCACGGCCCGCGTCACCTGTCCGCGCACGAGGCGATAGCGACGCGCTCCGCCGAGCCAGCGCAGCTTCAGCCCACCCGGCTCGACCAGCAGGCGGTACGACGAGACGAGCGCCAGCAGGTAGATCCCCGTCAGCCCCGCCACGACGCCGAGTGCAGCCAGCGCGATCCGGGCCGGCCCGGCGACGAAGAGCGCGCCGGATAGCGCGCCGGCGGCCGCGATGAGGAGCAGGGCGGGCGCCGCAACGAGCCGCACCCGATCCCGGGCAAGCCGGACGAGCTTGATCTGGGTCGTGAGCTCAGCCATCGGTCAGACCTTCTCCGTGACCCGGTACTCCAGGTAGCGCCCGGTGAGCAGCCGAGTCTGGGCGTCGAGCGCCGGCAGGTTGCTGAAGAAGATACCGACGAACGGCAGGCCGGTCCAGCCGACGAAGACGAGCAGCCTGCGGAACCAGCCCCAGTCGGACGGGAAGGGCGGGACGATGCGATGTTCGACCCAGATCAGCACGATCAGCGCCGAGAGCGCCACCGTCAGCATGCTGGAGGCGTAGATCGGCAGGTTCTGGCCCAGCGTGGTACGGGCGAAGGCGGGGTTGATGAGGATCGGCACCGTCGCCCCGAAGATGACCACGAACGGCGCGATCGCCCAGTTGATGTGCTCACCGAACAGGTTGAGGATCCGCCACGCACGGGACCAGAACGGGATCTCGCGGTGGGCGATTGCGTTCTGCACCACGTACGGCAGGTCGGTCACGCCCCAGGCCCAGCGGCGGGCCTGGAGATACTGGCCGACGAGCGAGCGCCAGTAGGTCTTGGCGCGCACGGCGTCACCGTAGATCGGGATGAAGAGTGGAACCGCGCGGAAGCGATCTCCGTAGGTGAAGAAGCTCTTCCAGTAGAAGCGGCTGTCCTCGGGGATCGCGTCGGTCGCCCAGTAGCCGACCTCGTGGACGAGGTGCAGCGTGGTCGAGTAGCTGCCGAAGCTCTGAAGCTTCTCGGGCAGGACGCTGCGCCACATCTGCAGCTGGGTCAGCACCGCGGCGAAGAGGCGCAGCAGCAGGGGCGCCGCCCAGACGTTGTTATGGAAGTACGGCACCGGTTGATACAGCTGCGTCTCGCGGTTTGGATCGCTCAGGTGCACCCAGGTCAGGTAGTTGAAGTACTTCGGATGGACCCGGTAATCGGCATCCAGGTCGGTCACCAGCAGCAGCCTGGGGTCCATCCCCCGCTCCCGCACCAGGAGCCGATACAGCCACCGGCCGCCAAAGGCCATGGCGCTGCTCTTGCCGACCACGATCCCCGGCTCGAGCGGATCGAGGATATGGAGGAAATCGGCGAAGGCCGGGCCGAATTCCTCGCGCAGTGCGGCGACGTTCGCGATCCCGCCAGCGTCGGTCTCGCGCGTGATGATCGCGCAGATCTTGCGGTCGGTCGGCCAATCTGCCTCGGCCAGCGCGCGCACGGTCTGGCGCAGCGTCTCGTGGGGCTCGGTGTAGGTCGGGATCAGCGCCAGGTGGGTGTACGACTGCCACGACGGCGCCGTGGCGCCGTCGAGCGTCTCCAGCCGAGCGCGCCAATCGGTGGCCAGGACGTCGCGGATGCGCCGGTATGCGACGATCACCGCCCCGGAGAACCAGAGCGCACGGCAGAGCCAGTAGAAGTCGAAGCTCAGCACGAAATAGGCGACCAGCCAGGGGTAGCTGAAGCTGAGCCAGATCGGCCCGACGATGATCGCCCAGCTGACCGTGCCGGGCACCATCTCCAGCAGTCGCTGCAGCCAGAGATAGCGGTCCTGCATTCGCGCCTCGGACATTGGCCCCTCGTCTGGCTCGCGGCCGCCGTGCACGGCCGCCCGTGCGGTCGTTAGTAGACCGGCGTCAGCCAGTCGCGGTAGGTGTCGGAGCGACCCCGGACCGCATCGAAGTAGACCTTGTGCAGGCGCCGGGTGATCGGGCCGACCTTGCCGCTGCCGATCGGTCGCCGGTCGACCTCGACCACCGGGGCCAGCTGCGCGCCGGTGCCGCACAGGAACACCTCGTCGGCCATGTACAGCTCGGTGCGATCGATCGACCGCTCGGTGACCGGGATCCCCAGGTCGCCGGCAACCGTGATCAGGTGTCGCCGGGTGATCCCCTCCAGGATGTTGTCGCTGCCGGGCGGAGTGATCAGGATTCCCTCGCGCACGATGAACAGGTTCTCCGCGCTCCCCTCGCTGACGTGGCCCTCCTGGGTCAGCATCAGCGCCTCGTCGTAGCCGTTCATCTGCGCCTCGGACTTGGCAAAGGCGCCGTTGACATACGAGCCCGTGATCTTGCTGCGGGCCGGGATGGCGTTGTCGTCGGTGCGCCGCCAGGTGCTCACCTGGGCACGGATGCCGGCCTCGGTATCGATGTACTTGCCGAATGGCACGGCGAAGATGGTGAGGTCGGAATCCAGGTTGTGCAGTCGTACGCCGATCGACTCGCTCGACTTGTAGACGATCGGCCGGATGTATGCATCCTCGCGGAAGCCATCACGCCGAAGGAGCTCGACGGTGATCCCGACGAGCTCCGCAGGAGTGTGCCGCAGCTCCAGCTGAAGGAGCCGTGCGGACCGATGGATCCGCTCGTAGTGGGCAATCAGGTCCAGGCCATACAACTGCTGCTGCTCCGCGTTCCAGTAGCTGCGGATCCCCTCGAAGACGGCCGTGCCGTAGTTGAAGGCGTGTGTCATGACGCTGATCCTGGCGTCGGCCAGCGGAACGAAGTCCCCATGGAAGAAGGCCCACAGCCCGGCCGTGCGCTCCGGCTCGGCGGTGGCCGTGGTGGTTCCCTGCTTCAGCAACGCAACCTCCTCAGCAGCCGAGCCACGCCTCGAAGCGCGGCGACCTATCGGCGCCCCAGTATACGGCCCGTCACGAGCCCACCGCGGATCGAGCCCCATTGCCGGCTCAATGGACGGCAGCGGCCCCAACCGGCAGCAGCAGGGCCGCCAGCACGTACGCCGCGTAGATCGGGCCGCCGAGCAGCAGCGACCAGGCGCTCAACCGCCCCCGACGCAGCATCAGCCCAAAGATGAGGGCGATCGAAACGAACGCAGCGCCGGCCGATGCGAAGGCCAGTGCGCTCTGCGGACCGAAGGTCCAATCCGTGAACAGGATGCCGAGGATGGTCGGCAGGCAGCTCTGGAAGACCATCGCACCGGTGATGTTGCCCAGCGCCAGGGTGTCCTTGCCGGAGCGAACCCAGAGCACGCTGTTGGACTGCTCGGGCAGCTCGGTGGCGATCGGCGCGATGATCAGGGCCAGGATCCTGGGGTCGATCCCAGCCACGCTGGCGAGATGCTCGACGGCGCCGACGAATGCCTGGGCTCCGAG
>JBGQCU010000047.1:0-13927 GCA_041495495.1 Candidatus Limnocylindria bacterium
ACCAAGGGCGAGCCGATCCACGGCAAGCTGCGCAACCTGATGACCGCCGCCGGGATCCCGGTCGAGTTCAGCAAGGGGGAGGCGGCGGCGGGCCAGCACGAGGTGAACATCCATTACACCGACGTGCTCGACATGTCCGACCAGTCGGTCATCTTCAAGCACGGCGCCAAGGAGATCGCCTGGCTGAACGGCTTCGGCCTCTCCTTCATGGCCAAGCCGGACCACACCTGGACCGGCTCGAGTGGCCACCTGCACATGTCGCTCTGGGACAAGACCGCCAGGAAGCCGCTCTTCTATGACTCCAAGGCTGAGCCCTACGGGATGTCGAAGACGATGCGCCACTTCCTGGGCGGGATGATGGCCTACGCCCGTGAGCTGGCCATCTTCTGGGCCTGGAACGTGAACTCCTACAAGCGCTACGCGGTGGCCTCCTGGGCCCCGGTCAACGTGGTCTGGGGCCGGGACAACCGGACGACCGGCTTCCGGATCGTCGGCGATGGGGCGGGGCTGCACGTGGAGGACCGGTTCCCCGGCGGCGACATGAACTCCTACGTGGCCTACGCCGCGGTGGTGGGGGCCGGGTTGCTCGGCATCGAGCGCGAGATCGAACCGCCGGCCGAGTACGTTGGCAACGGCTACGTGGCGACCGGCTGCGACCGCATGCCGCGCGCCCTGCACGAGGCAATCCGCCTGCTCGAACAGAGCGAGGCGGCGGCCGACATCTTCGGGGCCAACGTGGTCGCCCATTACCTCAACGCGGCGCGCGTGGAGCAGGAGACCTACGACGCGGTCGTCCATCCCTGGGACCGCGAGCGATACATGGAGCGAGGCTGATGAGACTCGAAGGCAAGGTAGCGATCATCACCGGGGCCGGCAGCGGCATGGGCCGGGTGGCGGCCCAGATGTTCGCCGGCGAGGGGGCCAAGGTGGTGGTCGCCGAGTTCGACGAGCGGGCCGGCAACGAGACCGTCGCCTCCGTGCTCGAGGCGGGCGGTGAGGCGAGCTTCGTGCGCACCGACGTCAGCGCCGAGGCCGATGCGAAGGCGATGGTCCACCACGCGGTCGCCACCTATGGCCGGGTCGACGTGCTGTACAACAACGCCGGCGTCATGCCGGAGCCGGATCACTCGGTGATCGACACCGACGTCGCCACCTGGGACAGGGTGATGGCGGTCAACGTGCGGGGCGTCTTCCTTGGCTGCAAGTACGCCATCCCGCAGATGCTCGAGCAGGGCTCTGGGTCGGTCATCAACATCAGCTCGTTCGTCGCGCTGCTGGGGTGCTCGGTACCGCAGGACGCCTATACCGCCTCGAAGGGGGCTGTGCTCTCGCTGAGCCGCTCGCTCGCGGTCCAGTTCGGGGGGCGCGGCGTCCGCTCGAACGCCATCTGCCCCGGGCCGATCGAGACGCCGCTGCTGATGGACTGGCTGCTGAAGGACGAGGCGGCCAAGCAGCTGCGCCTGGCACGCAATCCGACCGGGCGCTTCGGCAAGCCGGAGGAGATCGTCAACGTGGCGCTGTACCTGGCATCCGATGAATCCCGCTGGACGAACGGCGCGCACTTCGTGATCGACGGCGGCATCAGCGCCAACTACTTCTAGGGCCGATCCACCCCTGTGCAGGCGAGGGGTCGCGAGGAGGCAGGAGCCCTAAGATCGGACCGTGACCGATCGTTCTGACGGCGGCGTCGAGCGCCTAGAATCATCCCGTCTCCCGATCCGGTTGAGGTGACCCTGCATGACCACTGAATCGCGCGCGGTGACAGCGCCGGCGCTCGGCAACGTGAAGATGATCATCGGCGGCGAACAGGTGGATGCCGCCGACGGGCAGACCTTCGACGTCATGAACCCCGCCACCGGCGAGCTCCTGGCCCGCGCCCCGCTTGGCGGGCCGGAGGACGTCAACCGCGCGGTGTCAGCGGCGCAGGCGGCCTTCGACGATCCGAACGGCTGGTCCAGCTGGTCGGCCGCCAAGCGTGGCCGCACCCTCCAGAAGCTCTCCGGCCTGGTCAAGCAGCACCTCGAGGAGCTCGCCCAGCTCGAGAGCCAGAACGTCGGCAAGCCGATCTCCGGCGCCCGCGGCGAGGCCATGGCGGTGAGCCTCGTGTTCGAGTACTACGCCGGTGCCGCCAACAAGCTCTTCGGCGAGACGATCCCCGTCTCCAAGCCGGGGCTCGACTTTACCCTGCGCGAGCCGATCGGTGTGGTCGGCCTGATCGTGCCGTGGAACTTCCCCATGAACATGGCCAGCTGGAAGCTCGGCCCGGCCCTGGCAGCGGGCAACACCGCCATCCTCAAGCCGGCCAGCTACACACCGCTGACGGCCCTGCGCCTCGGCGAGCTGGCCCTCGAGGCCGGCTTCCCGCCGGGCGTGGTCAACGTGATCACCGGCCCGGGCGGCACGGCCGGGGCCACGCTGGCGGGGCATGCGGGGGTCGGCAAGATCGCCTTCACCGGCGAGACGACCACCGGGCAGGAGATCATGCGGCTCGCCGCCAACAACGTGAAGAAGGTCTCGCTGGAGCTGGGCGGCAAGAGCCCGAACATCGTCTTCGCCGACGCCGACCTGGAGCGCTGGGCGGCCGATTCGCCCTACGCGGTCTTCGACAACGCCGGCCAGGACTGCTGCGCCCGAAGCCGGATCTTCGTCGAGGCCTCGGTCCACGACCGCGCGGTAGAGCTCTTCACCGCCGCCACGCGCAAGGTGGTCGTCGGCGACCCGTCGCTCGACAAGACGGAGATGGGCAGCCTGGTCAGCGAGCGGCAGCGCGAGCGGGTGAGCGACTACATCGCGATCGGGCGGTCGGAGGGGGCGGAGCTGGTGTACGGCGGCGAGGCGCCGACCGGCGACCCGTTCGACATCGGCGCCTACCTGATGCCGACCATCTTCGACGCCTGCTCCACCGATATGCGCATCGTGCGCGAGGAGATCTTCGGGCCGGTAGTGGCGATCATCCCCTTCGCCGACGAGGCGGAGGCGATCCGGCTCGCCAACGACACGCCCTATGGGCTGTCGGGCTCGATCTGGAGCCGCGACATCGGCAGGGCGCTGCGCGTGGCCAAGGCGGTCAAGGCCGGGGTGCTATCGGTCAATGCCAACAGCAGCGTGCACACCGAGGCTCCGTTCGGCGGCTACAAGATGAGCGGCATCGGGCGCGAGCTGGGGATGCACGCCCTGGAGATGTACACCGAGGTCAAGAACGTCTTCGTCGACCTGACCTAGCCGCGCTCCGCGCGGCGTCCACGAACGCCTCCCAGAGCCGCTCGAACTCGGGGCCGATGAACTCCGGGCGCTCGGGGTGGAACTGGACCCCGACCAGCCAGTCGCCCGGGTCGGCCGCCTCGAGCGCCTCGACCAGGTCGCCGTCATGGTGCGGCGCCAGGCCCGAGGCGACCAGGCCCGGGGCGAGGTCGGCGGGACGCACCGCCTGGTGGTGGTAGCTGTTCACCTCGGTGCGCAGCAGCGGATCGATCGCGCCCAGGATCCCCGCGAGGCGCGACGCGGGGTCGACGTGCAGCGGATGCGCCTCCGGGGAGTGAGTTGGGCTGTCGTGACCCTCCAGGTGCTGCACCAGCGTGCCGCCCGAGAAGACGTTGATCGCCTGGAACCCGCGGCAGACGCCGAAGATCGGCACGCCGCGCTCACGTGCCGCCGACCAGGCGGCCAGCTCCAGGTCGTCGCGGGCCCCCTCGACGGCCACGGCAGGATGCGGCTGCTCACCGTAGAGGGCTGGGTCGAGGTCGGCGCCGCCGGGGAGCAGGAGCCCGTCCATGGCCGCGAACGCGGCCGTTCGCTCCTCGTCGCTCGCGGTCGGGTCGAGAGCGAGCGGCTCGCCGCCGGCTCGACGCACCGCGGCCAGGTAGCCCTCGAAGCTCGCCCAGGTCGGCTCCTCGAGAGCGGCCTGCTCCGGGCCATGCAGGGTGACCACGATCCTCGGTCGGTCGCTCATGGACCGATGATAGGAGCCGCCTCCTACAATCGGCCGCGTGACCGAGAACGAGACCCGGGTCACGGGCTGGCCGGGCCACCGCGTGACAGGCGTCGATGTGTGGCCTTACCGCCTCCGCAGGGGTGAGGCGGAATTCCTGCTTCTGCATCGGGTGGCGACCGATGATCCGCCCTTCTGGCAGGGCGTGTCGGGCTGGATCGAGGCCGAGGAGCTGCCGCACCTGACAGCCCTCCGTGAGCTGCGCGAGGAGACCGGGTTCGAGGCCGAGGCGCTCTTCAGCGTGGATGCCATCTTCGACCTCTACAAGCCGCGTCGCGGGACGGTCGAGACGATCGTGCCGTTCGCGGCGCTGATCGTCGACCGGGCCGACCCGGTGCTGTCCGACGAGCACGACGAGTGGCGCTGGGGAACGGCGAGCGCAGCACTCGAGCTCCTTCCCTACGAACCACAGCGCGCGGCCGTTCGGCGCATCGCCGCCGACCTCCTCGCGCGGCCGGAGTCCGCGCACCTATACCGCGTCGGCGCTGCACCCGAGGAGCCAAAAGAAAGTCGTTGACGTGCCGCTCGGGGCGCTCCTATGCTGCCGCACGTCTTGGCCGACCGGCCGCCCAACGCGCCGACGGCGACCAGGACGTCCGCGACACGTTCCCTGACGGAGGCTCACGCCCCGCCTGTGTGATGGAGAAGGAGGACCTGTCTTGACAGCGGATCCCATGCACGGCGAACAGATCGCCCGTGACGACGCCCACCTGCGATCGCTTGGCATCAAGCCGGAGCTGCGGCGGAGCCTGGGCTTCCTGTCGAACTTCGCGGTGGCATTCAGCTACATCAGCGTGTCGACAGGGTCGTTCACGCAGCAGGCCGTGGCAATTGGGGTCGGCGGACCGCCATTCATCTGGGGCTGGTTCATCGTCATCCTGGGCCAGACGTTCGTTGCGTTGAACTTCGCCGAGCTGTCGAGCCACTTCCCGGTGGCCGGCTCGATCTACCAGTGGTCGAAGCGGCTGTCGAACAAGACGCTCGGCTGGTTCACCGGCTGGACCTACTTCTGGGCCGGCATCCTGACGGTCACCGCGGTCGCGGCGACCGTTCCGTACGTCATGAGCCCGCTCTTCAACATCGACCTGACCAAGCCGAGTCCGCTCTCGTTTCTGAGCATGTGGTCGTTCATCACCCTGATTGCCCTCGTGGCTTCGACCATGGTCAATTCGGTTGGCGTCCGCCTACTGGCTCTCCTCAACAACCTTGGCGTGGCCGCCGAGATTCTGGGCATGCTGGTCTTCGCCCTGATCCTGCTCTTCTTCGCCAACCACCAGTCGCCGTCCGTGCTGTTTGACACCTCGTACACGGCCGGACTGTCCGACGGAAACGGCTACTTCCCCGTCTTCCTGGTTGGCATGTTCATGGCCCTGTTCGTGGTCTACGGGTTCGACACGGCCGGAACATTCGGCGAGGAGACGGTGGACGCGGGTCGCCAGGCGCCGCGGGGCGTCCTGTCCGCCATCTGGCTGTCGGGGATCATCGGCTTTGTCTTCCTGCTGGCCGTCGACCTCTCCTTCAGGGACGTCGGCAAGGCCGTGGCCGAAGGCCAGGCGTTTGGATTCCCGTTCGCCACCACCATCCTCGAGAACCTCACCACCAACCTGTTCGGCGACTTCACGCTGGGCAAGCTGTACCTGCTGGTGATCCTGATTGCTGTCTGCGTCTGCACCCTGGCGATCCAGGGAGCGACCATCCGGCTCCTCTTCTCGATGGGGCGCGATCGGCGCATGCCGCTGGGCTCCACCTGGGGACACGTCAACCAGACATTCAGGACGCCGACCAATGCGGCCATCGGTGTTGGCGTGATCGCGGCGATCCCGCTCTTCGTGACCGGGGCGTTTGCCGCCTTCTACCTCGCCATCGCCGCGACCGGGTTGATCTACATCAGCTACTTCATGTGCAACTGGGGCGTGTGGTCCGCCCGGCGCAAGGGCTGGCCGCACCAGGGCGCTTGGTTCAAGCTCGGCAGCTGGGGCACCATCCTCAACGTGCTGGCCCTGGTGTGGGGTGGCCTGATGGTCATCAACATCGGCCTCTGGCAGAGCGACTGGTTCGGTGCCTTCGGCAACTCGCTGCGCGCCGTCTGGACCAACCCACCGATCAACACCTTCCTGCAGTGGAACAACCAGACGCTCACCGGCCTGCCCGCGTGGCCGGTCTTCGAGGTCGTGGTGGTCGCCATCTTCGGGGTCGGGATCATCTACTACGTCCTCTCCGGCCAGGGCCGTCGCGAGGATCGGGTTGAGGCCGACCTGGCGACCGGGGAACGTGTGATCGCGTAAGGCCCTCGGCGGCAGCCCGTCGCAGACTGCGAGCGGCTCGGCGCCCCGGCGCCGGGCCGCTCGTTTATCGTCTCCGGCACCCAAGGAGGGAACCCGTGGCCGACGAATCCGCCGAGGAGCTTCGCGGTGAGCTGCGCGACCAGCTGGTCGCCGCGCTGCAGCGCGTCCCCGAGACGGCCGGCCGGGAACTGACCCTCACCGCCCTGTCGGGCGGGATCACCAACCGCAACTACCTGATCGTCGCGGCCGGCGAGAAGGAGCGCTACGTCATCCGGCTGGCCGGCAACGACACGCACCTGCTGGGGATCAGCCGCGAGGTCGAGCACGCGGCCACGGTGGCCGCGGCCGGGGTCGGCGTCGGGCCTGAAGTGACCGCCTTCATCCGGCCGGAGGGATATCTCGTCACCCGCTTCATCGTGGGAGAGCCGGTCAGCCTCGAGCAGGTGCACCAACCGCAGACGCTGCGTCGCGTGGCCGACTCGATCCGCCGCATCCACGGTGGCCCCGCCATCCCGGGACTCTTTGTCCCGCTGCGGATCGTCGAGGCATACCTCGCCCTGGCGACCTCGCGCGGCGTGCCGCGGCCCGCGGCCTGGGACGAGGCGCACGCGGTCGGGCATCGCATCGAGCGAGCGCTGCTCGACGCACCCATCGAGCTGCTCCCCTGCCACAACGACCTGCTCAACGCCAACTTCATTGACGACGGGACGCGCATCCGGATCGTCGACTGGGAGTACGCCGGCATGGGCGACCCGTTCTTCGACCTCGGCAACTTCAGCGTCAACCACGACCTGACGGCCGACGAGGATGCCATCCTGCTCGAGGCCTATGAGGGCGAGGTTCGGTCTGCGCGCCTGGCGCGGCTGACCCTCATGCGGATCGTCTCCGACTTCCGCGAGGCGATGTGGGGCGTCCTGCAGCAGGGGATCAGCACGCTCGACGTCGACTTCGTGGCCTACGCCGATGGGCACTTCGAGCGGCTGCTTCACAACGCCTCCGGCACGGTCTTCGAGGAGCACCTGCGCGAGGCGGCGCGTGGCTGATCGAGCCGTGGCGCTGCCTGAGCGCGCGCGCTGCGTGATCATCGGCGGCGGCGTGGGAGGCGCGGCGATCGCATACCACCTGACCGCCATCGGTTGGACCGACCTTGTCCTTCTCGATCGGTCCGAGCTGACCAGCGGCTCGACCTTCCACTCCGCCGGCCTGGTGGGGCAGCTGCGCTCCAGCCCGACCCTGACCCGGATGATGGTCGACAGCGTGGCCACCTACCGCGCACTGGCGCTCGAGACCGGAGTCGATCCCGGTTGGCGGGAGGTGGGCTCGCTGCGCCTCGCCGCCTCGGCGGAGAGGATGGAGGAGCTGCGCCGGCAGGCGGGCTGGGCCAAGTCCTACGGCCTGCCGATGGAGCTGGTCAGCGCCGAGGAAGCGCAGCGCCTGTTCCCGCTGATGGTCACCGACGGCGTGCTGGGCGCGGCGTGGCTGCCGACCGACGGCTACCTCGACCCGAGCGGCCTGACCCAGGCGCTGGCCGCCGGCGCCCGCAGCCGCGGGGCGGCGGTCCTGCCGCGGACGCGGGTGACCGGCATCAGCGTCGAGCGCGGGCGGGTCACCGGTGTGGCCACGGATCGCGGCGAGATCGCCGCGGAGGTGGTCGTGAATGCCGGTGGCATGTTCGCCCCCGAGATCGGTCGCATGGCAGGGATCACCGTCCCGATCATCCCCTTCGCGCACCAGTACCTTGTCACCGAGCCGATCGAGGGCGTGACGCCGGACCTGCCGCAGCTGCGCGACCCCGACAACCTGGTCTACTTCCGCCCCGAGGTGCGCGGCCTGGTGATGGGCGGCTACGAGCGCAACCCGGCCGCCTGGTCGCTGGACGGCATCCCGCCCGATTTCAACGGGAAGCTCCTCGCCCCGGACTGGCCACGCTTCGAGGAGATCAGCGCCGGGGCGGTGCGGCGGGTGCCGGCGATGCACGAGGTGGGCATCACCCGGCTGATCAACGGTCCCGAGGGCTTCACGCCCGACAACGAGTTCATTCTCGGCGAGTCCGCCGTGCGCGGCCTGTTCGTGGCGGCGGGGTTCAGCGCCCATGGCATCGCCGGTGCCGGCGGGATGGGCCGCCAGCTGGCGCACTGGATTGTCGACGGGGAGCCGGAGCTCGACCTGTGGAAGATGGACATCCGCCGCTTTGGGGCGCAGTACCGCTCACGGGCCTACACGCTGGCGCGCGCAACCGAGAACTACGCCACCTACTACGACATCCACTACCCGAACGAGGAGCGCACCTCCGCCCGGCCGCTGCGCCTCTCACCGACCTATCAGCGGCTGGTGGAGCTCGGCTGCGCCTTCGGGGAGAAGTCGGGCTGGGAGCGGCCCAACTGGTTCGAGTCGAATGCCACGGCCGGCGACGAGTCGCTCCGCCCACGCGGCTGGGCCGGGCAGCACTGGTCGCCCGCCATCTGCGCCGAGTCGCTCGCCACCCGGAACGTGGCCGCCCTCTTCGACGAGACCAGCTTTGCCAAGATCGAGGTCACCGGGCCCGGGGCGCTCGCCTTTCTCCAGCACCTGTGCGACAACGAGATGGATCGGCCGGTCGGCCGCATCACCTACACCCAGATGCTCAACCGGCGCGGCGGGATCGAGTGCGACTTCACCGTCACCCGCCTGACGGAGGAGCGCTTCTTCATCGTCACCGGCACTGCCTTTGGAAACCACGACCTGGGCTGGATCCGCAAGCACGCCCCGGACGACGGCAGCGTGACGGTCAGCGACGCGACCTCGTCACGCGCCTGCATCGGCATCTGGGGGCCGATGTCGCGCCAGATCGTGCAGTCGACCACGACCGATGACCTGGGCAACGATGCGTTCCCCTACCTGACCAGCCGCGAGATCACGGTCGGCCACGTGCCGGTCACGGCGCTGCGGGTCACCTACGTGGGCGAACTCGGCTGGGAGCTGTACTGCCCGATGGAGTTCGGGGCGCAGCTGTGGGACACGCTCTGGGCGGCGGGGCGCCCGCTGGGGATGCTGGCCGGGGGCTATCGGGCCATCGACAGCCTGCGCCTGGAGAAGGGCTACCGGGTCTGGTCGAGCGACATCACGCCGGAGGAGACGCCGTACGAGGCGGGGCTGGGCTTCGCCGTACGGCTCAACAAGGCGGCCGACTTCGTCGGTCGTGGGGCGCTCGTCGCAGCGAAGGAGGCGGGGCCCCGCAAGCGGCTCGCCTGCCTGCTGATCGACGATCCGCGCTCGGTGGCCCTGGGGAACGAGCCGGTGCGGGTTGACGGCCAGATCGTGGGGCGCGTCACGTCCGGCGGCTACGGCTTCGCCGTGGAGCGCTCGATCGCCTACGCCTACTTGCCGCCCTCGCTGGTCGAGGTGGGGCAGCGCGCAGAGGTCGAGATCTTCGGCGAGTGGGTCGGCTGCGGCGTGGCCGCCGAGCCGCTGTTCGACCCGGAAGGGTCCCGGATCAAGGCCTAGGGCCCGGCACTGCTCCCGTCACTCACCGGCGGCGTGCTCCTGGACCTTCCGGTGCTTGGCACCCTCGCGCACCTCGTCGGGGAAGGCGCGCATGAGGCGCCGCAGCAGATCGTGCAGCCCCTCCTTCTCGTCCGCACTGAGGACCGATGCGATGAGGGCCTCGCGGCGCGCCTGTGTATCGACGGTGCGGTCCCACGCTGCGTGGCCTGCGTCGGTCGGCTCGACCAGGACGCCGCGCCGGTCGTCAGGGTCGGGCAGGCGGCGCACCAGGCCGGCGGCCTCCAGACGGTCCAGCCGGTTGGTCATGGCACCGCTCGAGAGACCCATCCCCTCCGCGAGCTGCCCCGCCGAGAGGCGGTACGGGGGACCCTGGTAACGAAGCCTGCCGAGCACGCGGTAGGTGCGCCGGTCCAGCCCGAACTCGGCCAGGGTGGTCTCCATGGAGTGGTTGAAGTACCGAGACAGGAGACCGATCCGCTCGACAATCCCCTCCGTCAGCCGATCGAGGCCCGGGATCTCGCGAGTCCACACCGCGAGCATGCGGTCGATGCTGTCGCGATCCTCGTCCGCGAGCTCGCGCGTGACGTCCATGGCAACAGTATCGCCATCACATACTCTTAATGTCAAGCCTCTTGACATCAAACGATCTCGGCCCTAGACTGCGGGGGACAGTCTTGAGATGAAGAGTCTTTGACTGGAAGAACAACGGCGGCTGGCCGCCAGGTGGAGGAAGAGACCCATGTTCGAGATGATGAATCTGCAGGCCCTCTCGGTCGGCGCCGGCCGGCGCCATGAGGTGGCGCTCGAGACGATGCGCGAGGCGCGCCTGTCGGACGGTGGCGCACGCCAGGCGGTGGGCTTTGCCCTCGTATCCCTCGGGCAGCGGGTCGCCGGCGAGATGTCGGCCGGGCGTGCCGCGCAGGCGGATGGCGACTGCGCCTAGCGCCCGGTTCGCGACCTCCATCCCGCGCCCGGCCTAGCCTGACGGGCGGTTCCGCACTCCCTCGGCGTGGTAGCGTCGCTCGCCGGTGGCCGGGTTGAGGTAGACCCGCAGCCGATGGCCGCTGGTCGGATCCACGAACACCTCGTCGGTGGGACGGAACGGGGCTCCTGGGACCGACGGCTCTCCGCCGCCCGGTCCTGGAGCGCCATCGGAGTGCTCGGCCGCCTCGGATCGATAGCGGGTGCGCTCCAGGGCCACCGCCACCAGCACCACCGCGCCGGCGACCATCGCCCACAGGCCATCGGCCCACGCCCCGGTGCCGACGCCGGCCAGGCCGCCGATCATGAGCCCCACGCCCAGCACCCCGACCACGACTCGAATCGTGTTGACCATCGAACGTTCGCTACTCGGTCGTCGGCTGCGGGGCCGCGGCGTCGGCCCGCGTGGTGACGGCGGTGCCATAGGCCACGATCTCGGTCATGGTGGTGCCCATCTCGGAGCTGTCGAAGCGCATCGAGATCACGGCATCGGCGCCCATCAGGGTGGCGTTGGCCACCATGCGGTCGATCGCCTGGCGACGGGTATCTTCGAGCAGCTGCGTGTACTCCTTGATCTCCCCTCCCGCCAGCGAACGGACGGCCGCCGCGATATTCCCGCCAAGGCCGCGGCTGCGGACGACCAGCCCGTAGACCTGGCCCTTGGTCTCGACGATGCGGTGCCCGGCGATGAACGGTGTGGTGGCGACGATCATGTGCTCAGCTGCCTCCCTTGATGGTGCGTTGTACCGGACGAGACCAATGGCTGCCGGCGGGTCGGGCGCCACGGTGTCTCTACTGTACGCGGGTGCTGCGGGGCTCGCGTCCGTGCGCGTGGATCAGGCGTCGCGACGATAGGGCACGTCGAGCACCACGATGTCGCGCCGGCCGACGAGCGCCGCCCGGATGCGGTTGACGTTCTGGTTGTACAGGAGGCGGTCCCACCAGTGCCGCGGCAGGTGCTCGGGCAGCAGGACGATCGTCACCTCGCCAGGGTGGTCCTCTGCCGAGACCTCAAGGTAGCGGACGAACGGACGGACGAGCGACCGATAGGGCGACTCGACGACCACGATGCTGACGTCCGGCAGCTGATGCTGAACCCGTTCTCGGAACTCGTCGCTCTCGCGCAGGTCCGAGGTGACATGCACGATCTCGACATGGTCGCTCATCGTGGCGGCGACCTTGAGGGCCTGCACCACGGCCCGGGTCATGGCGGGTGCGGCGACGATGACGCGCTGGGCCCGGTGCGGACGACCGAAGACGATGTCGGGTCGGACGGCGAGGCCACGGCTCTCCGCCTGGTACTCGCGCCGCACGAACAGCATGGCCACCACCAGCGCGGGCACGATGACGATCACGATCCAGGCGCCCAGGGCGAACTTGGCGATGGCGAAGATGACCACGACCACGGCTGTCGTCACCGCCCCGACGCCGTTCAGGATTGCGCTTCGCCGCCAGCCTGAAGTCCGTTCGGTGAACCAATGGCGGACCATCCCGGCCTGCGAGAGGGTGAAGGCGGTGAAGACGCCCACGGCATAAAGCGGGATCAGCCGCTCGGTGCGACCCTGGAAGGCGACCACCAGGACGATCGACAGGGCGGCGAGGGCGACGATCCCGACGTTGAAGGCGAGCCGCTCGCCGCGGAAGGCGAACTGTCGTGGGAAGTAGCCATCCTTGGCGAGGATCGACGATAGCCTCGGAAAGTCGGCGAAGCTGGTCTGGGCGGCGAGGATCAGGATCCCGGTGGTCGACAGCTGGAGCGTCCACCACAACGGACCGGGACCGAAGATCGCCCTGCCGATCTGCGACAGGACCGATTCGCTGTCGCTGGGCATCGCCCCGGCGACGCGGGCCAGGAACGAGACGCCCAGGAAGACGGTCCCGAGCAGGATGGCCATGGTGAGCATGGTGGTCTGGGCGTTCTTCCACTCCGGCGGCTTGAAGGCCGGCACCCCGTTCGCCACGGCCTCCGTGCCAGTCATCGCCGAGCAGCCATCAGCGAATGCGCGCATGACGAGGAGTAGTCCGAGCGATTCCGGGGCAATCCCCGCAGCGGGGGTCACACCCGTCACCTGGGGCGCGTCTCCGAGGGCGGTGCGGAGGAGGCCGATCGCGATAAGTGAGACCGTGAGGATCAGGAAGAGGTAGGTCGGGGTGGCGAACGCCGTCCCGCTCTCCCGGAGGCCCCGCAGGTTGACCGCCATGACCAGCAGGATGAAGAACGCGATGAGGGGGACGTCGATCCCGTTCAGCGCGGGGAAGAGCGACGTGAGTGCGAAGACGCCCGCCGATACGCTCACCGCGACGGTGAGCACGTAGTCGACCAGCAGCGCGGACGCCGCGACGAGGCCGGGGAGCTCGCCGAGGTTCGCGTGCGCGACGATATAGCTGCCGCCACCGCCCGGGTAGGCGCGAATCGTCTGTCGGTACGAGATCGTCACCAGGGCGAGGACGGTGACGATCACGGCCGAGATCGGCATGATCAGCCAGAACGTCGCCGCACCGGCCGCGAGGAGCGTGTACAGGCTCGCCTCAGTGGCGTAGGCCACCGAGGACATGACGTCGGAGGAGAAGACCGGGAGGGCCTTCCAGATCGGCAGGCGCTCGGCGAGCTCCTCCTCGGACGCGAGCGGCCGGCCGAAGAGGATCCGGCGGGCAGATGCCACCCACCGTTCGACGCCGGTTCGCGGGTCGTCGGCCGAGAGCCGGGCAGCGAGGACGCCGGGAGCCGAGTAGCGGAAGTAGCGGGAGGTGGCGCGATGCACACGAACGCGCCGGTCCCCCGGCTTTCTCCCGCGAAGGGCTTCGCCGCTGGTCGTCGGTCCGCCGGGCGTGCCCAGCTCCGAAGGATCGTCAGACACGAGGTCCAACGACCATGTGGGTGCCCGGATCTCCGCGGCGCTGCAGGCCAGCGTCGAACCATCGCATCGGACACATCGGCGCCATGAGCCCATCGTAATCCGCCGCCGAGCGCGCGGGGTGTCGTGGCCGACTCGGTGGGCGGGCAGGCCCGGCGGGCTCAGAGGATCGATGCTGGGGCCGAATGAGCAGGCATGTGTTCCAGGGCTTCGCATGCCCGGCGCCGCGAAATTGGGGCGTCAGCGTTGCGCCGGAGCGCCGTGGGCTGTCATCGGCATGGGACCACGCGTGCTGGAATTGATGGAGCCGAAGGAGGGATTCGAACCCTCGACCG
>JBGQCU010000048.1:0-13636 GCA_041495495.1 Candidatus Limnocylindria bacterium
ACAGGAACTGCCCGCAGATCTCGGCCAGCCGATCCCAGGCGACCAGGTTGTGATACTCGGTGCGCTCCGGCGCCCCGTTGCCGCGGAACTCGTTGGTGGCAACCACGAAGTTGGCGACCGGCTTGCCCGAAGGCAGCGTCCGCAGCTCCGGGTCGCGGGTCAGCCGGCCCACCAGAAACACCTTGTTCATGCCGAAGAACTCCTCCTGCCCGATCTCGGGCTCGCGGCGCGCCGGGCGAGGCGGCCACCGGATGAAGCGCAGGCTAGGGGAGGGGTGCTTATCGGCCGGTTAGCGGCGGCTTATCGCGTCGGCGGCTGTTCGGCATCCGCGCTCGGTACGGCCCGATATGCGGCGCGGCGCGGCATGCCGGCGGCACGCAGCAGCTCCACGATGCTCCGCGGCGACAGACCGGCCCGGGTGGCCGCCGCCACCAGGGCGGCCGACTCGAACGGCGCCGCCTCGCGAGCCGGCGCCCGGATGCCGCTGACCACCAGCGTCAGCTCCCCGCGCGGCTCGCGCAACCCGGCTCTGACCTCGGCCGGGCTGCCGACCAGCACCTCCTCGTGCAGCTTGGTCAGCTCGCGGCAGACGGCGACCCGTGCGTCGGGCACCTCCTGCTCCAGGTCGGCCAGCACCGCGCCGATCCGGTGTGGCGCCTCGAACAGGACCAGCGGCAGGCCGGTCGAGCCGGCCGCCGCAAGCAGCCGCTCCAGCGCAGCGGCACGGGCGGCCGCCGGACGCGCGGGCAGGAACCCACCGAACAAGAAGCCAGACGCCTCCACCCCCGCCATCGCCATGGCGGCGGTCACCGCCGACGGGCCCGGCAGCACCTCCACGCTCGCCCCGGTGGCCCGCGCCGCCTCCACCAGCCGCGCCCCCGGGTCGCTGACCGCCGGCATGCCGGCGTCCGTCGTCAAGGCCAGCGTCGCGCCGCCGGCCAGCCGCTCCAGCAGCTGGTCGAGCCGCGCCGCCGGGGTGTGGTCGTTGAAGGCGATCGTCAGCCGACGAACGCCGAGGTGGGTGAGCAGCCGCCTGGCCAGGCGTGTGTCCTCGGCGACCACGAGGTCGGCGCCTCGCAGCGCCTCGGCTGCGCGCGGCGTGAGGTCGCCGAGGTTGCCGATCGGAGTGCCCACTACCAGCAGGCGGCCGGCCACGCCTGCGCTCAGCTCCCCCGCCGCGACCCGGGGCGGCGGCGGGGGTACAGGTGGTCGATCCCTGGCGTTCGCAGGCTCAGCTTGGCGACCGGCGGCACCTGCCGCTTGAACTCGTTGCGCGCCACGCGCTCCGCCACCCAGGCGACCAGCCGGGCATCGAGGCCGGCAGCCGCGCAGCGCTCAGCGCTCCAGCGGCGATCGACCAGCGCGAAGAGGACACGGTCGAGGTCGTCGTAGCTGGCGCCAAGCTCGCCCTCATCGGTCTGGCCCGGCCACAGGTCGGCCGATGGCGGCTTGGCCAGGATCTCGTCCGGCACGCCCAGCGCACCGGCGACCGCCCGCAGCTGGCTCTTGTACAGGTCGCCGATCGGCGCGATGGCGGCCGCCATATCTCCGTACAGCGTGCCGTAGCCGAGCAGCGCCTCGGTCTTGTTGCCGGTCCCCGCCACGAGTGCCTCGAACGCGGCCGATCGGTCGTAGAGCACGATCATCCGTTGGCGGGCCATCACGTTGCCGCGACGCACCCGCAGCGCATCCTCGTCCGAGCCGCTCATCACGGCCAGCATCGGGTCGACCATCGGCGTGATGTCGACCCGCTCGCTGCGGCAGCCGAGCGCCGTCACCACGCGCAGGGCATCGGTCTCCGCATCGGGGGATGAGCTGCGGTACGGCATTCGCACGCCGAGCAGGTTATCCGGGCCGATGGTCCTCGCCGCGAGGTAGGCGACGGTCGCCGAATCGACTCCGCCCGACAGGCCGACCACCAGCCGAGAGAATCCAGTCTGTTCGAGCTGGGAGCGGATGAAGCCGGTGATGACACCGATCGCCAGCTGCGCGTCGATGGCCGGCAGCGGCGCGCTCACGCGAGACCCTCATCGGCGGGCGCGGGCGGGCCGCCCCGCTCGGCGATGATCCGATCCAGCTCGCGCCGAACCAGCTCGAGCCGTTCATCGGAGAGGAGCGGCAGGCTGTAGCGCTGCATGCGCAGGTCATCGGTCTCGAGCGCACCGACGACGAGCGCCTCCTCGTTGAGGGGCCCCTCGGCGATGATCGAGCCGTCCGCGGCGAGCAGCCGCGAGCCGCCCCAGAAGGTGAGCCCCTCCTCGTTGCCGACCCGGTTGCAGAAGGCGATCGCCACCGTGCCCAGCAGCGCGTACGTCTCCTGCATCTTGTGCCAGCCGGCGATCGCCGCCAGGCCGGCGGCGCTGCCGGGGGCCCGCGCCGGGCCGGCCGCCAGGTTGACCAGCAGGCTGGCGCCATCCAGCGCCTGCAGCATCGGCAGGCTGGCATGCCAGAAGTCCTCGCAGATGCTGACCCCGATACGACCCAACGGCTCCCCGACCGGGTGCGTCCGGATCCGATCGCCGGCCCGTGTGAAGCGCCCCTCGTCGAACATGCCGTAGGTCGGCAGGTAGACCTTGCGATGCACCCCGATCAGCTCGCCGTCGCGCAGCAGCGCAGCGCTGTTGCAGAACCGATGCGCGTCGGTCTCCTCGACGAAACCGATGGCCATCAGGACCCCGGGCGCCTCGCGACTGAGCGCGGCCAGGCGCGGGTCGTCAGCGGTCATGGACACCTCCGGCACCAGGTCGGAGAGCAGGTAGCCTGTCAGCGCCAGCTCGGGGAAGACGACCAGGTTGGCCCCCTCGGTTGCGCCTCGCCGCAGCCATGCACCGGCCAGCTCCAGGTTGGCGTCAACCTCGCCGAGGCGCGGCGCCAGCTGAGCCAGGGCGATGCGGACGTTCACGCCGGAATGCTACTGCGGCATGATGCCGTCACCGCCGACGCGTCGGAACGGCGGCGGCGCATCCTCCGGGCCGGGGACATGCGGCGGGTGCACGGGGGCAGCGGCTTCCCCACCTGCGGCCCGCGCCGAGCTCGACGCCGCCGCCGTGGCGATCGCCTGCTCGCGGCGTGTCACGTCGAGCAGCTCCTCGGCGAAGTGGCATGCGACGGCGTGGTCGGGGCGCAGCACCCGCAGCTCCGGACGGTCGGTCGCGCAGCGCTGCGGGTTGCCGAGCTGCTGGCGCAGCCAGCAGCGGGTGTGGAAGCGACAGCCCGACGGCGGGTTGACCGGCGACGGGACATCGCCGACCAGGATGATGCGGCGCCGCTTGGCGCGGGCATCGGGATCGGCGGTCGGGACGGCGGAGAGCAGAGCGATGGTGTACGGGTGCAGCGGAGTGCGGTAGATCTCGCTGGCTCCCGCCACCTCGGTCAGGGCGCCCAGGTACATCACCGCCAGCCGATCGCTGATGTGCTCGACGACCCCCATGTTGTGGGCTACGAAGAGGTATGTCAGCCCCAGGTCGCGCTGGAGGGCGCGGAGCAGGTTGAGCACCTGCGCCTGGATGCTGACGTCGAGGGCGCTCACCGGCTCGTCGCAGACCAGCAGGTCCGGCTCGAGCACCAGCGCCCGCGCGATCCCGATTCGCTGGCGCTGGCCGCCGCTGAACTCATGCGGATAGCGGCGTGCCTGGTAGGGCTGCAGGCCGACCAGCTCCATCATGCGTGCCACCTTGTCGGCGCGCTCGGCGGGAGTCCCGATCCCGTGGATGCGCAGCCCCTCGCCGATGGCGGTGCCGATGGGCGATCGGGGGTCGAGCGAGGCGTACGGATCCTGGAAGATGATTTGCATCCGCCGCCGGAAGGGCTGGAGGTCGCGGCCGTGCAGGCGCGTGATGTCAACCCCCTCGGCGCCGCCGAACAGGATGCGGCCGGCGGTCGGCTCGATCAGGCGCAGCAGAAGCCTTCCGACGGTCGTCTTGCCGCAGCCCGACTCGCCGACCAGGCCGAGCGTCTCGCCGCGCTGGATGGTGAAGCTCACGTCATCGACCGCCTTCACCTCGCCGATCTTGCGCTGCAGGATGCCGCCGGTGATGGGGAAGAACTCGGCCAGGTGCTCCACCTGCACGAGCGGGTGCTCGCTGGAAACGGCGCCTGTCACACCCGTCCCTCCGGCCGGTGATAGATCCAGCACCGGACATCGTGGTCTGCCACGTCATGCTCGACCGGGCGCAGCTCGGGGTGGATCTCCTCGCAGTACGGCACCGATCGCTGCACGCGGGCCACGCAGCGCGGCGCGAAGCGGCAGGCCGCTGGCAGGTTGATCAGGTTGGGCACCGCGCCGGGGATGGTCGCCAGCTCGGCCTTGGCCTGGCCAAGGATCGGCACGGAACCGATGAGCCCCTCGGTGTAGGGGTGCCTGGGGTGGGCGAACAGCGAGCGCACGTCGGTCTGCTCGACGATCTCGCCGGCGTACATGACCGCCACCCGGTCGCACATCTCGGCCACGACCCCGAGGTCGTGGGTGATCAGGATGATGGCGGTGCCGGTCTCGTGCTGCAGGTCGCGCATCAGGTCCAGGATCTGGGCCTGGATGGTGACGTCGAGCGCGGTCGTCGGCTCGTCCGCGATCAGGAGCTCCGGCTCGCAGGCGAGCGCCATGGCGATCATCACGCGCTGCGCCATGCCGCCCGACAGCGAGTGCGGGAAGGCCGCAAGGCGGCTGACCGGATCGGGGATGCCGACCATGCGCAGCAGCTCGCCCGCCCGCTCGCGCGCCGCGCCGCGCTTCATCCTGCGGTGCACCTCGAGCACCTCGCCGATCTGCTTGCCGATGTTGTAGACCGGGTTGAGCGAGCTGGTCGGCTGCTGGAAGATCATGCTGATCCGATCGCCGCGCAGTGCCCGCATCTCCTTCGGGGAGATGGTCAGCAGGTCCCGGCCGTCGAAGATGACCTGCCCGGCGTTGACCTTGCCGGGCTTCGGCACGAGGCCCATCAGCGACAGGCTGGTCACGCTCTTGCCGCAGCCTGACTCGCCCACCAGCCCCAGGATCTCGCCGCGATCGACGTGGAAATCGACCCCGTCAACGGCGCGCACCAGGCCATCGCTGGTCTTGAAACTGGTGTGCAGGTCTCGCACCTCGAGCAGGCGCTCCCCGATCGCTCCGACCCGGCGCCGCGGCGCGTGCAGCTCGGCGATGGTCATCGGTTCAGCCTCGGATCGAGCGCGTCGCGAAGCCCGTCACCGAGCAGGTTGAAGCCGAGCACCGAGAGAGAAAGCGCGATGCCGGGCGTGATGATGAGATACGGGAAGGCGATCAGGTAATTCCGATCTTGCCCGATCATCGAGCCCCATTCGGCGAGCGGCGGCTGTGCGCCCAGACCCAGGAACGAGAGGGCGGCCACGTCCAGGATGGCACCCGCGATGCCGAGGGTGCCGACCACGATCAGCGGAGTCAGCGCGTTGGGCAGGATGCGGCGCATGAGGATCCCTCGCGCGGATTCGCCGAGCGCCCTCGAGGCGACCACGAAGTCGCGCTCCTTGATCGACAGCACCGAGGCGCGCATGACGCGGGCATAGACCGGAATGGCCACGATGCCGATGGCCAGGGCCGCGTTGACGAGGCCAGGTCCCAGGACCGTGACCATGGCGATCGCCAGGATCAGCGATGGAAAGGCCAGTAGGACGTCCATCAGCCGCATGATCACGTTGTCGAGCCAACCGCCGGCGTAGCCCGCGATCGAGCCGAGGAGGGTGCCGATCACGATCGCGAAGCCAACCGTGGCGAGCCCGACCAGGAGCGAGACGCGCGAGCCGAAAACGACGCGGCTGTACTCGTCGCGCCCGTTGCGGTCGATGCCGAAGAAGTGCTGGGGTCGCGACGCTGGGCAACCCAGCAGGTGGATACACGGTCCCCTGAGCTCCGGGGGCGCACCCGGCGCCATCAGCCCCTCGTCAACGCCCACCGCGGCGTCCGGGTTGCTGGTCGCCAGCAGCGGAGCGGCAACGGCGATCGCCAGCAGCAGGCCCAGCAGCAGGAGGCCGACCTGCGCCACCCGTTGGCGCAGGATGTTGCGTCGCGTGTCGGTCCACAGGCTGGTCGGCTTGGCGGCCAAGCCTTCCTCGGCCGGGGTGACGGCGCGCGGAGGAGTGCTCATGACGACCTCGTCACTGCAGCCGGATCCGCGGGTCGAGGAACCCGTAGCTGATATCCACCACCAGGTTGACGGTCACATAGATGACGGCCGTCACCAGGGTCAGACCCTGCACCACGGCGTAGTCGCGGCCGGTCACGCCGTCGGTGATCATCTTGCCGATCCCCGACAGACCGAAGATGCTCTCGGTCAGGACGGCACCGGCGAGCAGCCCGCCGAGCGACAGGCCGATCACCGTCACCACCGGCAGGATCGCATTGCGCAGGCCGTGGCGCAGGATGACGCCGCGCTCCCCGAGTCCCTTGGCGCGGGCGGTCCGTATGTAGTCCTGCCCCAGCACGTCAAGGAGGCTGGAGCGCGTCATGCGCGCGATGATCGAGAGGGGGATGGTGCCCAGCGCGACGGCCGGCAGGATCAGGTGACGGACGGCGTCTCCCAGCACGCCCCACTGCCCGGTGATCAGGCTGTGGACGACGTACATGTTCGAGACAAAGTCGACGAGCGACCGCAACGCTCCGTGCTGACCGGTCATCCCCCAGCTTTCGGCCAGCGGCACGATCGACACGCCGGCGGTCAGGCGCCCGCCGGGCGGGAGCACGATGGGCGTGTTCTTGAGCACCACGGCGAAGATCCAGATCAGGATCAGGCCCAGCACGAAGACCGGCGTGGAAACGCCGAGGTTGGCGCCGACCATGGTTCCCACGTCGACCGCCGAGTTGCGGCGTGAGGCCGAGATGACGCCGAGGGTGATACCGAGGATCGTCGCGAGGGTGAGGGCGAAGAGGGTCAGCTCGATCGTCACCGGCAGCCGCTCGATAAGGATTTCGCTCACCGGCCGGCCCTGGCTGATCGAGTTGCCCAGGTCGCCGTGGCTCAGGTCGCCGAGGTAGATGACGAACTGGACCGGGATCGGCTGGTCGAGGCCGTAGCGCGCATTGAAGAGGGCGCATGCCTCCGGGGTCGCCCGCTCCTGGAGCGCCGCCACGCACGGATCGCCGGGGAGCACGCGGGCGAGGGCAAAGACGACGAAGACGATCCCGAACAGGACCGGGATCGTCAGGAGCAGGCGCCGCAAGATGAAGCGCAGCATCGGCGCGAGTGTACCGGGTGCGCCGCGCCCCGCACAGATGGAGAAGGGCGCCGCCCGGAGGCGGCGCCCTTCTTGTCGACCGACGCGTGGTCAGGCCGAGCTGAGGATCAGCTGGCGGGTGCGTTCAGGAACGTGCCGAACAGCGCGCCCCAGTATTCGAACGAATGGGTGCGCCCGATATGCCATGGATTCGTGGCATCCCACTGGATCGCGTAGGTGGTCACCACGTCGCCAGCATCCAGGCTGGCGCCGTTGTGGAACTTCACGCCGGCGTGCAGCTTGCACGTCCACACCGTGCCATCGGTATTGGCGGTACACGATTCGGCCAGGCCGGGGGTCACCTCGGCCGTGCCGGTCTTCCAGGTGTACAGCGTCTCGCCGATCTGGAAGCAGACGCGGATCGTCTCACCATCGGTCTCGTCACCACAGTAGAGCGAGATCGGGTAGGCGTTCTGCATGAAAACCAGCTGGGATCGCCCACCCGGGTCCATGGTCCAGAGCGCCTCGTTGGTGAGCGGGGACGAGTGGGCGCCGACGACGTCGGCCTTCCACGCCGTTGCCGACGCAGCGTGCGCGATCGGGATCATCGGGACGAAGGTCCGAATCGCGTCGTTGGCCTCGGTGTAGGCCGCCTTGCGGGCGGCGTCGTCGACGGTCTGGGCCGCGGTGGTCAGCGGCCCGGTGATCGAGGGATCCTCTTTCCCGAACTGGAGGTTGGCGGGGTTGTTGAAGTGGTAGTCGAGGAAGTTGGTCGGGTCCGGATAGTCGGCGCCCCATCCGAGCAGGTAGAGGCCGTCGAGCAGGCCCGCTGACGAGTTGTCGATGAAGGTGCCCGACTCCTGGACCTTGATGTCGGCCGTGATGCCGAGGTTGGCCTTGAGCTGCGCCTGCAGCTCAGTGGCCACGACCGTCGGGTTCGGCAGATAGGGGCGAACCACGTCGCGGTAGTAGATGTGCGTGGTGAACCGCTTGCCGGCCCCGAAGACCGAGTCGAGCAGCGTGTTGGCCGCAGCCTTGTCGTAGGCGTACCACTTCGTTCCCTCGCAGGCGAAGGAGATCGCACATGGGGTGAAGTAGTCCGCCACCGAAGAGCCAGGGGCATAGAAGTTGTCGATGATCCGCTGCCGGTCGATTCCTTCCGCCAGGGCCTGGCGGACCTTGATGTTGTCGAACGGCGCGAAGGTGTTGGTCATGCCCACGTACATCGTGTTCAGAACCTCTCGGTTCTTCAGTTGCAGCGTGGGATCTGCCGAGATGGTGGCCATGTCATCAGGCCCGGGGTTGTCGATGCCATCGACCGTGCCGGCCTGAAGGGCCAGCAGCCGCGCCGCAGACTCGGAGTTCCACTGGAAGATGAGCTCCTGCGCCTTGGCCTTGGTGCCCCAGTAGGCGTCGTTGCGCTCCAGGGTGATGTGGTCGCCGCGCACGTACTCCTTGAACTTGTACGGGCCGGTGCCGTTCGGCTTGGCCAGGATCAGGTGGTTGACCATGTTGAGCCCCAGGTAGTTGCTGTCCTGGATCTCGTTGGAGGCCAGCGCGGTCTTGGCCAGGAAGGCCGGGTCGGGGTGGCACAGGTCAAACTCGACCGTCAGCTCGTCGACCGCCTTGATCTGGCTGAACTCGCCACCGTAGGCGCAGTCCGCCGGACCCGCGAGCGGGTAGCTGACCGGTACAAATGGCGCCACGCTCCCCGGGACGGACGGGGCCACGCTGCCTGCTGCCGACTGGCTCGGGCTGCTGCCGCTCTGGCAGGCTGCGAGCACAAGGCCGAGCACCATCAGCGTGGAGAAGGATCTCCATCTCCGCATCGGTAACCCTCCGCTCTCTCTTTGAAACCGGTACTTGCCTGACCGTCGCGCCGGCCAGCGGCCGCGCATTCGACGCCTACCTTAGCAGCGCCACTCCAATCGTGGAACAGGCGCGGTATGGATTCTTCAGCCCCCCGCGTCGCCGCCGTTACCCGTGGTCGTCGTCGACGCCCCATCTGCGGGCGCCGCTGCCGCCGCCGTGGCTGCCGCCGTGGTCGCCGCGTGCTCGGCCGCCAGCCCCACCGTGGCCGAGTCCGGCGTTCCGCGGCGCATGCCGCCTTCGCCGGCAACGGCGACCCCCACGTCGCTCTGGAGCGCCTCCTCGGCGAAGTGACAGGCGGCCCGATGATCGGTCGCCACCACGCGCAGCTCGGGATCCTGGGTGCGGCACTGCTCCGGGCGGCCGAGCCGCTCGTAGAGCCAGCAGCGGGTGTGGAACCGGCAGCCATCCGGCGGGTTGGCCGGGGACGGCACGTCGCCGGTTAGGATCACCCGCTTGCGGCGCCGCTCGGCCTTGGGGTCCGGGATCGGCACGGCCGACAGCAGGGCCCGCGTGTACGGGTGGCCGGGGGTCTCGTAGATCGCGTCCGGCGGGCCGACCTCGACCAGCTTGCCCAGGTACATGACCCCGACCCGGTCGCTGATGTGGCGCACCACCGACAGGTCGTGGGCGATGAACAGGTAGGTCAGGCCGAATTTCTCGCGAAGGTCGACCAGCAGGTTCAGGACCTGGGCCTGGATCGACACGTCGAGTGCGCTGATCGGCTCGTCGCAAACGATGAACTCGGGCTCGACCGCCAGGGCTCGCGCCACGCCGATACGCTGGCGCTGGCCGCCGCTGAATTCGTGCGGATAACGGTTCGTGTACAGCGGATTCAGCCCAACCAGGGCCAGCAGCTCGCGAACGCGCTCGAGACGCGCCTTGCCGCTGACCAGGTTGTGCGTCTCCAGCGGTTCGCTGATGATCGAGCCGACCGTCATCCGCGGGTTGAGGCTGCTGTACGGGTCCTGGAAGATGATCTGCATCCTGCGTCGCGTCTTGCGCAGGTCGTTGCGGGACAGGCTCATCAGGTCGGTGCCATCGAACAGGACCCGGCCATCGGTGGGATTGCGCAGGCGGATCACGGCGCGGCCGGTGGTGCTCTTGCCGCAGCCCGACTCGCCAACCAGGCCGAAGGTCTCGCCCTTGTGGATCTCGAAGCTGATGTCGTCGACGGCCCTCACCCGCCCCGACTCGCGCTGGAAGATGCCGGACAGGATCGGGAAGTGAACCTTGAGGTGGTCGACCTGGACCAGGTTGGTGGAGGAGTCGGTGGCCATCGCGCTCACTTGATCCAGCCTCCCGGCTCGGTGCCGAAGCAGCGCGCCAGGTGTCCCTCGCCCTCGCGTGCGCTGAGCTCGGGCTCCTCGACGCGGCAGCGATCGTGGACGTACTTGCAGCGCGGCGAGAAGCGACATTCCGGTCCCGGGTTGACGAGATCAGGTGGCAGGCCCTCGATCGTGCGCAGGCGCGCGCCGCGCTCCTCGTCGAGCCGGGGCAGGGAGTCGAGCAGGCCCCAGGCATAGGGCATCTTGGGCTGCTCGAAGATGTCGTCGACCATGCCGGTCTCCACGATCCGGCCCGCGTACATGACGTTGATGCGGTTGCACATGCCGGCCGCGATGCCAAGGTCGTGGGTGATCAGGATGACGGCCGTGCCGAACTCCGCGGAGAGGGAGCGGATCAGGTCCAGGATCTGGGCCTGGATGGTCACGTCCAGCGCCGTGGTCGGCTCGTCGGCGAGCAGCAGCATCGGATCGCAGGCGAGCGCGATCGCGATCATCACGCGCTGCCGCATGCCGCCGCTGAACTGGTGCGGGTAGTCGCCCATCCGCTCGCGGGCGCGCGGGATGCCGACCTTGGCCAGGAGCTCCGCGGTGCGATCGTCGGCCGCTTTGCGCGACAGGCCCAGGTGCAGGCGCGCCGACTCCGCGATCTGGAAGCCGATCGGCAGGGTCGGGTTCAGGCTGGTCATCGGATCCTGGAAGATGAAGCCGATCTTGCGGCCGCGCAGCAGCCGCATCTCCTCCTCCGAGAGCTTCAGGATGTCGATCCCGTCGAAGATGATCTCGCCGCTGACGATGCGACCGGGCGGGGTGGCCACCAGGCGGGTGAGCGACAGGGCGGTCACGCTCTTGCCACAGCCGGATTCCCCGACGAGCCCGAGCGTCTCGCCATAGTCGAGCTCGAAGCTCACGTCGTCGACGGCATGGACCACTCCCTGGTCGGTGACGAACTGCGTCGAGAGGTTGCGGACCTCGAGCAGCCTGCGCGCATGGCGGCCGCTGTCAGCCAACCGCTCGGCGAGCAAGCGGCCCTCCTCGGTGGCGATGGTCACGGCGTTGGGCAGCTCGGTAACGGTGGGGCTGCCCACCCCGCCGCGATCGTCCGAGACGGTCAATCTATTGCTTTCCCTTGAGCTTCGGATCGAGCGCGTCGCGCAGACCGTCACCGAGAAATGTGAAGCTCAGCAGGGCCAGCGCGATGGCCACCGCCGGGATGACCACGAGGAATGGCTCCGAGCGCACGAACTGCTGCCCATCCGCCACCAGGATCCCCCAGCTTGCCTTGGGCGGCTGTGCGCCGATGCCAAGGTAGGCGAGCGTCGCCTCGGCCAGGATCGCGCCCGGGATGCCGAGCGTAACGGACACGATCATGGGGCCGAGGGCATTCGGCAGCAGGTGACGCGTCACGATCCTGAAATCGCTGACGCCGATGGCGCGAGCCGCCTCCACGAACTCGGTCTCCTTGAGGCTGAGGAGCTGCCCGCGCACCAGGCGCGCCATGCCCACCCAGCCGACCACGCCGATGGCGACGAAGACGAGCAGCACGCCGTTCATCGCCTCGCCGATGGCCGTGTCACGCAGCGACACGGTCAGCAGGATGATGAAGATCAGGTCCGGGAAGGCATAGATCACGTCGGTGAAGCGCATCAGCAGCGAGTCGACCCGTCCGCCGTACCAGGCCGCGGCGGCTCCGACCGGCAGGCCGATCAGGAGCACCACCGCCTGCACCACGAGGGCGACGGTCATGCTGATCTGCGCACCATCCATCAGCCGGCTGAGCAGGTCGCGGCCGAGGTTGTCGGTCCCGAGGATGAAGTTAGGACTCAGGGGCGGGAGCGGGCGGTTGCCGTTGGCGACCACCTCCTTGAGATATTGGTGCCAGTACTCGTGCGGCGCGATGAGCGGCCCGAAGAAGAGGAGGAAGAGGAGAATCAGCACGATCACGCCGCCGACAACGGCCAGGCGGTTGCGGATCAGCCGTCGCCAGGCATCGCCCCACAGGCTGGCCGAGTGGGCCCGAGCGGCAGCGGGCTGCTCGAGGGCGCCGGTCCGGTTGGCCATCGAAGTGCGCGCCTCCTAGCTGTAGCGGATGCGGGGGTCAATGTAGGCGTACGCGACGTCGACCACCAGGTTCAGGACGGCGATCGCGGCAGCGTACAGCATGGTCATGGCCATGATCACCCCGTAGTCACGCTGGCCGATGCTGATCACGTAGTAGCGGCCGATGCCCGGCACGCTGAAGATCGTCTCGATGATGAACGAGCCCGTGATCAGGAAGGCGAGCAGTGGGCCGAGGATGGTGACGACCGGGATCAGCGCGTTGCGGATCATGTGGACGACAACGATCGTCCGCTCCTTGAGCCCTTTGCTCTGGGCGGTGCGGATGTAGTCCTTGTGCGTCACCTCCAGCATGCTGGCCCGGGTGAATCGCGAGATCTGGGCGATCGGGTACAGGGCCAGTGCCACCACCGGCAGGACCATCGCCTTCGGATTCGCCCAGCCGTCCCAGCCATGGGTCGGGAACCATTTCAGCACCACGCTGAAGAAGACCAGCAGCAGGATGGATGCGACGAAGCTGGGGGTCGCGATGCCGATCACCGAGACGAAGGTCGCGAGGTAATCAGGCAGCTTGTTGTGACGCAAGGCCCCGATCACCCCCAGCGGGATGCCGACCACGATCGACAGCACGAAGGCCATCACGCCGAGGTGCACGGTCGTCCCGAGACCGTCCGCCACGATGGTGTTGACGTTGCGGTCGATGTACTTGTACGAGGGTCCCAGGTCACCGGTGACGAGCGCGCCGACCCACCTCAGATACTGGACGGGGATCGGGTCGTTGAGGTGGTACTTGAGGTTGAGAAGGTCCACCGTGGCCTGTAGCAGGTGCTTTTCGCGGGCCCACGGGCCGCCCGGCGCCAGGTGCATCATCGTGAAGGTGATCACCGACACGAAGAAGAGGACCGGGATGATCCACAACACGCGACGGACGATGTAGCCGAGCACGACCGGTACCCCTTGGTGCAGTGAACGATCAGGTTTCTATCCGACGACCTAGGGCATCCAGCATGCATGCTTGATGCCCTAGGTCGTCGGGGGGGGCGGCGGGAACGCCGCATCGGTTAGGGGAGGCAGCGTCGGGCGACGGAAAGCGGAGGCAATCGGCCCCATCCCATGCAGCTGGTATGCACGATCGGTTCATTGTGTGCGCGGGTGATGGCACGCGCGTGACCACGCCAGGTGCGACGGCGATGTGCGCCTGCGCGGCCGCAATATGGGGCTCGGGTGCGAACGCGGTTCGCGTATGTTCACGTCCA
>JBGQCU010000049.1:0-13379 GCA_041495495.1 Candidatus Limnocylindria bacterium
CCCGATCTTGACCGCGAAGCGGTCCATCCCACGGTCCGCGGGCCCCTCCTTCAGCTTCTCGCCGAGGATGTTGTAGGTGCTGCCGTGGCAGCGGCAGGTGAAGCGCTTCAACTCGTCGCACAGGCCGGGCACCTGGCAGCCAAGGTGCGGGCACTTGCGGTAGAGGGCCAGCAGCTGGTCGGCGGCGGGATTCGTGACCGATGTCTCGTGTCCCAGGGCCAGCTCCTTGGCCGCCGGCACGTTGATCAGGAAGCTGCGGGCCGACCCCACGGCGAACGGCCACCCGGCCGCGAACGAGGGCTGGGTGGCGATGATCTGCTCAAGCGTGCCGATGGAGACCTTTGCACCGAGTCCGGACCGGAGCTGCGGCCAGAGGAAGGCAATGCTGCCAGCGGCGAACTCCAGGCTCATGATGCCGACGGCCACACCCAGCATCCGTCGCATGAACGTGCGGCGGCTCAGCTCGCCGATCGGCTGTCTGTCGACGATGCCGTACGTCGGGCGCGCCGGCACGGCGAGCACGGCCTCCCTGCGGGGCATGGCCGCCACCAGCTGGACCGGCGCTCGCACGAGCCGATGCAGATGCGCGTCGACGCCGCCGCGGGCCAGGTCCAGCAGGTCCCCCCAGCCCGGCTGGCGCTCGGCCAGCAGGGCCGTCATCTCCGCCTCGTAGCGGTCGCGCCAGCGGCGTGGATACGCCAGCAGCACGAGACCGACCACTGTGGCAGGCGCCCGCATCGGTCAGCCGTCCGCAGCGCTCAGCCGGGCGTTGCCGACCTGGACCAGGCGTCGCATCTCGGCCAGGTGGGTGGCCAGCGCCTGCGAGCCGGCGGCGGTCAGGCGGTACGGGCGGCGACGCTCGTCGGGGCCGATCGGCTCGATCAGTCCGCGCCGCTCGAGGCGTGCCAGGGCGGCATACAGGGTGCCGGGCCCGATCTGGTTGGACCCGAAGGCATTGACGTCGCTCATGATCGCGTAGCCGTGCTTCGGCGCCTCCGCCAGGCTGACCAGGATGAGCAGCGCCGGCTCGGCGAAGCGGCCGAGGTCGCTGGTCGGTCCTCCGTTTCCCAAGGCAGGCGCTCCGATCACTCGCGAGACGATATAGCGTGACCCGCTATATCGTGGCGCGTACTATGCACCTCGACCACCTCGACGTCAAGGGGGAGACCGCGCGTTTGGCGGCGATTCGCGCGGAGCCGGGCGTACGATGGCGGCATGGAGCGGCCGCGGATCGTCGCCACCCTCGCGAACCCCGAGACGTCAACGGACCCCGAGGTGGCCACGCTCAAGAACCGCCGCTACCTGGAGGCGCTCGATCGCGCAGGGGCAACGCCCCTCCCCCTCGATGAGCGGGACTCGCCGGCTCGTCGCGCGGAGGCATGGGCCTCGATGGATGGGCTGCTCCTCTCCGGCGGCGCCGACATCGATCCGGCCCGCTACGGCGAGGCTGCCTCCGGGACGCGAGCCGTTGAGCCGGGTCGCGATGCGCTGGAGGACGAAGCATTCCGCGCCGCCATGGGCGCCGGCGTGCCGATCCTCGGCGTCTGCCGCGGCCTGCAGGCGATCAATGTCTTCGCGGGCGGCTCGCTGGTGCAGCACCTCGATGGCCATGAAAGCGCGCCGTACCCATCTCCGGCGGTGACGAGGCATCGGCTGGATCTCGCCGCCGGATCACGGCTGGCGGTGATCCTGGGCGAATCGGACGACCTCGAGGTCAACAGCTACCACCACCAGGCTATTACCCCGGACCGGCTGGGTGCGGGACTGCGCATCTCCGCCACCGCCGACCATGCCCAGGCCGGCGACCTTGTGGAGGCGGTTGAGTCAGCCGATCCGGACCGCTGGCTGGTCGGCGTGCAGTGCCACCCTGAAAGGACCGAGTCATCCCCACCGGTCTTCGAACGGCTCTGGGCGGCCTTCGTAGCCGCCTGCGCGGAACGAGCACAGGGCTGAAGCAGAAGGAGCCACAGATGCAGACCGTGCGACGCCTCTACCTGTATGCGATGAGCGGGATCACCTTCGGTGTCCTGGCGGTGGGGCTCGACCTGCTGCTCGTCGTGATCTTCGGTCAGCTCGGCGTCGGTCGCGGCCCCTTTGGCGGGGGTAGCCAGGGCTACCGGGAGCAGCTCAGCCTCGCGATCGCGCTGGTTGGCGTCGGCCTGCCGGTATGGGCCGTCCACTGGTGGCTGGCCGAGCGGGGTCTGCAGGCCGATCGGCCGCATGCGGCGGAGGAGCGCGGCTCAGCCGTGCGGGCCCTGTACCTGACCCTCGTCCTGGCCGTGCTGCTCGGGTTCGGCGCATCCGGCGCCCTCGACCTGCTCCGCACCTTCGTGTATGGCCTCGTCGGCGGCCACTCCACCGACTATGCCACGGGCGATCCGGCGGCCGCCCTCGCCACGCTGATCGTCACCGGGCTGGGCTGGGGATACCACGTCTCGGTCCGTCGACGCGACATGCGCGCCGTCGCGCACACCGGGGCCGCGGCCTGGCTGCCGCGCGTGTACCTGTACGGCGCCGCCCTCACGGGCCTGCTGGTTGCGCTCCAGTCGATCGGTGACCTGGTGGCCCTGGTCGCCAACGCCATCGCGCCGGCCGCGAACGTCTACTACGACGACCCTCAATCTCGCGCGTTCCAGGCGGCGAACCTGACCAGCCAGGCGCTGGTCTGGGGCGTGGTCTGGATCGGGCACTGGTGGTACGCCACCCGGTTGACGCGCGACCCCGGCTGGCGGGGAGCCAGCGAGCGGCCGGCGCGCCTGCGACAGGCGTTCTTCGTTGCGATCATCGTGGCCGGCTCGGCATCGGTCCTGCGCCTGGGATCCGAGGCGGCGCGCGCCTTCCTGATCCCGGCCTTCGGGGCGACCGAGGCGGCGGCGGGCGGCCCGGGCGACGGAGACACGCCGCGCCTGGTGCTGGTAACCCTGATCTCCGCGATCCCGTGGGCCATCGCCTGGTGGGCCCACGTTCGCTGGATGCGCGACGAAACACGGCAGCTGGACGATTCGAGCCGGGTCGCCACGGCGCTTCGCCTCGATCTGCACGCCGTTGCGCTCGTCGGCCTCGCCTACGGGGCGGTCGGGACCGGATGGCTGCTCGGCCTGCTCATCGATCTGTTGCTGGGCGGGGAACGCACGGCGAGCCCCGACGGCTTCTGGCGCGTGGAGCTGGCCACCTACGTCCCGTATGCCATCCTGGGCTCGATCGCATGGGCCTGGAAGTGGTGGCAGGCGAGGGCGCGCCAATCGGCCGATCCGCTCGGTGAAGCGGGCTCGATGGTCCGGCGCAGCTTCCTGCTGATCGTGCTGGCGGCGAGCATCGTCGCCGGCCTCGGGAGCCTGGCCGTGGTCCTCTACCGCCTGTTCGGGAGCCTGCTGGGCGCAAACCTCTCCGGCAACCCCGTCTCCGAGCTCTCGACTCCGTCCGGGATCCTGATCGTGGCGGTGGCCGTGGCGCTCTATCACGGCCTGGCCCTTCGCCGTGACCTTGCCCTGCGCGCGGGGGCCGCGCCACCTCCGACCGAACCGGCGGCGCCCCAGCGCAGCCTCGTCCTGAGCGGGCCGCCGGGGTCCGACCTGGACGGCACGCTGGAGGCACTGCGCGGCGGACTGCCGGACGGCTACCGGCTCGACGAGCGCTGAGCGCCTAGGACAGCTCGCCCCGCATGGCGGCCGCGATCCGCTCGAGCAGCAGGCGGGCCGTCCCGCGTGCGGCCACGTTCAGCAGCAGACGGTCGGCGACGATGCCGAGCCCGCCGCCGGGGGGCGCGTAGTAGCCATCGAGGCGCAGCTCGCCGTCGCTCCAGGCGAGCGTCCCGGAGAAGACGGGAAAGAGAGGCGCCAGCCCCGCGGCCCGCCACGAGATCCCGAGCCGGATCGGCTCGAACTGGGGCGCGCTCACCGGACCGACGTCCACGTAGGCCGCCTTGCGGAACGCGATGCGGGGCGTCTGCTCGCTCACATGCAGCTCGAGGTCGACGAGGTACCGAACCTGATCGCGGTCGGAGGTCGGGGGCTCGACGGCTTCTCCGAGCCAGGCGCTGCGTCCCGGTGGCTCGAGCAGGGCGACCGCCCGTCGGTGGCTCACGCGCGCCGGGGCGCTGATGGACAGGCGCGTGGTCCCGGCCGGCGCCTCGACCGAGATCGGAGGCTCAGCGCGCCTCTTCACCGCGCTACTCCGACACCACGACCAGCGCACTGACCATGTCGAACATGTGAGCTCCTCGCGTGATCGTTCGGCACACCCTGCGGCACGTGCCACAGCGTTCGGCAGGGCCGAACGGCCCGATTCGGGCCGGGCCATTCGGGAGGATGCGGCGGGCGCTACGCCCCGATCGAGGGGCCGAGCAGGAGCGGCATGCCCAGCCGGCGGCTGTACAACGGCCGGAGCCGGTCGGTGCTGTACATGCTCGCAACGTCGACGTGGCGTGGACCGAGCGCCGGATCGGGGAGCGGCGCGTGGTCGTACTTCCCGTCGCGGATGGCGACCATCCGCCCGTTGACCCCGTCCGACAGCAGGTCGACCGCAACGTTGGCGAAGGTGGTCGCCACCATCTGGTCGAGGGCATCCGGGTCGCCGCTGCGCAGGTCGTAGGTCAGGTCCGAGTGCACCGTCTCGACCCCCGTCCGGCGGTGCAGCTCCTCGGCCAGGGTCGACCCGATGTCGACCGGCCGGCGATGGCCGTATGCGTCCGGCTCGCCGTATTCCTGCAGCGTCCCGCCGGCCCAGGCGGCCCCCTCGGAGGCGATCACCAGGGCGTAGCGGCTCGGGTTGGCAAGCCGGTCCTCGGAGAGCATGACGGCCAGGTGATCCAGGTCGAACGGCGCCTCGGGGATGACGCAGCGCGAGCTGGTCACGTAGGCGGCATACCAGGCCGAGTAGCCGCTGTTGCGGCCGAAGATCCGGAAGACGCCGATCCGCTCGTGGCTGCCGAGGGTGGTCCGCTGCCGGTTGATCAGCTCCTTGGCGCGCGTCACGGCCGTCGAGAAGCCGACGCAGTATTCAGTCCCTTGCACGTCGTTATCCATCGTCTTGGGGATCGCCACCAGCGGGACCCCCTCGTGCGCGAGCCGATCGGCGTAGCCGAGCGTGTCATCGCCGCCGATGACGACCAGGTGGGTGAGGCCCAGCCGCCCGATGTTGTCGAGCACCAGCGGCGTCAGATCGAACCGATCCTCATCGGTCTGAAGGGCTGCCAGCCTGGTGGCATCGAGACCTTCCGGCAGCCCGTCGCGCTTCATGCGGGCGGGGTTGGTGCGCGAGGTATGCAGCATGGTGCCGCCGGTGCGATCGATCCGTCGCGTGTTGTCGCGGTTGAGTGCGAGCACGAACTCCGCGTCCTGCGCGCCCGCGGGTCCCAGGTGGGTGAGGCCCATCCATCCGCGCCGGATCCCGAGCGTCTCCCAGCCGATCTCCCAGCCCCGGTACACGACGCTCTTGATGATTGAATTGAGGCCCGGCACATCGCCGCCGCCGGTGAGGATGCCGACACGTGTCATGTCCACATCATGGCGCGCTGCGCGGGGCCGCGTCGTCCCGTGCGGCGGCATCGGCCGCTTGTGCTGGAGCCCGTTCTGGGGCACACTACGCATCCCCTGCCGCGGCCCACGCGGTCCCGAGCCCATGGATCGAGATGACAACGACGACCACCAATGACCGACGCTACGTGACCTGGCGCCTTCCCGATCGGCAATTCTCCAAGGTTCACCTGCAGCGCGACCTCGAGCAGACCATCTGCGGTCGGACGCTCCCTCGCGCCACCGGCTCGCCGCAGCCGCCGATCCCCGCGGCGGCGATGTGCCAGGAGTGCGCCGCGTCTGAGGCCTGAGCCCGCGGCTCGGATAGGACCCTCGCATGTGCGGCCGATTCGCACAGCCCCGCTCCGCCGAGGAGCTGGCCCGCATCTTCCACGCCCGCCCCGCGGCAGACCTGCCGGGTGACCGCTTCAACGTCGCGCCCACCGACGAGGTCGCGGCCGTCGTCGAGCACCACGGCGAGCGGGTGGTGGATGCTTTCCGCTGGGGGCTGGTCCCCTTCTACGCCAAGGACGCGAGGGCCGGCGCGCGCCTGATCAACGCGCGGGCGGAGACCGTCGAGAGCTCGCGCGCCTTCCGAACCGCCTTCGCGCGACACCGATGCATCGTCCCCGCCGACGCCTTCTACGAATGGCGTCGCGAGCGCGACCCCACGACCGGTCGCACGATCCGGTCTGAACCGTTCGCCGTGCGCCGATCGGACGGTGAGCCGCTCGCCCTGGCCGGCCTGTGGTCGAGCTGGCGCGATCCCGACACGGCGGCTCGCCTGTACACCTGCACCATCCTGACCACCGACCCGAACGAGCTGGTTGCCCGCATCCACGACCGTATGCCGGTGGTGCTCGACCCGACCGATTGGGACGCGTGGCTGGCGGAGGGCACGCCGGCCGAGCAGCTGCGGTCGCTGCTGCGCCCGGCGCCGAACGAGCCGTTCGACGCCTATGCCGTTTCGCCGGCGGTCAACAACGTGCGCAACGAGGGCCCCGAGCTGCTGGCGCCGCTGTCGCGCTGGAGCAGTGGCCTGTGAACCTGCGGCTCGCGGCGGGCACCATGGTGGTATTGATCGGGCCGAGCGGAGCGGGCAAGAGCACCTTCGCTGCCCGCCACTTCGCCCCGTCGCAGATCCTCTCGTCGGATGCCCTGCGGGAGATGGTCGCGGATGACGCCAACGACCAGAGCGCGACCGATGCCGCCTTTGAGCTGCTGCACGCCGGCCTCGGGATGCGGCTCGCCCGCCGCCTCGTGACCGTGGTCGACGCGACCAGTGTCGAGGGCTGGGCCCGCCAGCGCCTGCTGGCGGTCTCTCGGCGACACGGGCGTCCGGCGGTGGCGATTGTCTTCGACCTGCCCGTGGCGATCTGCCTGGAGCGCAACGCGGCGCGGGCGGATCGGCGTCTCCCGGCGGCTTCGATCCGTCGGCAGCACGCACGGATGCGCGCCTCGCTGGACGGCCTGGCCACTGAGGGATTCGAGCCGATCCTCATGCTGTCGACGACTGAGGCCGTGCAGGCCGTCAGCCTGGAGCGAGACGGCGCCTAGAGCTCTGTCGTTGTCGCTACTGCCACATCACGCTGGTAGTGAATATCGGGCGCCCACTGCTGCGCCAGGATGACGTGGAAGCGAGCGCGCGATCGGCCATGGGGCAGGTCGACCGAAGGCAGCCACGCGCCGGCCGCCTCTGCCCTGAACGGGTGCTCGGCCAGTGCGCCGCCAAACTGGGCGGGACCCGCCACCAGCACGCCGCGCCAGGCCACGATCTCGTCGTGCTGCCCTCCCGGGACGGTGACCTCGGCCCGGACCCGGAGCTCGAGGCGCACCTCCTGCACCTCGCTCAGACCGGCCATCTCAACCGTGAAGACCCCTTCAAATGCGGATTGCAGCGAGATCGGCACGGGCTCGAGACGAATCTGGGCCGGAAGCGCGTCGAGGTTGACGGGGGCATCCTCGAACAGGCCGAACTGCCCCGTATCGATCACGCCGGCCCGGAGGAGGGCCATCGGCTGGGCAACGTGGACCGTCTGGACGACGCGGGGATCGAGCCCCATCGGGACGTCGACGTTCGCCTCGAGGGTCCAATCACAGCGCAGCGCGTCGCCTTCGAAGGTGGCCGGTCCAAGGCCGGGGACGTCGAACGTGGTGCGCCAGGTCACGGGCTGTCCGCGCACGAAGCGCTGGCCGTCCGCGACCTTGACGTCGATGCGCGCCAGCTCCTCGATGCCGGTGCGGGTCACGCTGTGGGCGTTGCTGCCGGTGCCCTCGGTGCGACGGTACCGGTAGCGCTCTCGGCAGCGCAGCACGGCGCGCACGGAACGCCCCTCGTGATCCCGATCGGGCGTGTAGATGAGGCTCACAGCGACGCTGCGACCGGGCAGGAGGACCGGCGGGTCGAGCTGGACGGCCCACCGCGGGTCGCTCATCGGCTGGATCCTCGTTGTGGCGGACAACGAAATGTCCCGAAGGAACTGCGCCCGACGCCGCGGTGCGAGACCGCCACGCCGGTACCGGAACCCTTGATGCAATCTCGTGATCCGGTATTCGCTGCCCCTTCGGGACGACCGAAGAATAGCCCGCGCCGCCGGGGACCGGCAACCCCACTTATCCCCGACTTTTCGGCGGACCTCCGCGCTTGTCCACAGCCGATCCCCAGCCTGGCCCGGCTGGGCGAGCAGGCGGGCGATCAGGCGGGCGATCAGCCCGAACAGCTGCATCGGCCTCGCCTTCGGGTATGAGGAAGCCGGCGATCAGGCTCGCCACGAGGTCAGGTGCCTCTGATGCGATCGCGTGGCTCGCCCCCGGGATCGCCTCGTAGCGAGCGCCGGGGATCCGCTCCGCCACGGAGCGGGTGGTGGCCGGGTGCACGACCCGGTCTTCCAACGGCCCGATCACGAGCGTCGGCGCTGAGATCCTCGAAAGGTCCAGGTGCGACGACGTCCCGTGCTCGGCCACGAATCGGTCAAGGAACGCGGCCGTGCCGGGCAGGCGCAGCGGGTCGACGTAGCCGTCTGCCAGCTCCTCGGGATCGGCCCCCGCAGCCAGTGCCGCTGTTCGCTGCGCGCGGGTCACGGCCAGACGGGCAAGCCACGGGAACCGCATTCCCAGCCGCAGGCCGGCGGTGCCGAGTCGGAGGGTCCTGCCCGGATCGACCGTGGCCGCCAGCACCAGCCGATCGACGCGATCCGGATGCGCCGCCGCCAGCCGCTGGGCAAGGCCCCCACCCCACGACAGGCCAGCCACGTGCGCACGCGGCCAGCCGAGGGCGTCGAGGATGCCAGCCAGCCGCTCAGCGTACGCATCGCCGGTCAATGCGCGAGTCGAGGTGCGGGTGCTCCAGCCGAAGCCGACCAGGTCGACCGCCGCCATCCGGAATCGGCCGTCGAGCCGATCGATCACCGCCCGCCAGGCCTGCGCGTTCGAGGCGTAGCCGTGGACGAGCAGGAGCCGCGGACCGACGGAGCCCCGCTCGACGAGACGCATCCGATCGCCCTCCACCTCGAGGTAGCGGCTCGAGCCCCACGAGATCGACGGCAGCGGCGGGGCAGCAGGGTTGACCACGATGGACAGGGTAGCGCCAGCGCCTCACGGCCCAGCGCCCGGCGTAGAATCCGCGGAACCACGCCGCTGGAGGTCTCCATGTCGCATCACGAGAAGAAGGCCGTCGGATCCGGCACCAAGGCCGATCCCTGGAAGCTGAAGACGCCGAGCGGCACCTCGGAATACGAGATGTACCGTGACGAGACGCTCGATCCGCCGGCCATCGTCTGCCAGGTGGGCACGACCCAGCTGCGCTACCACCTCAGCGCCATCGAGGACCTGCACGCGATGCTGAAGGAGCACGGCGATTGGCTGCTGCTCGGCAGCGCAGACGAGCAGAAGCCCGCGGCCCCGTGGACGGTGGAGGCCTGGGGCCGATGGGAGGGCAATCCGGTTGGTGGCTGGTACGGGCTCAAGAAGGGGCTGCGCGGCCGATTTGGGATGTACATGCCGCCGCTTCTGGAGGCGCTGGGGCTGGCCGAGGTGGAGCACAATCCCAAGAACAACCGGATGCGGGCGATCTAGCTCATCTGCATGGCCGCCGCACATCACCTCCTGCACGCCGGCTACGTGCGCGACGACGGTGTGGCGAGCAGCGTCAGCCTCGTGCTCGACGGGGAGGCCATCATCGTGGTCGACCCCGGCATGGTCGCCGATCGGGACCTGATCCTGGCCCCGCTCCGCGGTCACGGCCTCGCCCCCGAGCAGGTCACACACGTGGTGATCACCCACCACCACCCGGACCACACGGTCAACATCGGCCTCTTTGGCAGCGCCGAGGTGGTCGACTTCTGGGCCCGGTACCGGGGCGACCAATGGCTCGACCATGAAGGCGAGGGGTATCGGGTCAGCCCGCACGCGCGCCTGATCCTGACGCCCGGCCATACGAGCGAGGATGCAACGCTCCTCGTCGAAACCGATGCGGGCGTGGTGGCCTGCACCCACGCTTGGTGGCGTGCTGACCGGACGCCGGAGGTCGATCCGCTGGCGGAGGACCCGGCCGCGCTGGCGGTCAGCCGGCTCCGGATCCTGCTTGAGGCCGACATCGTGGTACCAGGTCATGGTGAGCCATTCGGCACTGGACGGCGGCGCGCCTGACCCGGCCTGCCGATCCATCGGACATGGAAAGAACGGGCCGGTCGGCCCGCTCGTGCCCTATCGTGCGTTGGTAATGTCGGGCCAAGTTCAAGGAGGCAGGTCGTGTCAATGCTGCGAAAGTACGTCGTGTGGATCGCCGCGGTGGCGGCGATCATCCTGGTCTGGCTTCAGCTCCCCGCGGACTGGCCCATTGCACAGCCTGAGCCGGGTGGGGCGCTCAACCTGACCCTGACCTGGATCTTCTGGATCCTGTCCATCATCATCGTGCTCACCCTCTTCACCGATCGGAGCAAGCCGGAGGCAAGCGTGGTCGAGGTGGAGGGCCCGGCCTTCTCGCGATACCTCTTCTCGAACACACGAGCCGGCCTGTTCTGGCTGCCGATTCGACTGTTCCTGGGTCTCAGCTGGTTTGAGGCCGGATATCACAAGTTCAGCGGCCCCGGCTGGCTGGACGGCGGCTCAGCGCTGCGTGGCTTCTGGACCGGCGCGGCCACCATTCCCGATCAGGGCAGACCTCCGATCAGCTATGAGTGGTATCGAGAGTTCATCAACTTCCTGCTCAACGGCCACCACGAGGGCTGGTTCGCCTACGTCATCGTCTTCGGCGAGATGGCGGTCGGCATTGGCCTGATCCTCGGCGCGCTCACCGGCGTCGCGGCCTTCTTCGGCGCGCTGATGAACATGTCTTTCCTGCTCGCCGGCTCCGCCTCGAGCAACCCGGTCCTGTTCACGGCGGCCATCGGCCTGATCCTGGCCTGGAGGGTCGCCGGCTATTACGGCGTGGACCGCTACCTGCTCCCGATGCTCGGCACCCCGTGGCGCTCGCCCGTGCGCAGCAGCTCGGGCCCGACAGGCAGTTCAGCCTGACCAACTGACCCGATCGAGGGTCCTGCAAGCCGGGACGGAGCCTGCCCCCGTCCCGGCTTTGCCGTCCCGGCCGTCCCGAAGCGCGTCGCGGTCCATGCGGCCCGCCCAATGGTGACCACTGGCCGTGGCCGCCCGCGACGGACCACGCCCACACTCCGGTGCAGGAGGTAGATCGATGGCCAGCGCGACGCTGCTGCGGGTTGGCAACCTGATGACCGTCGACCCGGTCGTGATCGACCCCGAGGCACCGGTCCACCAGGCCGAGCTGCTGCTGAAGACGTATCGGATCACCGGCCTGCCGGTCGTCGAGAACGGGGAGGTGGTGGGCGTCATCAGCCAGACCGACCTGCTGAACGCGCGCTCGAGCGAGCTGATCGGGGCCAACTGGGATCGCGTCAAGGTCCGGCACCTGATGACTCGCCCGGCGGTGACCGTTCACCTTGCAACTACCGTTCGGCGAGCCGCGCGGCTCATGCTCGATGAGCACATCCACCGGGTGGTGGTGGTCGATGCCGAAGGCGCCCCGGTCGGCGTGCTGAGCACCAGCGACCTGCTGCGGGCCGTGCTCCCCGAGGAGGACGGCGAGGAGCCGCTGCCGGGTCCCTAGGCCGAGGCCGACTCTCGGGGCGGCGCGAGAGAGGCTGCGTCGCGCAGGTAGACCACGAGCTCGTCCGAGGTGAGCGGCTGGGCGAACAGGAATCCCTGTCCGAAGTCGGCCCCGAGCGTGCGCAGCCGTCCCGCCTGCTCCGATCGCTCGATGCCCTCGGCGATGGTGCGCAGGCCGAGCGTTCCGGCCAGGCGAATGATCGATCGCACCACGGCCGGTGCCTCCCGTCCGGTATCCAGCGCCACCACGAAGGAGATGTCGATCTTGAGGATGTCGATCGGCAGCTCGCGCAGATAGCTGAGCGAGGAGTAGCCGGTCCCGAAGTCATCGATCGCCATCCGGACGCCCAGCTCGCGCAGCTTTTCCAGCGTGGCGATCGCCGCCCCGCCTCGCTCCATCAGGACTGACTCCGTCAGCTCGAGGATCAGGCGCGAATGGTCGAGCCCGGTCGCCTTGAGGACCGTGGCAACCTCGTCCGCGAACTCGGGACGAGCCACCTGCACGGCGGACACGTTGACGCTCACGTCCAGGCCACGGCCGGCCGGAGTGCGGTCCAGCTCAACCGCGTGGCGGCAGGCCTCCTCCAGCACCCAGTGACCGAGCGGGATGATCATGCCCGTCTCCTCCGCGAAGGGAACGAACTCGGTGGGGCCGATGACCCACGACGGATGATCCCAGCGCAGGAGCGCCTCGAGGCCGATCGGCGCGCCGTTCGCGAGGTCGACGATCGGCTGGTAGCGCAGATGGAACTGCCCCGCCTCCAGGCCGTGCTCCAGGTCCGCCTTGAGCCGGAGGCGTCGGACCGCCGCGTCGTGCATGCTCGCCTCGAAGACCACCGATCGTCCCTTGCCGCGAGCCTTGGCCATGTACATCGCCACGTCCGCGCTGCGCAGCAGCTCGTCAGCCGACGATTGGCGACCCTCGGCAAAGACGATGCCCATCGAGGCGGCCACCGTCAGGTGGTGCTCTCCGAGGTCGATCGGTTCGCGGACGGCGGCCAGGATCCGCTCCGCGATCGCCTCGACCTCCGAGCGCTCTCCGGTGCGGACCAGGATGCCGAACTCGTCGCCGCCGATGCGCGCCGCGGTGTCGCGCCCTCGGAGCGTGGCGCGCAGGCGCTCTGCCACTGCGGCGAGCAGCTTATCGCCGGCGGCGTGGCCCAGGCTGTCGTTGACGGTCTTGAAGTCGTCGAGGTCCAGCAGCAGCACGGCGGTCGTGGCGGGCGACTCCATCGGACGCCCCTCGAGCTCATGCTCGATGCGGTCGACCAGCAGCGGGCGGTTGGCCAGGTTGGTGAGCGGGTCGTGGAAGGCCTGGTGGCGCAGCTGATCCTCGAGCGAGCGGCGGTCGGTCACGTCGCGGCAGTTCAGGACGACGCCGCGAACGTCGGGGTCCCCGAGCAGATTGGTGCCCACCAGCTCGACCCAGCGCCAGCGTCCATCGGCATGGCGCATGCGCACCTCGCCGCCGGAGACGGAGCCCGGCGTCGCCGCCAGGCGCTCCCGCAGCGCGCTGATCCATTCGCGATCCTCGGAATGGATCTCCTCGCTGATCGGTCGATCGGTGCGGGCCTTCGCGGTCCCGCCCAGGATCCGCTCGACGGCCGGGCTCACGAAGAGCATCCGCCCGTCGCGGTCGAGCAGGATGACGAGGTCTGAGGAGTTCTGGACCATCGAGCGGAACCGGGTCTCACTTCGGCGGAGCCGACCGCTCAGCTCGGCGACGAGCCGGTTCGCGCCGTGAAA
>JBGQCU010000050.1:0-13372 GCA_041495495.1 Candidatus Limnocylindria bacterium
ATGGATGTTCTCGCTGAACACAGGTCGCTTGCTAGCCAAGCTCGATCACCTCGCGGGCCAGGTCGCGGAATGCGCGGGCGGCGGCGGAGTTGGTCGCGTACTCGGTCACCGGCTTGCCGGTGAGCGGAGCCTCGCCGAGCTTCACCGTCTGTTTGATCATGGTCGAGAAGACCCGATGGTCACCCAGCTCGCGCAGGTTTCGGAGCATTTCGCGAGCGAGCACCGTCCGGCCATCGTAGAAGGTGGCGAGCAGGCCGAGGATCTCGAGGTCGTGGTTGAGCTTGAGCTTGATGGTGTTGATCACCTTGATCAACGCGGTGAGCCCTTTGATGGCGTAGTACTGGGTCTGCACCGGGATGATGACCCGGGAGCTGGCGACCAGCGCGTTGATCGTCAGCAGGCCGAGCGTGGGAGGAGAGTCGATGATGACGACGTCGTACTGTCGCTCGACCCAGCCGGCGAGAGCATCACGCAGCACCATCTCGCGACCGATGGCGGTGAACAGCTCGACCTCGGTCGAAGCCAGCTCGAGGGTCGACGGCGCGACCGACAGGCCGGGCATCTCGGTCTGCCGCACGATCTCGTCAAGGGCGAGCCGATCCTCGGACAGGACATCGGCCATCGACTGGTGGACGTCCGAGAGGCTGATCCCCAGGCCCACCGTGAGGTTCGCCTGTGGGTCCATGTCAACGCACAGGACCCGGTACCCCAGCTCGGCCAGCGCACCGCCGAGATTGATGGAGGCGGTCGTCTTCCCGACGCCACCCTTCTGGTTTGCAATCGAGATTACCTTGGTCACGTGATCACCTAGCAGCGGCTCGGGCGGGGAGTTGAGGCGTCGCGGCGCGACCGACCGATCATACCCGCCGAGTGTCGCCGGCGACCATCGGAGTTATCCACAAGCTGCCTGAATGTCGATGTCTTTGTGCAAAGACGACCCTATATACTCGGACTTGTCCACCATTCATCGGGCCCATAGCTCAGTGGTCAGAGCATCCGGCTCATAACCGGCGGGTCGCAGGTTCGATCCCTGCTGGGCCCACACCAGCGCGGAGGACGCCCCATGTCGACGGCCGATAAGCTCGGGCACCTGCTGCGGCTGCGAGAAGAGGCGAAGCTGGGCGGCGGCGAGCGCCGGATCGCGCAGCAGCACGAGCGGAACAAGCTCACCGCGCGCGAGCGGCTCGAGCTCCTCCTCGATGAGGCGTCCTTCGTCGAGCTGGATGCGCTGGTGACGCATCGGGCCACCGACTTCGGCCTGGACGAAGAGCACTACCTGGGCGATGGAGTGGTCAGCGGTCACGGGCGGATCGAGGGGCGGCTGGTATTCGTCTACGCGCAGGACTTCACCGTTTTCGGCGGGTCACTTTCCGAGGCACACGCCGAGAAGATCTGCAAGGTGATGGACCTTGCGATGGAGACCGGGGCGCCGATCATCGGCCTGTCGGACTCGGGCGGGGCGCGGATCCAGGAGGGGGTCGCCTCGCTGGGTGGCTACGCCGACATCTTCCTGCGCAACACCCTGGCGTCCGGCGTGGTGCCGCAGATCTCGGTGGTGATGGGGCCATGCGCCGGCGGCGCCGTCTATTCACCCGCGATCACCGATTTCACGGTGATGGTGGATGGCAGCAGCTACATGTTCGTGACCGGGCCGACCGTCGTGAAGACCGTCACCCATGAAGAGGTGGACTTCGAGGGGCTCGGCGGTGCCCGCGTGCACAACGAGACAAGCGGCGTGGCGCACTTCCTGGCGGAGGGAGAGCCGCAGGCCATGGCCCTGACGCGGCGCCTGCTGGGCTATATGCCGCAGAACAATGTCGACCCCCCGCCGCCGACCGCGGAATGGCAGCCTCCGAAGGTGAGCGGCGCGGAGCTCGACGAGCTGGTGCCCGACTCAGCCCAGCGCTCGTACGACATGCATCGCGCCATCGCCGGAATCGTGGATGCCGGCTCGTTCACGGAGGTCCACGCGCTGTTCGCCAGGAACATCATCTGCGGCTTCGCGAGGGTGGAGGGCCGGAGCATTGGGATCGTGGCACAGCAGCCCGAGGTGCTGGCCGGCGTGCTCGACATCGACGCCTCGGACAAGGCGGCGCGCTTTGTTCGCTTCTGCGACTGCTTCAACATCCCGTTGCTGACGCTGGTCGACGTGCCCGGCTTCCTGCCCGGCGTCGACCAGGAGCATGGCGGCATCATCCGGCACGGAGCGAAGCTGCTGTACGCGTATTGCGAGGCGACGGTGCCGAAGGTAACGGTGATCACCCGCAAGGCGTATGGCGGCGCCTACGACGTCATGAGCAGCAAGCACGTGCGCGGAGACCTGAACTTCGCCTGGCCCACCGCGGAGATTGCGGTGATGGGCGTCGAGGGCGCAGTGAACATCATCTTCCGCGATCGCATCGCGGAGGCCGCTGAGCCCGATGCCGAGCGTACGCGGCTGGTTGCGGAATACGAGGCTCGGTTCGCAAATCCGTACATCGCCGCAGCGCGGGGGTACGTTGACGAGGTGATCCTCCCGTCGGAGACGCGGGCGCGCGTCGCCGATGCCCTCGCCACCCTGGAGGGGAAGCGACAGTCGGTGCCCGCCAGGAAGCATGGCAACATCCCCCTCTGACGGCGGACCGTCTTTGCGCAAAGACGAGGCCGGTCCAGCGCGGCCGCCCTTTCGGCGACTGCTGATCGCCAACCGCGGCGAGATCGCGGTGCGCATCATCCGGGCCTGTCGTGAGCTCGGCATCGAGCCAGTGGCGGTGTACAGCGAGGCCGATGCAGGGGCGCTGCACACCGGCATGGCCGATCGCGCCGAGCTGATCGGTCCGGCGGCGGCGGCCGATTCGTATCTCTCGATCGACGCCGTGATCGAGGCGGCCCGTCGCTCGGGCGCCGAGGCGATCCACCCCGGCTACGGCTTCCTGTCGGAGAACGCGTCGTTCGCCCATGCCGTCGAGGAGGCAGGGCTCGTCTTCATCGGGCCGCCACCGGAGACGCTGGCGTCGCTCGGCGACAAGCTTGCCGCCCGTCGCTCCGTCGCTGCGGCGGGCGTACCGACCGTTCCGGGCATGCTGGTGCCGCTCGTCGCCGACGCGAACGGAGCGATGCCGAGCCTCGAGCTGACGGCGGTCGGTTTCCCGGCGCTGGTGAAGGCAGCGGCCGGCGGCGGCGGGCGGGGGATGCGCCGGGTCGATCGGCTCGAGGAGGTCGGACCGGTGCTGGAGTCCGCGTCCCGCGAGGCCCTGGCCGCGTTCGGTGACGGGACCCTCTACCTCGAGCGGCTGATCGCGCCGGCGCGACATGTCGAGGTCCAGCTGCTCGGCGATCGGCACGGCAACCTGGCGGTGCTCGGCGAACGCGAGTGCAGCGTCCAGCGCCGCCACCAGAAGCTGGTCGAGGAGGCCCCGTCGCCGGCGGTCACGCCGCCGATTCGGGAGCTGCTGGTCGAGAGCGCGCGGAGGGTGGCGGGCACCGTCTCCTTCCACAACGCCGCCACCGTCGAGTTCCTGCTGGATGCCGATGGCAACCATTACTTCCTGGAGATGAACACCCGGCTGCAGGTCGAGCACGGCGTCACCGAGCTGGTGACCGGCGTCGACCTCGTCGCGTGGCAGATCCGGGTCGCGGCGGGGGAGCGGCTCTCGGATGCGGTGCTCGGCGCGACGGCACGCGGACACGCGATCGAGGCGCGGATCTACGCGGAGGATCCCCACCATGGGTTCGCACCGATGGCGGGCAGCGTGACGGCCTGGCGCATGCCGGCCGGAGCGGGGGTTCGGGTCGACGCCGGCATCGGCGCGGGCACAGCCCTGCCGGTCGAGTACGACCCGCTGCTGGCCAAGCTGCTGGTGCATGCCCACGATCGGCCCGCGGCCATCGCACGGTTGCGCCGCGCCCTGGACGAGACGCTGGTCGGCGGGGTGCAGACCAATCTCCCGTTCCTGCGCTGGCTGGTCGATGAGCCGGGCTTTGGGGCGGGGTCATATGACACCGGCATCATCGAGGAGCGCTGGGGACGCGGCCCGGAGCTGAGCGCCGGGCCGCGCGCGATGGCGGCACGCGCTGCCATCGAGGCCCGGGCGCTGGCCCGCGACGGGCGGCCCATCGCGGGGGGCTCGGCCTCCCCCCGAGCGGAGAACGCCTGGGCGGCGCAGGCCCGCCGCGAGGCGGTCAGCCGGCGGCGCAGCCGATGAGCGACCTCGAGGCGACGATCGATGGGGACCCGGTCGAGCCGGCCGACGGATGGACCCTCGCGTGGCTCGACGAGGCGGCGGGCATCGCTCGCCTGAGCGATGGTTCGCGCTCAGAGATCTGCCTCGTCGAGGGCTCCGGCAGCGCGTGGGTGGTGACGCTCGGCGGCCGTCGCATCCCGGTCTCAGTGCGCAGCTGGCGCGAGCGGGTGCTGGCCGAGGCGGAGTCCGCCGCCCGGCAGCACGGCGGCCCGGTCGAGGTCCGGGCGACGCTGCCCGGGCTGGTGGTTGCCGTCGCCGTGCAGGACGGCGACGAGGTGGCCGAGGGTGCCACGCTGCTGACCATCGAGGCGATGAAGATGCAGAACGAGGTCCGCTCGCCGCGGGCCGGCCGCGTCTCGGGCCTCTCGGTCGTCGCCGGCCTGGCGGTCGCCACCGGGACGCCGCTGCTGCGGATCGAGTAGGCGGCGATCGAGGGCTCGCGCATCGGTACAATCGGTGCGATGAGCGACCCCGAGCGCGCCGCCCGGCCTCCGCATCGGTCCACCTCGGGGATCGAGATCCGACCGCTGTACCGCGCCGCCGACCTCGCCGGGCGTGACCCCGGGGAGGAGCTCGGTGAGCCCGGCGCCTACCCCTTCACCCGCGGCATCCACCCCGATGGCTACCTCGGCCGGCCGTGGACCATGCGCCAGTACGCGGGCTTCGGGTCTGCGGAGGAGACCAATCGGCGCTTCCAGTACCTGCTCGCCGGCGGCCAGACGGGGCTGTCGGTGGCCTTCGACCTGCCGACCCAGATGGGCTACGACAGCGATGACCCGATGGCGGTCGGCGAGGTGGGCCGGGTCGGTGTGCCGATCGACACGATCGCCGACATGGAGGCCCTCTTCGCCGGCATCCGGCTCGATGCGATCAGCACCAGCATGACCATCAACGCCACGGCGGCGATCCTGCTGGCCCTGTACGAGACGGTCGCCCGGCGGCAGGGGATCGAGCCGAGCGGGCTGCGGGGGACGATCCAGAACGACATCCTGAAGGAGTACATCGCGCGCGGGACGTACATCTTCCCGCCACAGCCGTCGATGCGGCTGGTGACCGACACGTTCGCCTACTGCCGCGCCGAGATGCCCGCCTGGAACACGATCAGCATCAGCGGCTACCACATGCGCGAGGCGGGCGCCACGGCCGTCCAGGAGGTTGCCTTCACCATCGCCGATGGGATCGCCTACAGCGAGGCGGCGATCGCCGCCGGGATGGCCTTCGACGAGTTCGCCCCACGACTCTCCTTCTTCTTCGCTGCGCACAACGACCTGTTCGAGGAGGTCGCCAAATTCCGCGCCGCGCGTCGGGCCTGGGCGCGCGTCGCCCGCGACCGATTCGGGGCTCGCGACCCGCGGAGCATGGCGATGCGCTTCCATGTCCAGACCGGGGGGAGCACCCTCACCGCCCAGCAGCCGGAGACGAACGTGGTGCGCACCACCGTCCAGGCGCTGGCGGCGGTCCTGGGCGGGGCGCAGAGCCTGCACACCAACGCCTCGGACGAGGCGCTCGGTCTGCCGACCCCGGCCACCGCTCGGCTGGCCCTTCGGACACAACAAGTGTTGGCCTACGAGTCTGGCCTCAGCTCGCCGGTCGATCCGCTCGGTGGGTCGTACTACGTCGAGCTGCTCACCGACCAGATCGAGGAGCGCGTGCATGCCGAGCTCGCCGAGATCGACCGTCGCGGCGGGACGCTGGCAGCGCTCATCGATGGCTACCAGCAGGCCGCCATCGCAGATGCTGCCTACGAAGCTCAGCGCGCGATCGAGTCAGGTGATCGGGTCGTGGTCGGGGTGAACGCGTTCGCGGAGGGCGGCGACGAGCAGCGGCCGCAGGCCCAGGCGATCGACCCGCAGGCCGAGGCGCAGCAGGTGGCGCGGACCCGCGAGGTGCGCGCGGGCCGCGACGCGGCACGGGCCGCGGAGACGACACAGGCGCTGGAGACGGCCGCGGCCGGGACCGAGAACATCCTGCCCCGCATCCGGGCCTGCGTCGAGGCCCAGGTGACCCTGGGTGAGATCAGCGGCGCGCTGCGCGGTGTGTGGGGAGAGTACCGGCCGTGACGATCGGCCCGATCGACCACGTCGCTGTAGTGGTCCGCTCCATCGACGAGGCCCTGCCGCGCTATCGGGCCCTCTTCGGCTGGCGGCCGGCCGACGAGCCGCGCATCTTCGCCTCGCAGCGGGTGCGCCTCTGCTTCCTGGCGAGCGGCGACGAGCCCGCGGCCAGGCTCGAGCTGGTCGAGCCGATCGACGGCGAGAGCGGCGTCGCCCGCTTCCTGGCAACGCATGGCGAGGGGCTGCACCACGTCTGCCTGCGCACCGACGACCTGCCGAGCGACCTGGCGGCGCTGGCGGCCGCCGAGGCAGAGCTGATCGACCGCGAGCCACGCCCCGGTGCGCACGGGCTGGTCGCCTTCGTGCATCCGCGGACCCTGAATGGCGTCCTGTGGGAGCTGCTCCAGGCCGATCCGCCGGCGGGCTAGCGGACGCCTGCCTCGCGCAGCAGGGCGGGGATCTGCGACGGTGAGTCGGCGACCCGGATGCCGGCGGCCTGCAGGGCCTGCCGCTTCGACTCCGCCGTGCCGGCGCCGCCCGAGATGATCGCCCCGGCATGGCCCATCCGGCGCCCGGGCGGCGCGGTCCGCCCGGCGATGAAGGCGACCACCGGCTTGCGCACCTCGCGCGCGCAGTAGGCCGCGGCGCGCTCCTCCTCGTCGCCGCCGATCTCCCCGATCAGCACGATCGCCTCGGTCTGTGGGTCAGCGTTGAACATCTCGAGCACGTCGATGAAGGTGGTGCCCACGATCGGGTCGCCACCGATCCCGACGCAGGTCGTCTGCCCCACGCCGGCATCGGTCATGGCCTGGACGACCTCGTACGTCAAGGTGCCGGAGCGGCTCACCAGCCCGACCGGCCCCGGCCGGTGGATGTCGCCGGGGATGATCCCGACCTTTGCCTCGCCCACGGTCGTCAGCCCCGGGCAGTTGGGGCCGATCAGGCGCACCCCCTTGGCCCGCAGCACGTGGTGGACGCGCAGCATGTCGAGCGCTGGGATCCCCTCGGTGATGCACGTGATGAGCTGCAGGCCGGCGTCCGCCGCCTCGAGCATGGCGTCGGGCGCGAATGCGGCGGGCACGAAGATGCATGAGGCATTGGCGCCGGTCTGGGTGACCGCGTCGGCGACCGTGTCGTACACCGGCACGCGCCCATCGACCGCCGTCTGCCCGCCCTTGCCGGGCGTCATGCCCGCCACGATGTTCGTCCCGTAGTCGAGCATGGCACGCGAGTGAAAGTCGCCCTCGCGCCCCGTGATGCCCTGCACCAGCAGGCGGGTCTGGGAGCCGACGAGGATGCTCACGCCAGGGCACCGGCCGCGGCGACGGCCTTGCGCGCGGCGTCGTCCAGGCTGTCGGCGGTGATCAGGTTGGCGGCGCGCAGGATCTCCGCCGCCTCGGCCGCGTTCGTCCCCACGATGCGGACCACCATCGGCACCTGGCGACCCAGCGCGGCGCGCGCCTCGACGATGCCGTGAGCCACCTCGTCGCCGCGGGTGATGCCGCCGAAGATGTTGATCAGGATGGCCCGTACGCTCGGGTCGTCAAGGATGATGCGGAAGGCGGCTGCCACGCGGTCCGCCTTCGCGCCGCCCCCGATGTCGAGGAAGTTGGCCGGCTCCCCGCCGGCCAGCTTGACGAGGTCCATGGTGGTCATCGCCAGGCCGGCGCCGTTGACCATGCAGCCGATGCTGCCGTCGAGCTTGATGAAGTTGATCCCCGCATCGCGGGCGGCGGTCTCCGACGGTTCCTCCTCGGCGAGGTCGCGCAGTGCCTCGAGCTCGGGATGGCGGAAGAGCGCGGAGTCGTCGAGCACGATCTTGGCGTCGAGCGCCAGCAGCTGTCCCTCGTCGGTCACCACCAGCGGATTGATCTCGGCCAGGTCGGCATCGGAATCCATGAAGGCCGTGTGCAGGCCGCGCAGCGTGGTGGCGAAGTCCTTGCGCAGCTCGGCCGGGAACCCCAGGAAGAAGGCGACTCGTCGAACCTGGTGCTCCTGCAGGCCGAGGAGCGGATGCAGGGGCAGGCGCAGGATGGCCTCGGGATTGGTCCGGGCCGTCTCCTCGATCTCGACGCCGCCCTCGGCGCTGGCGATGACCGTGACCGCCTGGCCGCCGCGGTCGAGCACCAGGCCGAGGTAGTACTCCTTCGCGATCCGGGCGGCGGGCGCCACCAGCACGGTCCGGACCGTGACCCCCTTGATCACCAGCCCGATGATCTCGCCGGCGCGCGCTGCGGCGTCGTCGGGAGTGGCCGCCAGCTTCACGCCCCCGGCCTTGCCGCGCCCGCCGACCAGCACCTGGGCCTTGATCACCACCGGCCCACCGATGCGTGCCGCGGCGGCCCGTGCACCCTCGGGGTCGGTGGCGACCTCGCCTGCCGAAACTGGCACGCCGTGGCGTGCCAGGATCTCCTTGGACCGATACTCCTGGAGCTTCACAGGTTCTCCCGCGGGCAACGACGGTGGGTGGGCCATCAGCCTACACTTGCCGTCCCCATCGCCGGCGCTGTGACCGGCGCGCATCGGAGCACCACGCTGTGACCTACACCGTCACCCTGATCCCCGGCGACGGGATCGGCCCCGAGCTCAGCGAGGCGACCGTCGGCGTGCTGGAGGCGACCGGGATCGCGTTTGCCTGGGAGGTGCAGCAGGCCGGCGAGGCGACCATCGCCAGCGAGGGGACGCCGCTGCCCGAGCGGGTGATCGAGAGCATCCGGCGCAACGGGGTGGCGCTCAAGGGACCGATCACGACCCCCATCGGCACCGGCTTCCGCAGCGTGAACGTGGGGCTCCGAATAGCGCTGGAGCTGTACGCCAACGTGCGGCCGGCGCACAGCATGGTCGGGGTCGAGACCCGCTACACCGACGTCGACCTGATCATCGTGCGCGAGAACACCGAGGACCTGTATGCGGGGATCGAGCACCGGGTCGGCCCCGACGCGGCGGAGAGCATCAAGATCATCACCCGCGCCGCATCGCAGCGGATCGCTCGCTACGCCTTCGAGTACGCGGTGCGCAACGGGCGGCGCAAGGTGACCGCCGTCCACAAGGCGAACATCATGAAGCTCTCCGACGGGCTCTTCCTGGAGAGCTGCGGCCAGGTGGCGGCCGACTACGCCGGGCGCATCGAGTTCGAGGATCGGATCGTCGACAACATGTGCATGCAGCTGGTGCAGAAGCCGGAGCTGTACGACGTCCTCGTCCTGCCGAACCTCTACGGCGATATCGTCAGCGACCTGGCCGCGGGGCTGGTCGGGGGGCTCGGCGTGGCTCCCGGCTCGAACATCGGCGAGAAGGCGGCTGTCTTCGAGGCGGTGCACGGATCGGCGCCCAAGTACGCCGGCCAGGACCGCGCCAACCCGACGGCCCTGATCCTGTCCGCCGCGCTCATGCTGCGCCACCTCGGTGAGACCGACGCCGCCAACCGGGTCGAATCCGCCGTTCGCGCCGTGATCGCCGAGGGCCGCACCACGACCCACGACCTGGGCGGCAGCGCGGGCACGCGCGCATTCGCGGCCGCCGTCGCGGAGCGAGTCCGCGGCGCCTGACCCCGCCGCCGCACGACCGACGCCACGCTAGAATCGGGCGCAGGGCCCCGGACGCTCGACCAGCCACTGGCCACCGCGGCCGTCACCGTCCATCGACAGAGGAGTCGCAGCCAGCCCATGTTCGGCTACCGGATCAGTTGGGCGCAGCTGGCCTGGTACGGGCATCGGCTGTCGGGGATCGGCGTCCTCGTCTACCTCTTCATGCACATCGTCGAGAACGCCACCCTGGCCTTCGGCCCCGGGGTGTATGACACCACTCAGACCTACTTTCACAATCTGCCGGTGCGCCTGGGCGAGATCGTGCTGATGGCCGCGCTGGTGTATCACTCGCTCAATGGCCTGCGCGTGATCGTCATGGACTTCTGGCCGGCGACGACGGCCTGGTATCGGCCGCTCACCTACGCGGTCATCATCGGGACCCTGGCGGCCATGACCCCGCTGAGCCTGATCATGATCACCCCCTACGCCCCGTGGAACGGCCGCTGATGGCGATCGGACGCAAGATCTGGCCGGTCTCCGGTGACCCGCTGCGGCGCAACCCGTCGCGCGCCGCCCGTCCGCGGCCCGCCGAGCCCGGCTTCGAGCGCTGGATGTGGTACTTCACCCGCATCAGCGGCCTGCTGCTGGTGCTGCTGGCGATGGGCCACATGCTGATCATGCATGTGCTCGTGCAGCTGACCGGGCAGGAGATCAACTTCGCCTTCGTCACCAGCCGCTGGGGGAGTCCCTTCTGGCGGATCTACGACCTGCTCCTGCTCGTGCTGGCGCTGGTCCACGGCGTGAATGGGGCGCGCATCATCGTGGGTGACTACATCGAGCGGGGCGGGCTGCGGAGCCTCCTGATCGGCATGCTGCTGGCGGTCACCTTCGTCTGGCTGCTGCTCGGGATCTTCGTGATCCTCACCTTCAATCCTGACGGCGCTCCGGCCATCGGACCGTTCTCATGAGCTTGAGCTCAGGCGGCGGCACGACCCGACCGCGTCCGCGGACGCACGACCTGGACGCGGTGGTGGTCGGCGCCGGGGGAGCCGGCCTGTATGCCGCCCTCGAGCTGAAGCGCGACCTCGGGCCGGAGGCCCGCATCGGGGTCATCAGCAAGCTGTATCCGTCCCGATCGCACACCGGCGCCGCGCAGGGGGGCGTATGCGCCGCCCTGGGCAATACCGAGGAGGACCACTGGGAGTGGCACTGGTTCGACACGGTCAAGGGCGGCGACTACCTGGTCGACCAGGACGCGGCCGAGGTGATGTGCCGGGATGCGGTCTCAACGGTCATCAACCTGGAGCACCTGGGACTGCCCTTCAACCGCACCCCCGATGGGCTGATCGATCAGCGACGCTTCGGCGGGCACACCCGCAACTACGGCGAGGGCCCCGTGCGCCGCGCCTGCTACGCCGCCGACCGGACCGGGCACGCCATCCTGCAGACCCTGTTCCAGCAGTGCATCAAGCACGACGTCGCCTTCTACGACGAGTACCAGGTGCTCGACCTGGCCATGCCGTCCGGCCCTGGCGGGCCGGTCAGCGGCGTCGTGGCGCTGCAGCTCTCGAGTGGGGAGGTGCACGCCTTCCGCGCCAAGGCGGTCCTCTTCGCCACCGGGGGCTTCGGCAAGATGTTCAAGGTCACCAGCAACGCCCACACCCTGACCGGTGACGGCGTCGCGATCGTCTACCGGCGCGGCCTGCCGCTGGAGGACATGGAGTTCTTCCAGTTCCACCCGACCGGCATGTACAAGCTCGGCTTCCTGCTCTCCGAGGCGATGCGCGGCGAGGGCGGCTTCTTGGTGAACGGGCTCGGGGAGCGCTTCATGGAGCGCTATGCGCCGACCATGAAGGACCTCGCCAGCCGTGACGTGGTCAGCCGCAGCATCTACCAGGAGATCGCCGCGGGACGCGGGATCGACGGCCAGGACTTCGTGCATCTCGACGTGCGCCACCTTGGCGCCGAGGTCCTGAATGAGAAGCTCCCCGACATGAGCGGCTTCATCCGCACCTACTTCGGGATCGAGCCGCTGACCGACCTGGTGCCTATCCAGCCGACCGCCCACTACGCCATGGGCGGCATCCCGACCGACGTCGACGGCCGGGTGCTGGCCGATGAGACGGGCAGGATCGTGCCCGGCCTCTTCGCGGCCGGGGAGTGCGCCTGCGTGAGCGTGCACGGCGCCAACCGGCTCGGCACGAACTCGCTGCTCGACATCCTCGTCTTCGGACGTCGAGCCGGGATCGCCATGGCCGACGCGGTGCGGTCCGCGGATGCGCCAGAGCCGGATCCCGGAGCCGAGGCGGCGGTCTTCGACACCGTCGCCGAGCTGCTGGCAAGGACCGACGGCGAACGGGCGGCGGTCATCCGCGCGGAGCTCCAGGAGGCGATGTTCGCGCGATGCAGCGTCTACCGCTCGGGACCGGTCCTCAACCAGGCCTGGGCCGATGTGCATCGGCTCCGCGAGCGAGCCCGATCCCTGGTGGTCGAGGACAAGGGGCATCGCTACAACACCGACCTCGGCGAGGCCCTCGAGCTCGGCTTCCTGCTCGACTGCGCCGAGGCCACCGTTGCCTCGGCGCAGGCCCGCACCGAGAGTCGAGGCGCGCACGCGCGCGAGGACTTCCCCGACCGCGACGACGTGAACTGGCTGAAGCACACCTTCGCCTACCGATGGTCGGACGGCGCGCCGCCGCGGCTGGCCTACCGCCCGGCGACCATCACCCGCTTCCAACCCAAGCCGCGGACCTACTGACCGATGGACGTGCGGCTGCGCATCCTGCGCTTCGACCCGGAGCGGGACGCCGCTCCGCACTGGGAGGAGTATCGCGTTCCGGCCGAGCCGTCGGACCGGGTCCTCGACCTGCTGCACCAGGTGAAGTGGTACCAGGACGGCACGCTCACCTTCCGCCGGTCCTGCGCCCACGGCGTGTGCGGCTCGGACGCGATGCTGATCAACGGCCGGAATCGGCTCGCCTGCGAAGTCCTGGTCAAGGACACCGGCACCCAGGTCAGCGTCGAGCCGGTGCGCGGCTCGCAGGTCATCAAGGACCTGCTGATCGACCTCGACGGGTTCTGGGCGAAGTACCGCTCGGTGATGCCGTTCCTGGTCAACGATGAGGTCCCCGAGGACGGCAGGGAGCGGCACCAGTCGCCCGCTGAGCGCGATCGGTTCGACGACACCAGCAAGTGCATCCTGTGCGGCGCCTGCACCACGGCCTGCCCGTCCTTCTGGTCGAACCCCGACTACGTCGGCCCGGCTGCCATCGTGAACGCGCATCGGTTCATCTTCGACAGCCGCGACCATGCCACGGAGGAGCGGCTCGAGATCATGGCCGACGCCGATGGCGTCTGGCGCTGTCGAACCATCTTCAACTGCGTCGAGGCCTGCCCGCGCGGGATCAACATCACGCGCGCCATCCTCGAGGTGACTCGCGAGATTGAGTCCCGCCGGGCGTGAACGCCAGGACTCCGGCCCGACGCCTCCTGATCCACACCGACGGGGCCGCTCGCGGCAACCCCGGGCCGGCCGGGCTGGGCGCCATGCTGCGGGAGGCGGAGAGCG
>JBGQCU010000051.1:0-13203 GCA_041495495.1 Candidatus Limnocylindria bacterium
TCGGTCTTCGTTGTCGGCGAGGGGATCGGCGAACGGGGTGGCTCCTACAAGGTGACCGAGGGACTGCTGGCCAAGTTCGGTCCGAACCGCGTGATCGACACCCCCTTGAGCGAGGCCGGGTTCGTGGGGCTCGGGGTGGGGGCGGCGATCGTGGGCCAGCGGCCGGTGGTCGAGATGCTCTTCATCGACTTCCTGCTGCTCGCGATGGACCAGGTCATCAACCAGGCCGCCAAGTACCGCTTCATGTCGGGAGGCGAGGGGCGCGTCCCGCTGGTGATCCGGACGCAGGGCGGCACCGGCAATTCGCTGGCCGGGCAGCACTCCCAGTCCCTGGAGGCGCTCTACTACCACATCCCCGGCCTGAAGGTGGTGATGCCCTCCACGCCTCGCGACGCGAAGGGGCTGCTCAAGGCGGCGATCCGCGACGACGACCCGGTCATCTTCATCGAGCATAAGCAGCTGTACATGACCGACGGCGACGTGCCGGAAGAGGACTACGTGATCCCGCTGGGCGAGGCCGAGGTCAAGCGACCCGGGTCGGATCTCACGCTCGTGGCATGGTCGCACATGACCCTGAAGAGCCTCCAGGCCGCCGAGGAGCTCGCTGCCGAGGGGATCGACGCCGAGGTGATCGACCTCCGCACCCTCTCCCCGATGGATATCGGCTGCGTCCTCGACTCGGTTCGACGGACCGGGCGGCTGGTGATCGCCCAGGAGGCGGTGAAGCGCGGCGGGGTCGGCAGCGACATCGCGGCCATGGTGGCCGAGCAGGCCTATGACAGCCTCCGCGCCCCGATCGTGCGGGTCGCCGGCAAGAACACGGTGATCCCCTTCAACCTCGCCCTCGAGAAGGCCGCGGTCCCGCAGGTTGCCGATATCGTGGCGGGCGTGCGGTCCGTGATCGGAGCGCCGGCGCGGACCTAACCGCCTAGTGCATGCCCCTCCCGCCGGCGACGATCAGCAGCTCGCCGGTGATGAAGGACGCCTCGGCCGAGGCGAGGAAGACGGCGCAGCCGGCCACGTCATCGGGCGTGCCCCAGCGTCGCAGCGCCGTCTCGTCGAGGATGCGCTGCACGATGGCGGGGTCGGTGTCCTCGACCATCTCGGTGCGGATCCAGCCGGGGCAGATGGCGTTCACCGTGATGTATGGGCCGAGCGCCAGCGCCATCGCCTTGGTGAGCCCGTTCATGCCGGCCTTCGAGACGACGTACTCGGTGAAACGCATCGCCGACGGGTGGTAGAGCCCCGAGTTCGACGACATGTTGATGATCGTCCCGCCCTGCTGGCTGATCATGATCGGCGCGACCGCCTTCGAGCACAGGTACGCGCCCTTCAGGTTCACGTCGATCGTCCGATCCCAATCCTCCTCGGTCGTCTCGAGCACGCCCTTGGCGACCATGATCCCCGCGTTGTTGGATAGGATGTCGATCCGGCCGAAGTGCGCCATGGTCTCTGCCACGAGCCGATCCACATCCGCCTTGCTCGACACGTCCGCGGCCACGGCGATCGCATCGCCGCCGGCCGCCCTGATGGCGTCCACCACCGCCGCCGCATCGGCGGCGCGCGCCTCGTAGTTGACGACCACCCCGGCGCCCTCCTCGGCGAAGCGGAGGGCAATGGCTCGCCCGATTCCGCGCGAGGCGCCGGTGACGATCGCGACCTTGCCTGCCAGGCGTCTCTCAGTCATCGGTCCGTCTCCTCGCGCGATCTCTCTCCAGGTTGCCCCCATCCGGTCGCCGAGGCCACCGCCTGCGGGACTGGTCTGATGTTGCCCCCCGATATACCACGACCGTTCCAACGCTGAGGTCGGCCCGATAGTCCCGGGTCATATGGGCAGACCAGGTGAGGGCGTTTCTGCCACGATGGCGTTAGCGTGGCATGCATTCGCTCCGAACCCGTACGAGCGCAACCCACAGGATGCAGCTGAAGTCCTTCGTCGTCCGTCCGGTTGCCGCCGCCATCGCCGCGGCAATGATGCTCGTCGTGCTGGCGCCGATGGCGCCCCGCGCACAACCGGGCCCGGTCAAGGTGCGCGCCTCTGAGACGACCCACGCCGTCATCGGCTCTCAGGATTTCGCCGTTCCGTCGGAATCGACCCACATCGCCATCCACTGGCCCGGCCATCCGGATGCGAGGGTGACGGCGTCGTTCAGCACCGACGGGACAGTCTTCTCGGAGCCGACCGTGGTCGACATCGACGAACCCGGAGTGGGGCCGGATGACGGGGAGACCTACGCCGCGCTCATGAGCGTGGCCGGGATCAAAGTGGTCCGCGTCGCCTCCGACCGACCCCTGTTGCACGTGTCCGTCCTCGCGCTCGACGCGGCCGGCCCCGACCCCATGCCGCTCGGGCTGGGCGCACAGGCGGCCGGCGGCACCACGTTGCCCGGGGTCATCCCGCGGAGCGCCTGGGGCGCCGATGAGTCCCTGCGCTTCGATGACGCGGGCGACGAGCAGTGGCCGCGGGAGTACTTCCCGGTCCAGAAGCTGATGGTCCACCACACCGCGGGCCGGAACGCCGATCCCGATCCGGCGGCCACCGTGCGGGCCATCTACTACTACCACGCAATCACCAGGCGCTGGGGCGACATCGGCTACAACTACCTCATCGACGAGGCGGGCCGTGTCTATGAGGGGCGCTACGCGCGGGACTTCTGGAATGGCGCCACCCCCAGCTCGGACAACCTGGCCGGGCTCGGCGTCGCCGCGGGCCATACCAAGTACTACAACCAGGGCTCGATGGGGATTGCGCTGTTAGGCACCTTCACATCGCAGGCGCCGACTGCGGCGGCGCGGGCATCGCTGGTGCGCATGCTGGCCTGGGCCTCGGCGAAGTACGGCATCGACCCGAAGGGCCACGAGACCTATGTCAATCCGCAAACCGGACTCACGGCGGCGACCTTCAACATCGGTGGCCATCGCGACTACGCCTCCACCGCGTGTCCTGGAGCAGTCCTCTACGGACAACTGCCGGCTATCCGCGTCGATGTTGCGGCCCAGATGAACGTGTGGCCGGGCCAGACCTTCAACCCGCCCCGGACCCTCATCTTCGCGGCGGGCACCTACGTGGGAAGGACGTTCAGCTCGACCGGCGTCATCATCGCGTCGAAGCCCTACACCCTTGCCTCGACCTCGTCGGCGCCTACCGACCAGTCGAGCACGATCCCCCTCCAGAGCGGTAGCTGGTACTACGTCACCGCCGGGGTGTGGGCGGGCTACTGGGTCCAGGCGTCATCAGGGATCACCCTGACCGGCGCTCCTTCGCTGCCGGTGCTGGAAACCTTCGACACCGCGCGTCCGCTCTCCGTCCCGGCCGGCACGTACGTGGGCCGCAAGTTCAGCACGTACGGGGACGTGACGTCCTCCAAGTCATACACCCTGACCATCGGCTCGACGGCGTGGACCACCCAGAAGAGCACCATCCCCAAGCAGAGCGGGAACTGGTACTACGTCACCGTGGGAGTGTGGGAGGGCTACTGGATCCCCGAGTCGGTGGGGATGACACTGGGAGATCCGCCGCCGCCACTGCCAGTGCCGATTGCGATCTACGACCCGCCGCGGACCCTGGTGTTTGCCGCAGGCACCTACGTGGCTCGCAGATTCAGCGCCTATGGCATCTCCGCCGGCACATGGACCGCAACGCTGACCGCGACCTCGTCGGCTTCGACCAGCCAGTACAGCAAGCTCCCGGGCCAGAGTGGGAACTGGTACTACATCATCGACGGCGTGTTTCAGTGGTACTGGATCCTCGAGTCGGCCAGCACCACCCTGGTTGGGCCGCCTGTTCCGCCGCCCGCTCCGCCGCCCGGCACGACCAACTACAGCCCGCCCGTCACCCTCTTCTTCAAGGGTGGCGGCCACACCGGCTACAAGTTCGACAGCAACGGGGTAGTGACCGGCATCAAGAGCTACACCCTGGGCGCCGACTCGAGCGCCAGCACCTCCAGCCGCGCCCCGATCCCCAACCAGCCAGGCAACTGGTTCTACGTCACCAACGGGGTGTGGGCCGGCTACTGGCTGCAGGAGTCGAGCATCCTGTACCTGGCCTGAGGCTGAGGCGCCACGAACAGAGGTTGGCGCGCCGAACAGGATTCGAACCTGCGACCTTCGGCTCCGGAGGCCGACGCTCTATCCACTGAGCTACCGGCGCGTGCTGCGCCCGCCGCAGGATGATACCCGGCCGTCGCTCGGGATAGGCGACGCGACTTCGCGCGCAAGGAGAAGGCCCCTCCGAAGAGGGGCCTTCCGTTGCTGCCGGATTCGCTAACCGCAAGGGCATCTTTCACGAGCGGTTTCCCGCTCTACCCTTACCCAAACCTACCCATGGCCTTGCGATCAGTGGTGAATCGCTGTGCGAACAGCCCCAAAAGGATACGCGAGAGGTCGGCAATCGGTCAACGGTTGAGGACTAAGAATCGTTTACATTCCGAAGCGCTTTTGAGGCCGATGGAACCCGTTCAGGCCCCCGATTCGATCGTCACCGACTGAATGATGACCGGCTCCAGCGGAAGGCCGTGGCTGGGGTCGTTGACCGGCACCGAGCCGATGGCGTCGATCACCGCGGTCCCCTCGACCACCGTGCCGATGATGCTGTAGTAGGGCCGCATGCGGCCCACCAGGTTCGCCAGGTCGATGAAGAACTGGCTGCCGTTCGTGTCGGTGCCACCCTGGATATCGCCGCTGACCGGGTCGTACTGCATCGCGTTGGCCATCGCCACCATGTACTGCTGATAGGTCTGGCCCGGTGGCGGGAGCTCCACGTCGAAGTGGTAGCCGGGGCCGCCGTTGCCGACGCCCGGGAACTCACCGTGGTTGGTCCTGGTCTGCGGGTCGCCGGCCTGGGCGATGAAGCCGGCAAGGACCCGGTGGAAGCTGATCTGCGCGTAGAAGCCGCACCGCGCGAGGGCCACGAAGTTGGCGGCGGCGATCGGGGCGGCGTCAGAGCGCAGCTCGATCGTGAACGATCCCAGGTTGGTGATCACCACGGCCCGCTGCGCATCGGCCAAGATGGCGGCCGCCTGGTCGGCAGTCGGCGCGGAGGTCGGGCAGGCGCTGGGCAAGACGCTGGGGGCCGGCGACGCGCTGCACGCGACCAGGATCAGGCCAGCGGCGAAGGCGACTGCGGGGGCGGCTCGCCACATCAGGGGGCGTGGGGCAGCGAGCGCCCGAGGAAGGCGAGCAGCCAGCCGGCGTATTCGGTCGAGCAGGTGGTGATCGACTCGGCGTGCCCCGCGGCGGCGCAGGTATCCAGCTCGGTGCTCGCGCCATCCTGGCGCGCCGCGGTCACCAGCTGCGACGGATCGTCGGGCCCGATCGCGTCGTCCCTGCCCGCCGCCACGATCAGCACCGGCCGCTCTCCGTAGCCGTCGATCGCCTGGAGCGGGTCGGCCGAGCTCATGTCCTCGCCGGTCCGCAGCAGCCCGCCGAGCAGGATCGCCCAGGCGCCGGGCAGCGAGAGCGGGTAGCCGTCGCGAGCGAGCCGCGCCTGGAGTGCATTCGCCAGCGTGGCGTGCGTGGAGTCGATGATCACCGCCGTCACTCGGGGATCCCCGACCGCCTCGTCGACGGCGGCGGCGCCCCCCATCGAGACCCCCAGCACGGCGATCGAGGCAGGGTGCTTCGACTCCTCCAGCCAGTCGATCGCGGCGCGCAGGTCGCGCACTTCGCGCACGCCCATGGTGGTGGTGTCACCCGAGCTCTGCCCATGGTTGCGAAAGTCGAAGAAGACCAGGTTGTAGGTGGCGTGCAGTGGCTCGGCCCAGGCGAGCATGTCGCTCTTGCTCTTTCCTTCGGCATGAGCCAGCACGACGGTCGGGGCGGTCGGGCCGGCGCTGTTTGCAGCCGGGACGTACCAACCGGCGATGAGGGTCCCATCGCTCGCTTTCAGATCGCTCCCTGCCGGCTGGCCCAGGGTCTGGCAGTTGAGCCGATCGGCGAATGCCTCGAGATTGCGGTCCGAGGCGATGTTGTAGTTGATCGCCTCATACGTCCAGCCGAAGGCGGAGGCCGGCGTCCGGCAGTCGCCGGAGCGGGCGTTCGCGGCGAACAGCTGCGAGCCCTGATAGCCGACCCAGCCCAGGTACACGACCAGCAGGACGAGGGCGAGCGCCATCGTGAAGGAGACCCAGCGCCAGATCGTGTTGCGGCGGGCGTGGCGTGGGTCCGGTGGCGGTTCGAACGGCACGGGCCCGAGTATACGGTGGTGCCTCCGGGACCGGTCCCCTACAATCCGGGCCCGTGGTTCAGCCAAAGGTCACGAAGCCCGCCCCCCGCAGCGTTGCGCCCAGGCACCGCGGCCACTCCCTTGCGCCGGAGCACCTGGGCGAGGGCGGCGCCGCAGCCGCTCTGGTGGTTGCTATCGCCGGCATGGCCATCTTCATCGCCGCCGTGGCGATGACCGTCGGAGGGCTGACGCTCCCCAACAGCTATGCCGGGACCACGCCGCCGCCGAACGTCAACCAGCTCGGCATGAGCCAGGTCCTCGCGGGCATCGCACTGCTCGTGCTCGGCCTCGCGATCGTGGCCACCGCCGCCGCGGTCCTCGCCGACCTGCCCCGCAGCCGCCCGCTCGTGGTGGGGATCTCCGCGATCGCCGCGCTGCTGGCCGGCGCGGGCATCGTCCTGCTGATGGGCGCCCCGCGGCGCGACTGGGTCCTCCTCGCCTCCCTGGGCGTCGCCTTCGTCGCCTTCGGCGGCGCGGCCGCCGTCCTCGCGCGGCCCCGGCGCTAGCTCCCTCCAGCGCGCACGTGGCGCGCCCGCCCGGGCTCCCCAACACGGTCCTGCCGGCGGCCGGCATCGTGCTCTGCCTGGCCGGGGCGGCAGCGGTGGCGGTCGGGTGGCTCAACCCGCGCCTGATCAGCGATCAGCTGCCGCCCGACGCCGCCATCGATGCCCCGGCGGTGGGCGGTGCCGCAGTGGCGCTCGGCGTGGCGATCGTCCTGCTGGGAGTCGTGCACCTGGCGATCGCCGCTGCGCTGCGGCGTGGGATCAGGGTGGCGCCCACCGCGGGCGTCGTCCTGACCGCCACGATGGCCGTCCTCTCGCTGGGATTCGCCGTGGCCGCCCTGGTCAGCATCGCGTCAGGAGCGGCTCCAGCGGTCCTGATGCTGCCCGCCTCGATCGGCCTGGGCGCTGCGGTGGTCGCCTACGTGGCGACCACCATGGCCATCATCGGTGCCCAGGAGAGGCCCAACTGAGGCTGGCAGGCACCCCTGCTATACTCCGCCACCGTCGCTCCCGCGGGCCCGTGGTGTAGCGGCCCAACATGCCAGCCTGTCACGCTGGAGATCGCCGGTTCGAATCCGGTCGGGCCCGCCATCTCGGCCCCGCCTTCAGGTAGCGGCAGCACTCCGAGCGGCCAGATGCAGCTCATGGTGGGCCAGGATCACCTCCACCGCCTCGTCGACATCATCAGTGATGGTGAAGAGGGTGAGGTCCTCGGGACTGATCTTGCCGTCCGCCAGCAGCGTGGCGCGCATCCAGTCGAGCATCCCGCTCCAGTAGGCCGTGCCGAACAGGACCACCGGGAAGTGCTGCACCTTGCCGGTCTGGATCAGGGTCAGCGCCTCGAACAGCTCGTCGAGGGTCCCGAAGCCGCCGGGAAAGATGCAGAACGCCTCCGCGTACTTCACGAACATCGTCTTGCGCACGAAGAAGTAGCGGAACTCCATCCCCAGCGTCACGTACTCGTTCAGCCCCTGCTCGAACGGCAGCTCGATGTTGCAGCCGACCGATACCCCACCGCCCTCGCGGGCGCCGCGGTTTGCCGCCTCCATGATCCCCGGACCGCCGCCGGTGATGATCGCGTAGCCGTGCCGGGCCAGCTTGCGGGTCAGCGTGCGTGCCATGCGGTAGGAGGGGTCGCCGTGTCCGATGCGCGCCGAGCCGAAGACGCTTACCGCTGGCCCGATCCCCGCCAGGGCGTCGAAGCCCTCGACGAACTCGCCCATGATCCGCAGCGCTCGCCACGTATCGGTCTTGACGAAGGAGGCATCGGGTGCCTCCTGGAGGAGCTGCTGGTCCTCGGTTGGCCGTTTCTCGGCGCCGCGCATGACCACGGCACCGCTGCGATGTCCGTGGTTCTGTCTCCTGGCCATGGCCAACCTCACTCGACAGCTTCGGCCTCGGATGGTAGGGTGAGCCATCGCTCCGAGGCGACCGCGACGGTTTCGCCGTGGCGGCCACCGGCGGTCGGACGTGTGCCCAAAAAGCCGCTAGCACGAGGATTCTATTGCCGGACCTCCTGCGCCGTGTCGCAGTGCTGACCCTGGTCAGCGCCGTCGCGATCGGCCTTACGGCTCCGCTCACGACCCGATCCGCCACGCCACTCTCGACCGAGTCGCTGAGCCTGCTTGCCGCCGCCGAACAGCCGGGCAGCCTGGCCGATCGAGCTGGCGCCGGGGGTCGCGAGCGATCCGCCGCGCTGTCGCTTGCCGCCGTCGCTCCGCCGCTCGGGCCCGAGACCCTCGGAGACAACCCCGCACTGGCAACCCCCCCCAGCGCCCCGATGCAGGCGACCATCTACTCGCGCAGCGTGAAGAGCGTCCCCGGGTCGCTGACGGGGAGCCAGGTCAGTGGCCGGGCGACCTGGTACTGCTGCTCCAGCGGCTGGCGCGGCCAGGCGGTTGTGGCGCTGCCGGGAGCGCTGGGCGGCCACTACAAGTCGCCTCCGGCGACGCGCTTCGTGACCGTCTGCGCCACGCGTTGCGCGGTCCTGCCGGTGGTCGACTACTGCGGCTGCCTGTGGGGAACGCCGAGCCAGAAGGTCGCCGATCTCTCCCCCGAGGCATGGGCCGCGATCACCGACATCGGGCTGTCGCGAGGCGTGATCAGCGTCACCGTCAACCTCGGCGGCTGACCTTCGTCGATCCTTGGCGCCGGCCGGCTGGTAGCATCCCGCGGTGCTGCAGCCGGTCCGCATCGGTCACGTCGTCCTCAAGGTCCGCGACCTGGACCGATCCCTCGCCTTCTACCGCGACCTGCTCGGCTTCCAGGTGGTCAGCGAGCTGAGCAACGTGATGATCTTCCTGTCGGCCGGCCACGGGAACCACCACGACCTGGCGCTGCTGCGGGTTGGCCAACAGGCCCCCTCGCCGGTCCCGACCGCAGTTGGCCTCTATCACGTGGCGATCCAGCTCGCCGACTGGGAGGCGGTGCGGGCTGCCCATGCGCTCCTCACCGAGCGCGGCCTGCTCAAGGGCGCCGTGGACCACGGGGTGAGCCGATCCCTGTACACCGCGGACCCTGACGGCAACGAGATCGAGCTGTACTGCGACGCCCCGCGCTCCGAGTGGGAGGGGCGGGTCGACGAGGTGATGACGGTCAAGCCGCTCGTGCTCGACTAACCGATGCGTGGTTGCCGAGAGCGGAGAGCCGTTTGCGCCGGGTGCACGTAACGGCCAACTTCGACCGATGTCGGATGGATCCGGGCGCGGCTTGCGGTTGGGGGCGCCTGACCTCTCCCGCTCACGCTCAATTCCCACGGCGCCTCGCCGGCCCGCGGTTCCTGATTTGCTGTTGTTTGCACGGTGTGCACATGCCGCCGCAGCGCCTAGCGCGCGAATGAGAGGATGGCGAAGCCGGCGACCAGGATGAAGGCAACGAAGATGACCACCAGTCGCGCCGTCCAGTTCACATGGCGCACGGGCAGAGGCTGGTAGGGGCGACCGCGGCGTGATGAGCGGCGGGACACGGCTCAGCGGCCCCACTCGCGGCGGAGGAGGAAGGGCGTGGTGAGCGCCTCGCGGCTGCCGACGCTGCGCAGCTGTTTGCGCACCCGCTTCAGCAGCTTTCCGTGGTACGTCCCGTCGCCATACGGCTCGTGCAGGCGGGCGACGTCCCAATCGTGCGTGCCCGCGACGGCGGCGGGCGGGAGGTATCGGTCCAGGACCGCCTTCGCCTCGTCGATCGCCACGAAACGCCGTGGTCGCTTGGCGTTGTCGAGGACGGTCAGCAGGTCGGCGTAACTGGCGCCGAGGTCGGTGACCAGCGTTGACAGCCGCTCCATGGTGCCGGGCATGCGCTCCTGCTTGAAGAGGCCGCCGAGGAGCGCCCTGCGGTCCTCGTCGGCCAGGTCGGCGAGCGCATCGGGCAGGGCCGGGATGCCCGCCGCGGGATCCGCCGCGGGGACCTGGTAGTCGTAGAGGTGGACCATCATTGGTTCGGTCAGTCCTCGAAGCCGGCGAAGGACCAGCCGTCGACCGATGGCGGCTGGATGCCGAGCTGGGTGGTCATGGGCGCCAGTATCGCGCGCGCCGAATCGACCGGTACAATCGGCCGCGCAGTCCGTCGGGCGCCGCAGGCGTCATCGGTCTTAGAAGGCAGGAGGAGCCACCCGCCCGCATGTTGCTCGACGGAAAGAAGCTGCTCATCACCGGCGTGCTCACCGACGACAGCATCGCCTTCAGCGTGGCCAGGGTGGCCCAGGAGGCGGGCGCGGAGGTGCTGCTGACCGGCGTGGGGCGAGGGCTGAGCCTCACCCAGCGCGTCGCGCGCAAGCTGCCGACGACTCCCGACGTGCTCGAGATGGATGTCAACAGCCCCGAGCAGATCGAGGCGGTGGCGGCCGACGTGATGCGCCGCTGGGGACGGCTGGACGGTGCGGTGCACGCGATCGGCTTCATGCCTCAGGACGGCCTGGGCGGCAACTTCCTGAACACCCCCTGGGAGAGCGTGGCGTTCGGCTTCCAGACATCGGCCTTTTCGCTCAAGGCGATGAGCACCGGCCTGCTTGAGCCGATGAAAGCCGCCGGTCATGCCTCGGTGGTGAGCCTCACCTTCGACGGGCGCTTCGCCTGGCCGATCTATGACTGGATGGGGGTCGCCAAGGCGGGCCTGGAGGCGGTCACCCGCTACCTGGCGCGCGACCTGGGCGAGTTCGGGATCCGGGTCAACGCAGTCTCAGCGGGACCGATCAAGACGATGGCCGGCAAGAGCATCCCCGGCTTTGACCAGATCGCCGACACGTGGCTCAAGCGCGCCCCGCTTGGGTGGGACATGACCGATGCGACCGCGGTCGGGCAGATGTGCTGCTTCCTGCTCTCCGACTGGGCGGCGATGACCACCGGCGAGATGATCCACGTCGACGGCGGCTACCACGCCATGGGGACTGATATCCGCCGTTAGGCGGGGCGTGCCACCACGATGACGAGTGGGTCGGTCGCCTCCTGGCTCGCGCTGGTGGGCCTGGTGGCCTGGAACCTCCTTCGGCCCGACTTCATGTTCGGCCTGCCGTTCTGGCTAACATGGCTGGCAGTTGTGGCCGCGTTCCTCGCCGGACTGGGCGCGGGGCGAGTATTCTCCGGCCGTCGTAAGACGGTGCTGTTCACCGCCATGGGGCTCGCGGTTGCCCTCGCGGCCGGATGGTTCGCGGTCGCGCATCTGGGGCTTGACGCGCCCGGCCAGCCCACGCTGCGTGGAGCCGTGGTCGTCGGGATCGGGGCGTTCGCCGGCCTCGCGACCCGAGGCTGGTGGCGGCGCCCGCTGTCCGCTCAACTGCTGCTGGTTGCCGCTGCCCTGGCCGCGTGGGGGCTCAGCGACGCGGCAATCGTCGGCGAAGGCGTGGGCCTGTACGACTTTCGCGTCTACCTGGAGGGTGCCCGCCATTTCTTCCTGGGACAGACCGCTTACCTCGATCACGTGCTCGCCGTGCAGCCGAGCTCACCCGGGGCGGACTACTTCCTGTATCCACCACCGGTGCTGCCGGTCTTCGCGTTCCTCGCCAGCTTGCCACGCCGGGTGGCGGACGCAATCTGGTTGACCGGTCTGGCAGCGAGCGCCTTGGCCGCCTTCCGCCTGCTCGGCCTCCGCTGGCGATGGGCATTCCTGCTGCTCGCCTTTCCGCCGCTGGTGAAGGGGATGGAATCCGGGAACGTTGCGAACCTGCTGCTGCTGATGTTGGCCGCCGGGCCGGTGGCCGGAGCGGGACTGCTCCTCGGTCTCCTGTTCAAGGTGCAGTCGGTGATTCCCGGCGTGTGGCTGGTCCGCGAACGACGCTGGCGTGACCTCGCGATCGGAACGGGGATTGTCTTGGCGGTCAGCGTGGTGACCCTGCCCCTGGTCGGGATCGACTCCTGGGGCCGGTATCTCGGCGGCCTCGAGTTCCGGGAGCGCTCGCAGGTGGTCCTGCCAATCCTGTACGGGGACTCGCTGATGCGCTTCTTGCCGGTCGCACTGTTCCTAGCGATTTCGGTCCTGGCCGTGGTGGTGGCGTTGCTACCGCGGGGACGGCGATCGCTGGCGGCTCTGGGGGTCGCCAGCGCAGTGGCGTCGCCCACGCTCTGGCCGCATGGCTTCCTCGCGGCGTTGCCCGCCGTCCTGGCTCTGCCTACGTCATTGCTCTGGCTGGCGCTGGGGATAGCACCGACCAGCGACGGGCTGTGGGTCTTCCTCGTCCTTGGAGTCATCGCGCTGGTGCGTGATTGGGGCCACCTCGCGATTCCTCCCGATTCGTTCCACCCGCTCAGTGGGACATCCGGGCCATGGCCTGGCTCTCGCCCGGCGGCGGGGGGCGCCGCAGCGCGGTTCCCTGCGCAGCCGCCCGGCGGGGGAAAGGCTTGAGACGGGCGCTAGCTCACGCCCCGGCACGGCGAGGCGTGGTGGAAAGCCTCTGCTCGTGGGCCAGCAGCCATTCCTTGCGCCAGCGCCCGCCGCCGTAGTTGCCGGTCTCGCCGCTCTTGCGCACCACGCGGTGGCAGGGAATCACCACCGCGATCCGGTTCGCCCCATTGGCGGTGCCGACCGCGCGCTGGGCCGCTGGCCGCCCGACCCGCGCCGCGAGCTCCTCGTAGCTGATGGTGGTCCCCGCGGTGAGGCCACGCAGCTCCGCCCAGGTGCGCTCCTGGAAGGGGCTGCCGGGTGCGACCAGCGGCACGTCGAATGCGCGCCGCGAGCCGGCGAAGTACTCGTGCAGCTCCGCCTTCAGGCGGTCGAGATGGGGGTGGAGGCCCGCGACGATCGGCCGCCCCAGGCGGCGACGGAGCGTCTCCAGCTGCGTTGGCAGCATCGGTCGGTCGCTGAATTCGGCAAGGCAGACGCCGTCGTCGGTGGCGCCGGCCAGCATCGGTCCAAGCGGCGTGTCGATCACGGTCGTCACGATGGTCGCGGCCCCGGAGCGCCGGCGCCGCGCGCGGCGAGCCGCCGCAAGCACCGGTCGCAGGAGCTCGGCGCGACGCAGCGTCGCATCGGTCAATGCCAGGCCGGGCA
>JBGQCU010000052.1:0-13191 GCA_041495495.1 Candidatus Limnocylindria bacterium
AAGGTCCACTGCCACTGGAAGCCGTCGACCTCGATCGTCACGCCGGGGTGGTCGGAATGGGCCGAGATCGAGTTCAGGGTGAGGGTCGACAGGACGAACAGGATCAGGACGATGACCGTCGGGATGGCGGTCCAGACCAGCTCCACCAGGTTGTTGCCGTGAATCTGGGTCGGGAGCCGATCGTCGCGACGACGGTATCGCACGACCGAGTACACGATGAAGCCCTCGACCGCCAGGAACACGATCCCGCCCATCACCAGGACCACGTTGTAGAGCCAGAAGACCTCCTTGGCCTGGTTGGTGTGCGGCTCGGGCGGAACCATGCCGCACGCGGCGACGAGGGCGGTCAACACGAGCAGGGCTCCGGCGCGAAGGAGGGCCCGAATCCGGGATCGGGCCATCGGTCGTGTCATCAGCTCGTCTCGAAGCTCCTCATCGTGGACGAGGACGCGGGACTGCTCGAGGCTCCGCGTCCGACTCGTTCCCTACCGGGGGCACGTCCACCGGGAGGCGGCACGCGCGGCGTATTGTACCGATGCGCATGGCGTGACGCACCCCTGCCTCGGTGCGCCGCCTCCCCTCAGAAACGGGTCAGGACAGGAACTGCGGGCAGGAGAGTGGCTCGTCCGGCAGCATGAAGCGAACGGTCACCTGGTAGCGGTGCCCGTCCTTCGTAAAGCGGGTCAGCTGGTTCGCGCCCGACAGCGCGGCGTACCAATCCTGGGCCCGCTGGCCGCTCACCACGCCGCAGCGCTGATCGGAGAGCGGGCTCGGGGGGCCGAAGGCGGCCGGGTCCGAGGGGTCGGGCCAGTCGAGCAGCGGGTTGGGGATGCCGCTGCCATCGGGCGGATCAGCGTCGGCGTTGCGAACGAGCAGCCGCAGGGCGGAGGGCTGGTACGGACGCCAGCTCGGCTCGGCCCACGCATTCGCCGGCAGCCACGCATCGAGGTTGGAGAGGCGCCCGCTCAGGAGCTGGAGGGTCCGGTGCGCCGCGATCTCGGCCGCTGACACGCCCGGGCACGAGCCCGAGGGATCGAGGATGCCGAGTGCGTAGACCGTGACCTGCACCTGTCGCCCATCGGCATGCAGGGTAAAGATCGTGTCCGGGGCATCCGCCACGCAGTTCTGCGCTCCGCGGTACGCGACGCTGGCGCCGAATTGCCCGGTGCGGGCTACCTCGTTGAGCACCGCCTGGATGCCGGCCTCGCTCAGCCGCCGCACGTTGACCGCGGGCAGGGCGGGACCGGGGAAGATCGCATCCTGGGCTCCCGGCACGATGACGCGGCCATCTCCACTCAACGTGAACGACGGAAAGCTGGTGAAGATGAAGGCCGGGCCGACGAACCCGCCGCTGAACTCAATGCGGAGGACCAGGTCGTCGCCGGTGGGATGCTCGATCGGGCCGCTTGATCCACCGGGAGCGGCGCACGCGGCCAGCAGGAGGGACAGCGCCATGGCGGCTGGCAGGAGCGGACGAGCGATTCCTCTCATGCCCGTTGGACGCGTGGCTCCCGCAGGGGGTTCCCTGCCGCAGCGGCCGGATCGACGCCGGGCCAGAATGCTCATCGTCATGCGCAGCAGGCTCGGCGTGCTCATTGCGGCGGCTGTCGGCGTCGCCCTGCCGACGCGCGCGCTGGCCCATGGCGGCGCGGTGCCCGCCCCCTCCTTCCCCGGTGTGCTGCTGGAGTGGCGCGTTGAACCGCTGGTGCTGGCGGGGGTCGCGATTGCGGCGGTCGCCTGGCTGCTGCTCCGCCGCCGAGTGGCGCGGGCGCACCCGGCCCACCCTCCCGGCCGCTGGCGGGACGCCGCCTTCCTGGGCGGGCTGGCGACCCTCGTCCTCGCCCTCAACTCCCCGATCGAGGCGTACGAGGGGCAGCTGTTCAGCGTCCATATGCTGCAGCACATGCTGATCGAGCTGGTCGCCGCCCCGCTGCTGCTGCTCGGGGCGCCGGCGACGCTGGCGCTGCGCGCGGCGTCGCTATCGGTCCGCAGAACGCTGCTGGCGATCCTGCACAGCCGTGCGATGGCCGTCCTCTCCTTCCCGCTGCTGGCCTGGCTCGTCTTTGCCGCGGTGAACTGGGGCTGGCACTTCAGCTCGCTGTACAACCAGGCGCTGGAGATCTCGTGGCTGCATGACGTGCAGCACCTGACCTTCCTGGGTGCCGGCCTCCTCTTCTGGTGGCCGGTGGTCGGGGTCGACCCGGCGCGCTGGCGGCTGCCCCACCCGGTTCGGCTCTTCTACCTGTTCCTGGCGATGCCCCAGAACTCGTTCCTGGGGATCGCGCTGATGAGCGCGCCCGCCAGCCTGTACCCGCACTACCAGACCATCGAGCGCGCCTGGGGGCCCACGCCGGTCGTCGACCAGAACATCGGGGGCATGCTGATGTGGGTCGGCGGCGACGTCGTCTTCCTGCTGGCGATGGGCTTCGTGGTCGCGGCGTGGGTTCGGGCCGAGGACCGCCGCACGGCCCGCGAGGACGCGCAGGAGGACGCGCGGATCAGCGCCCTGCGCGGACCCTCGGGGTGATCGCCAGCAGCCGGAACGTGGTCATGACGCCCTTGCCCTTGACCTCGATTGCGTCGTGCCGCTCGACGACCGCCGAGTCGCCGAGGAGCGCGGCGGTAGCGTCGGTGATCTCCACGCTGCCAGGCGCCGCGATGCCGGCCATGCGGGCAGCGGTGTTCACGGTGTCGCCCCACAGGTCGTAAGAGAAGCGCCTGCGACCGATCACGCCGGCGATCAGCGGTCCGCTGGCGATGCCGACCCGGACGCGGAGGTCCGGCCACCGGTCGCCGGCGCCGGCACCCAGCGCCGGCTCCTCATTGGGATGGACGCCGAGCTGCAAGAAGCGCTCGAGCAGGTTCATGCTCCCCGATCCGCCATCGGCGCCTCGCCCGCGCCGGCTAGCTGAGCGGCAGGCGCAGCAGGGAATCTGCCGCGACGGCGGCAAAGAGCAGGGTCAGGTAGCTGATCGAGAAACGGAAGAGGCGGATCGCGGCTCGACCGTCGCTCACGTCGCGCAGGACCCGCACGGAATACCAGACGAACCCGGCGCCGAGGCCCACCGCAGCGACCAGGTAGATCAGGCCCATGCCGGCGGCCGGGAAGAGGAGGAGCGAGACGGCGACCAGCAGGAGCGTGTACAGCACAATCTGACGGGCCGTCTCCGCCTCCCCGCGCACGACCGGCAGCATCGGCACGCTGGCCGCCGCGTAATCGCTGCGGTAGCGCAGCGCCAGTGCCCAGAAATGGGGAGGCGTCCAGTAGAAGACGATCGCGAACAGGACGAGCGCGGGCACCTGCACCGTGCCGGTCACCGACGCCCAGGCGACCAGCACCGGCACGCAGCCGGCGGCGCCCCCGATCACGATGTTCTGGGGCGTCGTCCGCTTCAGCCACAGCGTGTAGACGAAGACGTAGAAGGCGATGGCGCTCGCCGCCAACAGGGCGGAGAGCAGGTTGACGGTCAGCACCAGCCAGCCGAACGAGATGACGGACAGGACGATCCCGAAGGCCAGCGCCCGGCCAGGCGCAACGGCCTGGCGTGGCAGGGGACGATGGCGAGTCCGCCGCATCAGGTCGTCGATGTCGCGGTCGAGGTACATGTTGATGGCGTTCGCCCCGCCTGCCGCCAGCGAGCCGCCGATCATGACCGCCGAGATCAGCCAGAGCGACGGCATCCCCCGCTGCGCCAGCACCATGGTCGGCACGGTGGTCACCAGCAGCAGCTCGATGATGCGGGGCTTGGTGAGCGCGACGTACGAGCGGAGCGAGTCACCCGTGCTCGACGTGCCGGCCTCGGCCGGATGCGGCGCGCCGGACTCGGACCGGCCTCGCACACGCTCCGCGGCCGGCAGCCGCCTGATCGCCAGGTAGAGCATCACGGTCGTGGCCCACAGCGCGGCGCCGACGGCCAGGTGCGGCACCACGAAGAGCGCCGACAGGCGCGACCAGACGTTCGCGGCGCCGAGCGCCAGCTGGAGCGCGACGAGCAGCAGCGCCACGCTGACGAGTCGGCGCGGGCGCCGAGCGTCGACGCTGCGCCACGCCTGGCGCGCCGTCCACAGCACCAGTACGGCCACGATCACGGCCAGCGCTCGATGCGCGAGCTGCAGCGTCTGCTGGTCGACGCTGATCGTGGGCAGCAGGCTGCCGTTCATGAGCGGGAAGTCGTTGAAGGCCAGCCCTGCGCCGGTGCCGGTCACCCACGAGCCCAGCAGCATCTGCGCGAAGACGGCGGCGCCGGTCCATGCCACCAGCCTGGTGAGCGAGCCGCCGGCAGGCCGCGGCAGGGCGCCACTGACGGCCCGATCGGCGATGACGATGGTGAGCGCAAGGACAGTGAGCGCCATGGCCAGGTGGGCGCTGACCAGCTCCGCGCTCAGCTGCTGAATGACCACCTGGCCGCCGAGCCATGCCTGGACGATGACGAGCACCCCCGCGGCGATCGCCGCGATCAGCATCGGGCGGTCGTGGCGGCGAGGGGTAAAGACGGTGAAGAGACCCACGCCGGCGACCAGCGGTCCCACGGCGAGCGCCGCGACGAGGCGGTGGCTGTGCTCGATCCAGGCGTTGAGGTCGGCGGGCGGGACCCACGCGCCGAAGCAGAGCGGCCAGTCCGGGCAGCCGAGCCCCGAATCGGTGGCGCGCACCAGCCCGCCGACCACGATCAGCACGTAGGTGGCGATCGCAGCGGCGACGGCGAGCTTCGCGAATCGATTCAACGGGGTCCTCGCAACACGCCGCGCCGGCGCGCACTGATCAGGGCTCGGAGAGGCGTCCCGGCATCATACCCAGCCCGGTGGCCACAGTCACCGGGTTAATTCGGCTCGCCGCAGCCGGACGGCGCGATGCTAGGTCCAGGGCAGGTGCACCCCGGACAGCACCGCGTTGAGGAGGAGGCCGATGATCAGCAGCCCCCCCGCGCGCCGCGTGTGGATGAACGCGCCGCCGACGAACCAGAGCGGCCAGCCGACGTAGCTCTGCGGCGGCGAGTCGGGCTTCGGCTTGCTGAACTGGCCGAGCACCTGGAGCAGCAGCGGGATGCCGAGCACGACCAGCAGAACGAACGGGCCCATCCAGCCGATGAGCGCGGAGACGAGGACGATCGGGTAGAAGGCGATCATCAGGCCCTGCGCGACCAGCCTGGCACGCGATTCCCCGAGGATGACCGGCAGGGTGTGGATGCCCATCTTGCGGTCGGGCTCGATCTTGTCGATGTGCTTCCCGAAGAGGACGGTGGTGACCAGGATGGCGTACGGCAGCGACGCGACCCAGACCCAGGCCGGCAGCGTCCCGGTCGCCACGAAGTAGGTGCCGCCGATCATGAGCGGGCCCCAGGTTGCGAAGACGCCCGGCTCGCCCAGCCCGCGCCGCTTGAGGCTGATCGGCGGGGCCACATAGAAGACGCTGATGAAAAGGCCACCGAAGGCGAAGGCGGCGACCCACGGGCCGCGCGCCCAGACCAGGACCAGCAGGATCGCGAGATCGAGGGCGTTCATGAGCAGGATCGCGTTGCGCAGCTGGGCCTTGCTCAGCCAGCCCGACAGGATGGGATGCGGCGCATACAGGGCGCGAACGTAATCGTCGGTGTCGATGCCGACTTCAAGGTCGAAGTAGTCGTTGATCATGTTGTTGGCCGCGTGAGCGATGACGAGGCCGATGACCGCCAGCGCCAGGTACCAGTAGTTGACGTTCGCACCGGCGGTGCCGATCGCCAGCAGGCCGCCGATCAGGCCGGAGGTGGCGGTCATGGTGAAGACCGCGGCACGGGTCACGATCAGCCACTTGCTGACCGAGTCCATCTCTTCGCCGGCGGGCATGTTGGCGTGGTTCATGACGTAGCGCCAGGTGGTGAGGCGGTGGGCGAGGGTGGTCATGCGCCGATTCTAGTCCGCCGCAGGGCGTCCGACTCGTGGGCGCTCCAGCCCGATCTGGCAGGCCATCCGGCCCGGGTCGAGGTTGCGAAGCAGCCGCATGCCCACCTGGCGAGCAGTTGGCGAGCTAATTCTCAGCCACGGAGAGAAATGAGACGTCAAACGCTGTCGAACGGGCCGGCATCGGTCCATTTCTCAGCAGCTGCTGCGTTACGGCTGCCGAACGCCGAGCCGCTGCGGCAATTCCCCGGGGGTGAGAGATAGGCCGCCAGCGGAGCCGCGCGGGCGAGCGGAGGCGGGGCGGGTCCCGCCACGATGGCTCATCTGCCGCTGAGTGGCTCGAAGCGGGCGGTGAAGTGCCGGAGCTGCGCCGGTTGGTCGGTGATGCGGTAGCCGCGCAGGTCAGCGGCCCCCTGGGCCACCCAGCGCACCACCTCGATGACATAGTCGATGTGCGACTGGGTGTAGACCCGTCGCGGGATGGCGAGGCGCACCAGCTCCATCGGGCCGGGCGTCTCGGTGCCGTCCGGATGCAGCCCGAACATGACCGTGCCGATCTCACAGCCGCGGATCCCGCCCTCGCGGTAGAGGGCCACCGCCAGCGCCTGGCCGGGGTACTCGAGCGCCGGGATGTGCGGCAGCAGGGCCGCCGCGTCCAGGTACACGGCGTGGCCGCCGATCGGCTGCACGCAGGGGATCCCGGAGGCCACGAGTGCCTCGCCGAGGTAGGCGGTGGAGCGGATCCGGTAGCGCAGGTAGTCCTCGTCGACCACCTCGCGCAGGCCCTGGGCGATCGCCTCCAGGTCGCGCCCGGCCAGGCCGCCATAGGTGGGAAAGCCCTCGGTCAGGATCAGCAGGTTGCGGGCGGCATCGGCCCAGCGGTCATCGTTGAGGGCCAGCCAGCCCCCGATGTTGACGATCGCATCCTTCTTGGCGGACATGGTCATGCCATCGGCCAGCGACGCCATGTCGCGCACGATGTCGGGGATGGATCGGTCCGCCTGACCCGGCTCGCGCTGCTTGATGAACCAGGCGTTCTCCGCGAAGCGGCAGGCATCGAGGAAGAGGGGCAGGCGGTATCGGTCGCAGATCTCGCGCACCCCGCGCAGGTTCTCCAGGCTCACCGGCTGACCCCCGCCGGAGTTGTTGGTGATGGTGACCATCACCACCGGAACCGCCGCCGCTCCCCGCTCGCGGATCAGCGCATCCAGCGCGCCGAGGTCCATGTTGCCCTTGAAGGGATGGATGACCGATGGGTGGCGCCCCTCCTCGATCACGAGGTCGACCGCCTCGGCGCCGGTGTACTCGACGTTGGCGCGAGTCGTGTCGAAATGGGTGTTGCTGGGGATCACCTTGCCGGGGCCGCCGACTACGCTGAACAGGATCTTCTCGGCGGCACGGCCCTGGTGGGTGGGGATGACGTGCTTGAACGGGAAGAGGACGCGCACGCTCTCCAGGAAGCGGAACCAGGACGGCGACCCGGCGTATGACTCGTCGCCGCGCTGGATGCCGGCCCACTGCTCGGCCGACATGGCCCCGGTGCCGGAGTCGGTGAGCAGGTCGATCAGGACGTCGGCCGAGTGCAGGTTGAAGAGGTTGTAGCCGGCCTCGCCGAGGTGCTGGTCGCGCTCCGCCACCGAGGTCATGCGGATCGGCTCGACGCTCTTGATCCGGAACGGCTCGATGATCGTCTTCCAGCGATCCATGGCGGGGAGCATAGGGGCTCGGACCGATGCGAGCATGGGCCGATGCACCCCATCATGGCCACGTCGGAAGTCATCCACGGAGGAGGCAGGTGCCGAACTGGGAGTCAATGGGTGGCGAGGTTGGGTCGCGCCCGGCGGTCGCCACCTGGGCCGAGAACGCGATGCAGGTCTTCTTCATCGGCGCCGATGGCCAGCTGTGGGATACCTACTGGGATGGGGTCGCCTGGCACGAACGGCATCCCCACGGCGGCGACCTGGTCGGCAGCCCGGCGGCCTGCAGCTGGGGCCCGGATCGGATCGACATCTTTGCCCGTGGCCGCGACGGGTGGCTCATGCATCGCTGGTACGAGCCGGCCGGCTGGCAGCCGTGGGAGTCGTTGGGCGTGCACATCGATGGCGACCCGGCGGCCTGCTCGTGGGGTCGCGACCGGATCGACCTCTTTGCCGGAACCGAGGCGGGCGAGCTGCTTCACGGCTGGTGGGACGGCCGCCGCTGGTCGTTCGGCACCGCGTGAACTCTCCGGGCATCGGTTGGCGTAGTACCCACGCGCTGTCCTGAGAGGAGCCTCCCATCCATCGCCTGCTGACGCTGGTCGCCTACCTGCCGGTCGGGATCGAACGCGTGGTGCGCATCGCCGTCGGCCCTTCGCCGCGAAGGCTGCCGGTCATCCCGTGGCTCTTCGTGCTGTTGACCGTGTTGACGTTCGTCCCGGTCAGCCAGGCGCTGTTCGAGCTGATCGTCCGACCGGTGACGGTCGGGGAGCTGGTCGACCGCCAGATCGGCCTCGCCACCCGGCTGGTGGCCGTCGACGGCTACGTCCTGCTGGTGCCGTTCGACGCCGATCCACCCTCTGACGCGGCGTCCGCGTCGTCGTTCGTCTACCACTGGTTCGCCGTTCGCGACAGCCTCCAGGAGCTGCGAGTGGTGCTGGTCCGCTCGATCATCGCCCCCAGGGCGCTGCGCGAGCGCAGCGTGGTGGCGCGCGTCGTGGACGACCCGGGGACGGTGAGCGGCGCGCGAGCCGGCATCGTGGCTCGCGGCGGCACCGATCCGAGTGCCGTTGCCCCGCTGCTGCTGACCGAGGTGCGGCCGCAGGGGGAGAGCATCCGGGAGCTGCGTTCACTGGCCGAGCTGGGCCAGGTGCCGGTCGGCCAGGTCGTGCGGATCACGCTCCGGTTCGAGGCAGGGATCGCCAGCTGCGTCGCACACAACAGCTGCCAGGCTCGCCAGCTGGCAAGCGGCGCCGGAACCTGGGACAACCTGGCGCGGGACCCGGCGAGCGGCGGCTGGGCGGTGGTGCGCACCGAATACCCGCCCTCAGTGGCGCCCTTCCAGGGCGTCGGGCAGCATGCGCAGGATCCCGAGCTGCTGGCGTCGGTCCTGGCTCAGCCGCTCGTGCGCGGCATGCTGGGCTGGGCGAGCGTGCTGCGGGTGGCGCACGTCGAGCAGGACCTCGGCCTGCCGATCAATCACCTCTGGGCGGGCCCGATCCTGTTCACCGCGCTGGGCACCCTGCTGTTCGTCGGGCTGCGCGTGGGGTACCCACGCTTCCGCGTCACGCCGTCGATCGCCCGGCAGGGAGCGGTGCGGCCGATCTCCCTGTACGCCGCCCTTCAGTGCCGAGCATCCGGGCGCATCACGCCGCGCCATGCCTCGCCGTTCGAGGCCCGCGACCTGCCGGCTACGCTGCGGGCTGATGCCGAGGAGGGCGCCGAGCTGAGCATGGAGGCACCCGGCGGTCGGCGATCGGTCACCATCCCCCACGGCCTCGGCGGCCTGGGGTCGATTGAGGTCGGCGAGGTGCTGACCTTGAGCCGCGTGTCGCCGGCGCTGAAGGTGAGCTGGTTTGGGAACAACGTGCTGCTCGTCTTCAGCGACGCTTCCGCCCGCAACGCCGCGGCCGCCTGGCTGCAGCGATCGCCGTGAACGCCGGGTCTGGAGCGGCTAGGTGAACGCCGCGATGGCGATCGCGATCAGGTAGCCCACCACCAGTAGCCCACCGACGTACAGGTGCAGGTTGATGTTGATCCCCATCGACCCCATCAGCGCGTACGGACTGCCGTAGTTCTGCCGGATCCCGCGATGCACGCGAAAGACGAGCGGGATCGCGGCCAGCGCGAGCAGGGCAGGGATGGGCAGCAGGCCGCCGACCACGCCGGCGCCAACGGCGACGAACGCCGCCAGGGCGAAGACCAGGTAGATGCCGATGACCATTTCGGCTGACAGCCGAACCGGCAGGGTGCGTTTGCCGGCGGCCGCGTCGCCAATGCGATCGGGGATCTCGTTGACGTACAGGATCAGAGCCACCAGGATCGCCACCGGCAGCGACGCCACCGACGCCTCCCAGCTCAGCGAGCCGGTCTGGACCGCGTAGGCGCCGAGCACCATGATCGGCCCGAAGCCGATCGCAACGGCGATCTCGCCGAGCCCGCGATAGACGAGCTTGACCGGCGGGGCGGTGTAGGCGATCCCGAGCGCGATGCCGGCCAGGCCGATCAGCAGCAGGGTCTGCGAGGCGGTCGCCCAGACGAGGTAAAGGCCGATGGCTGCCGCGCCGCCGAACAGGCCGAGGTCGAGGGCCACCAGCTGGCGGAGGGTCAGCAGGTCGTAGATCAGGACCCGCGAGCCGCCGCTGAACTGGGTCGGGTTGACGTTCGCGTCATCGGCGCCCGAGAGCGTGTCGAAGATGTCGTTGCTGACGTTGATACCCAGGTGCGCGAATGACGCGCCGATGATGGTAACCAGTGCCAGCCACCAGTTGAAGTCGCCATGGCGCGCCGCCACGGCGATGCCGAGCAGGACCGGCACGAGGGTCGCCGAAAGGAAGGGCAGGCGCGTGGTGCGCAGCAGGAGCCAGCCGAGCGACAGTCGCGGCCGCACCGTCCGCCCCTGCTCCTCGGAGAGCTGGGCGAGGTAGCGCCGGGACTGTGGCACCGAGCGCTCCGAATACTCGAAGAAGGGGATCTCGGCCTCGTCCCAGCCCCAGGCCTGGGCCGGGGCGAAGGTGATGCGGCCCGATACCGGTGCGGCCGCGCGGCCCCACAGCTGGAGGTAGCGTCGCTCGTCGTAGCCCTGCCCCGGCGTCGGGCGGATGTGGCTGCCGAGCACGTTGATCTCGCGGTCGGTGGGCACAGCCACCGCCTCTCCGGCCGGAGCGGTGAGCGACACGGTGCCTGCCGCCTGGTCGATCTCAAACTCGGTGGCCACGCTCAGCGGATAGCCGGCGTCGTCGACCCAGGAGATGACGACGAACGGGTACGTCGCCAGCCTGGCCAGCTGGCCGGCCTCAACGCCCGGCATCAGGCGGCCTTCTCTCGCGGCGCGACCGTCACCTCGGGGGCGTGGCCAGTGTCTCCGTCGGCCCACCACAGGCAGCGCTCGGGCGTGATCTCGATCACCGCTCGTTCGAAGAAGAGCGGGAGGGCGACGCGCATCTTGAGGAACGCATCGATGACCGGCTCCTTCTTTCGCCACAGGTCCAGGATCAGCCGCTCCCACTGGGCGTGCGGGTCATCCTCGATCACCCGCGCCGTCCCCTGGATCGTCGCCCGGCCGTACATCCCCTTGAGGGCGATCGGGTCGCTCAGCGACACGGAGACGTGGGGATTGCGCTTGATGTGCTCCAGCTTGCGGCTGAAGAGCGTGCTCGAATGCATCAGGATCCGCTCGCCGTCATAGAGCGGGATGAGCGGATGGGTGATCGGCCGTCCGTCCGATCGGACCACGGTGAGCTCGCCGACGAGCGCGGTGTCGAGCAGGCGCTCGACCGGTTCTGGCAACCACCCCATGCGCGAGCGCCTCCATCGGTCAGGTATTGGCTCGAGGAGCATGGCACATCGCGTCGGCACGCGGACGTTCGTGCCGCCCGCGTACACTCGGCCGATGGACGCCCATCCGAACCGGACCTGCCTGGCCCGCCTGCCCGACGGGAAGCTGCAGGTGCTGGGCTCGGATGACCTCGACACGGTCGACGCGCTGCGCTCCCTGCCTGACCACGTCGTCTGGCTGGATATCAGCAGTCCAACCGCTGAGGACCTTGCGCTGCTGCGCGACGAGTTCGACCTCCACCCGCTGGCACAGGAGGATCTCGAGAAACGCAAGCAGCGGCCGAAGCTCGACAGCTATGGCGCGCAGCAGATGATCGTGACCTACGAGGTCCTGCCGACGAGCGCAGCGGGCCAGTCGTTCGAGCTCAGCGAGCTGCACATCTTCGCCGGCGCCGGCTACCTGGTCAGCGTCCACTGGCAGGATTCGCCGGCGATGCACGCGGTCGACGCGCGCTTCCGGCAGCGACCCGATGCCGTGGCGGCCAGCCCCGGGGCGCTGCTGTACGCCATTCTCGACTCCGTCATCGATGAGTACTTCCCGCTCCTCGACCGTCTCTCGGATCAGATCGAGGACCTGGAGGATCGGATCCTGGAGGGGGGCCAGATCCGCGGTACGCTGCGCTCGATCCTGGACCTGAAGCGCGAGCTGCTCGAGCTGCGCCGGACCCTCTCGCCCACGCGCGACGTGGCGAACGCCCTGCTGCGGCGCGACCTGCCGCTGGTCGACGACACCTCGGCGCCCTATTTCCAGGACCTGTACGACCACCTCGTGCGGGTGCTCGACCAGCTCGACCTGCAGCGCGACCTCTTGGCGTCGGCGCTCGAGGCCAACCTGTCGGTCACCAGCAACAACCTCAACGCGGTCATGAAGCGGCTGACCGCGTTCACCGTGATCATCATGGTGCCGACCCTGATCGCCGGCATCTACGGCATGAACTTCCACTTCATGCCTGAGCTGAGCTGGCCCTTCGGCTACGCCTTTGCCCTGGGACTGATGGCCGTGGCCATGGCCTTCGCCGCGGCCTTCTTCAAGCGCAACGACTGGTTCTGAGGCGGCGAGGGGACAATCGGCTCTTGATCTGAGGCGGCGCAGGTGGAAACTGGTAGGCGACTCGTTAGGGAGGAGCCCGGGTGAGCGGTCGTCGCAAGTTGTTGCTGGGCGTGGTGGCCGTCGCCCTGGTGGCGGGCATCGGGTACACCGGATACGTCGGCTACGAAGGCTCCCGGCAGCTGGTCGAGGGGGGCGGCAGCAGCTTGGACTGTCGCACCCCGGACGTCCAGTTCGGCTGGAGCTACGAGGCGATCAACTACGACATCGCCGACGACGCGCTGCTCAAGTCGCGCAACACCGATCTCACGGAGTGCTCGTACATCGGCACCCAGGCGGGCGACGCGGTAGTCACCGACGACGGGATGCGGATCGCGGGCTGGTACATCCCGGCCGGGGACGGTGCCGCCCCGACGGCGGCGACCGTGGTCCTGGTCCATGGCTTCGGAGCGACCAAGACCGGGATCCTCAAGTACGGCGAGGGGCTGCACGAGCGCTTCAACCTGGTTGCGTTTGACATGCGGAACGCCGGACGCAGCAGCGGCGAGGTGACCACCGCGGGCGTGCTCGAGCAGAAGGACCTGCGGGCAGTCATCGACTGGCTGGAGCGGACCAAGCATCCGTCTCATATCGGGGTGCTGGGCAACTCCCTGGGTGCCGTCACCGCCCTGGCGGAGGCGCTCCAGGATCCGCGGGTCGAGGCGCTGGCGCTCGACTCGATGCATACCCGCA
>JBGQCU010000053.1:0-12995 GCA_041495495.1 Candidatus Limnocylindria bacterium
CACGCGCCAGGCCGATGCCCTGGAGCGCGGCGAGCGGCTGGTCCAGGAGACGCGCGGCTGGCACGAGACAGAGGGGCGCACCATGAGCCAGCGCTCGAAGGAAGAGGCGAACGACTACCGCTACTTCCCGGAGCCCGATCTTCCCCCGCTGCGGCCCTCCGTCGCATGGGTCGAGCGACTGCGCGCCGGCCTGCCGGAGCTGCCCGCGGCGCGTCGTGACCGGTACGCATCGGTCCTTGGCTTGTCGGCGTACGACACCGGCGTGCTGACCGCCGACCTGGCGCTGGCCGACTACTTCGACGCCGTGGTCGCCGCCGGCATCGCGCCAAAGACGGCGGCCAACTGGGTGAGCGGCGAGTTCTCGCGGCTGCTCAACCAACATGCCGCGGAGGGGCTGCGCGCCTCCGGTGTCGCGCTCCGGCCTGACGGCCTCGCCGAGCTCATCAATGGCGTGGATGGCGGGAAGGTCTCGGCCGCAAACGCCAAGACGGTGCTGGCCGAGATCTTCGAGTCAGGCGAGTCGCCAAGAGCTGTGGTCGACCGCCTGGGACTGCAGCAGGTGGGGGACGCGGAGAGCGTCGGCGCCGAGGTCGACGCGGTCCTCGCTCAGTTCCCGGCGCAGGTGGCCGAGTATCGCGCCGGAAAGGCTGCCCTCTTCGGCTTCCTGGTCGGGCAGGTCATGAAGCGCACCGCCGGCCGCGCCGATGCCCATATGGTCAACGAGGAGCTGCGCCGCCGCCTGGCGGGCTGAGGGCAGCCACCTCACCCTGCTGTCAGCCGCCGTCGGGCCCCGCAGCACGAGCCTCACGCCGCGCTCGCCCTCGAACCGTAGCGACCGCGATCCCTGTCAGGATCAGGGCCGCCCCGACGAGCTGAACCAGGTCCAGACGCTCCCCGAGCAGCGCCGCGGCGATCAAGGTCCCGGAGATCGGCATCAGCAGCAGAAACGGCGCGGCCCGGCTGGCCGGCATGCGGCGCATGGTCGCGACCACCAGCACATGCGGCACTGCCGATGCCGGCAGCGCCAGCCAGACCAGCGCCGCCCAGCCGTTCGCCGACAGGTCGAGGCGCAGGCCAGCCGGGTCCACCACGACCTGCAACAGCCCAGTTACCGACATGCTCGCGACGAGCAGCCAGAAGGCGATGGTCAGGGTCGGCAGCCGCTCGGCCGATCCCCACAGCCGCGCCAGCCCAAGGTAGAAGGCAAACGACAGGGCCGCGCCGAGCGCCACCGCCACGCCCAGCAGCTCGACGTGCGCGCCACCCGGCCGCGCCAGCAGCACCAGCCCCACCGCGGCCGCGCCCAGGGCCAGCAGCACGCGACGCCCCAGCGCCTCGCCGAGCAGGAGCGCGGCGACAGCGACCGCCAGCAGCGGATAGGTGCCGGTCACGAACGAGGTGATCGAGGCGCCGGTCAGGGAGACCGCCACGTTCATGCCGATCAGGAACAACGGCCCGCCGAGCAGCGCCAGCACCAGCAGCCGTCCGCGAACGCCCGGCGCCGGTCGCAGGCTCCCGAACTCCCCCCGCATCGCGGCGAAGAGCGCCACTCCAATGGCCGCCAGGAGGGTCCGCCAGGCGGCCGCACCCAATGGCGGGAGATCCTCGAGCAGCACCCGGGTGACGGGGAAGGCAGATCCCCACAGGATCGCCACCAGCGCCATAAGTACCTCGCCGGGAACCGGGCGAGGGGTGGCGGGCGAACGCATCGGGCCTATGCTAGCCGGGTGTCCGCCCAGCGCACGGATGACCGTGACCCCGCCGCCCTGCGACGCTTCGCCCTGAACCTTTTGGACGAGACCGATCCTCTCGTCCTGCGGCACGTCACCACCGGCCTGAGAGTCACGGCCAAGCCGGACGCCACGCTCGTCACGCAGGCCGATCTCGAGGTCGAGACGCTCCTGCGCGAACGGATCTCAGCCGCCTTCCCGAACCACGGGGTGGTCGGCGAGGAGTTCGCCGACGAGGCCGGGGACGGCGAGACGCGCTGGATCATCGACCCGATCGATGGCACCCATAACCTGGTGCGCGGCATCCCGGTCTTCGCCACACTTCTCGCCGTCGAGCGCGAAGGGCGGCTGCTGGCCGCCGTCGTGTCGGCGCCCGCGCTGGCCCGCCGCTGGCATGCCGCCCTGGGCGAGGGAGCCATCGTGCGCGACCTCCTCGGTGAACGGCGGCTGCAGGTCTCCGCCATCGACCGTCTGGCCGATGCCCAGGTGGTCTGGTCCGGCCTGCGGCCGCTCGAGGCATCGGGCTTTGGTCCGGCGGTGCGGGCCATCGCCGCCGGCGCCTGGCGCGACCGCGGCTTCGGCGACTTCTGGGGCTACATGCTTGTGGCGGAGGGGGCTGCGGAGGCGATGCTGGAGATCGGTCCCACCGTCTGGGACCTGGCGGCTCCGGCCCTGGTCGTGGCCGAGGCTGGTGGACGCCTGACCGATTTCGCCGGGCGCGACTCGTATGCCGGCCCGCAGGCATTGGCCAGCAACGGCCGCATCCACGACTCGCTGGTGGAGATCCTCGGCGGCTAGGCATCGATTGGATCAGCCGGGTGCCGAGTCGCCGCAACCGCATCGGCCTATCCTGCGGCGCATGCCGACCCTGACCGTCAACGGCGTCCCGATGGCCTACGACGAGGAGGGCAGCGGGCACCCGCTGCTACTGGTCCATGCCGGGATCGTGGATCGGCGCATGTGGGACCCGGTGTTTGAGCCGCTGGCCGCGGCCGGCCATCGGGTCATCCGTCCGGACCTGCGCGGGTTCGGCGAGACGCCGGCACCCGACGGTGCCTTCGCCAACTGGCGCGACCTGGCCAGCCTGCTGCGTGGGCTGGACGCCGCTCCGGCGCACGTCATCGGCGTGTCGAACGGTGCCTCCGCCGCGCTCGACCTGGCGCTGGCCGAGCCGGGGCTGGTGGAGCGTCTGGTGCTGGTCGCCCCCGGCCTGCGTGGCTGGGAGTGGTCGCCCGGGCTGCGCGCCAGCTGGGACGACGAGGAGGCAGCCTGGCAACGGCACGACCTGGACGAGGTGGCCTGGATCAACGTGCGGACATGGCTCGACGGGTCGGAGCGCTTGGGCGAGGCGCCGGAACACCTGCGGCAGGCGGTCTTCGAGATGCAGCGCCGCGCGCTCGACTTCGATAACGACGCGGCCGTCGCTGAGTCCCTGGATCCGCCGTCCAGCGAGCGCCTCGCGCAGGTCTCGCAGCCCACGCTGGTCGTGGTGGGGGAGCTTGACCAGCCGGACATGATGGCGATCGGGGAGCACCTGGCGGCCTCCGTCGCCGGGGCTCGGCTGGCGGTGATGCACGGGGTCGCCCACCTGCCACCGATGGAGGCGCCCGACGTCTTCGTCGACCTGGTGACCGGGTTCCTGGGGTCGTGACCCGCACCGCCGTGCTCGGGGCCGGCGCGCTCGGGCTGACCGTTGCGCTGCGGCTCGCGCAGCGCGGCGACGAGGTGGTGGTCGTCGAGCGCGAGCGGCTGCCGGGTGGTCTGGCATCGGGCTTCGAGGTCGAGCCCGGCATCTACCTCGATCGCTTCTACCATCACCTGTTCGCATCGGACCGGCATGCCATCGGGCTCATTCGCGAGCTGGGGCTGGCCGATGAGCTGATCTGGCGGAGGCCGCTGACGGTGACGCTGCGGGATGGGGCGGTCCACCAGCTGGACTCGGCTGGGTCGCTCCTTCGGTTCCGGCCGCTGCCGGCTCTCTCGCGGGTTCGAATGGGTGCCTGGCTGGCGTACCTGCGCCTCCTCTCCACGCCAAAGCGCCTCGAGGGGCACACCGCGGCGGACTGGATCGAGCGGCGGATGGGGCGGGCGGCGTATCGGGTCGTCTGGGGTCCGCTGCTGCGCAGCAGGTTCGGCGACCTCGCCGACCAGATCGCGATGCCCTGGTTCTGGGCCCGCCTGCACGACCGGACGGCGTCCCTTGGCTACCTGCGCGGCGGCTTCCAGCGGCTCTACGTCCGGCTCGCGGAGCGCATCCGCGAGCAGGGTGGTGAGCTCCTCTTCTCGACCGAGGTGCGCGAGGTACGGACCAACCCCGCCGGCGGGATGCAGGTGATCACCTCGGGGGAGACGCTCGACGTCGACCGCGTGGTGTCAACCCTGGCCGTGTGGCTCACCTGCCGGCTGACGCCCGAACTGCCGCAGGCGTATCGGGCCAAGCACGAGTGGGGGACCGCCTACGGCGCGCATTGCCTGGTGCTGGCGCTGGACCGGCCGCTGACCGGGTCGTACTGGATGAATGTCAACGACCCGGGCTACCCGTTCATGGCGCTGGTCGAGCACACCAACTACATGACTCCTGCCGATTACGGCGGGCGGCACCTGGTCTACCTGGGCAACTATCGGCCGATGGATGACCCGCTGCTGCGCATGTCGGCCCCCGAAGTGCTCGCGGAGTTCGCGCCACACCTGGTGCGGATCAACCCTGCCTTCAGCCCCGACTGGGTGACCGATGCCTGGTCCTTCGCCGCCCCCTTCGCCCAGCCGATCGTGACGGTCGACTATCGCCACCACGTCCCGCCGTTCGCCACCCCGTTGCCGGGGCTGTGGGTGGCGTCCATGTTCCAGGTCTATCCCCACGACCGCGGGCAGAACGACTCGATCGACCTCGCCGAGCGCCTGGTGAGAGAGCTCGCGTAGCCGCCGTTCCAGCCGCCGCTCCCCGTGGTCACCGGGTGACTGCGATGGGCGCTCCGGCGCCCACATCGGCGCCAGGCGGTTCGACTAGGCCGCGTACGTCGTGTCACCATCGGGCGTCGGCCTCGACTCGTTGCGCTCCGCCCGCGACCACAGGAGGCGGAGCGCATCGGCGAAGTGTGCCGGTTGGGTCCGCTGCGGCGGGCCGAAGTGATGGACGCCTGGGTAAGCCTCGATCCAGATGTCGGGCAACAGCGCGGCGAGCACCTGAACACGGTGCACCATGAACTCCTCGGTCAGGAGACCGTAGCCAAGGTAGACCGGGAAGTGGCAGCGGCGGAGCCAGGCGCGGTCGGTGTCATCGGCGGCGAAGGCGCTCATCATCGCCCGCAGCCCCGATGGTCGTGACGCCATCCAATCCGGTGGCGGACCGGGCCGGGCAGACGGCAGCTCGACGCCCGGGCGTACCTGGAGCCTCGTGAACTCGCCCAGCATCTGCTCAGGGGGAACGTCAGCCATGGCAGCGTTGAAGTCGCGCCAGCTCCCTCGCTCATCGTCGTCCCACGCGCCGGGAACGTTGGCGGGCTCGAACAGGGCCAGGCTCTTCAGACGCTGCGGGTATCGAGCGGCGAACGAGAGCGAGACAGCACCTCCCCCCGAGTAGCCAACCAGGTGGAATGTGTCGAGGTGGGCATCGTCGACGGTGCGGCGCAGGGCCTCTACCTCGGACAGGACGGAATAGTCGTCAGGCGGCTCTGCCGCCGCGTACACCTCCAGGTCCTTCAGGACCGGATCGATCTCCGCCGCGAGCTCGTCGAGGAGCGGCGCGTACGAAAGGGCCACCGGCGTGACACCACCCGGCAGGAAGACGACGACGCGGCGCGCCGGTTCGACCATCGGCAGCATCGTAGGCGCGCCGAGGCGACTCGGCATGGGTCGGGCGCGGTGTGGCCTCGAAGGAATGCCCTAGCGCCGCGCCAACTGGGCGAGCATCACTCCCCCGACCACCAGTCCGCCGCCCACGAGCTGCGGGGCAGCCAGCGACTGGCCGAGCAGGAGCCAGGCGAGGCCCGCCGCGAAGACCGGCTCGGTTGTGGCCGCGATGCCTGCCACGGCGGCGGGGAGACGCCGGAGCGCGTTGACCACCAGCAGGAAGGGGAAGAGCGTGCCGACCAGTCCCACGCCCAGCACCCGCAGCGCGATCCCGGGCTCGGCCAGCCGGTCAACCGGCCAGCCCCACCAGGGGAGCAGGACGCCCCACACCAGCGAGGCCACTGCGAAGCCGCCGACCAGCACCATGGCGGGGTGCGCGCCGCGCCGACCGGCGGCCTCGGCACTCAGGAGGTAGACCCCGAACGAAATCGCTGAACCGACGCCCGCCGCCACGCCCAGGCCATCGAGGTCGCGCAGACCGTTGTAGGCGCCGCTGACCAGGGTGGCGCCGATGAGCGTCAGCAGCCCCGCCACCCACACGAAGGCCCCTGGCGAGCGGCGCGCCACGAGCGCCACGCCGACCAGGACCAGCACCGGGGCGGTGTACTGAAGCGAGAGGGCGACCCCGACCGGCAGCAGGTCAATGGCGGTGTAGGACGCCCAGTTGATGGCAACCAGGCCGAGTCCGAAGAGCACGATCGGGCCCACCGTACGCCGACCCGGGATGAGCAGGTCCCGGCGCCGGAGCGCCAGGTAGGCGAGGAGTGGGAGGCCGGCCACGACGGTCCGCGCCTCGGCCAGGCGGGCCGGCGCGATGCCCGCCTCGAAGGCGCCCTTGGCGATCACCGCGTTGAGCCCCCAGCAGAAGGCGGCGAGGATCACTGACAGCGTGGCGAGCACGACGGCCCGCCGGGCCGCATCAGTCTCGGAAGGTGGCACCGCCATCGCGAGGATGCTACCTGTCAGGCCGGCGCAGGGGGTGGTGCGACCGGGCACTGACCCGGAAGGACGGCCGCCTATAGGACTTCTGGGTCATCGTCAGCACATGACCTCCTACCTACTCTCCGCTACACAACAGCGAGGGCAGCTGACAAAGCGCTCGGCCGGAAAAAGGCAAACCCACCGCAAGGTGGGGACGCAAAGCCAGGGATCTCTCAGAGACCGCCCGGTTACCAGGACGCCGTGCACGATCCTTTAGGAGGGTCGGGGATGCACGAACGGTTCTGGGTGAAGCCACCTACTCCCAGCGCGGTTGAGTGGTCATGACCATGTGCCTGGCCCGCGAGGGCCGCTTCCCCAGGTTCATGACGGCGCTCCTCGCCCTCGCCCTGCTGCTCCCGGCCGCCCAGATCGGCCGCGTCGCGGGCGAGCTCGTCTCCGTCATCGTGCGCGAAGCGCCGGGCGCCGGCGCCATCGCCGAAGGGCTGGTCGAGGCGACCGGCGGGACCGTGGGCCTGCGCCTCTCGATCATCAACGGCTTCACGGCCGATGTGCCGCGTGGCGCGGTCGAGTGGCTCGACGCGAGCCCGGCCATCGAGGAGATCACGCCCAACGCCGCCCTGAAGCTCCAGGGGGACAGCTACAACCCCGGCACCGACCTGGGCTCGATGGATCACACCACGAAGATCATCGGCGCCAACCGGTACTGGCAGGCCGGCTTTACCGGCAAGGGCGTCGACGTCGCGATCGTCGACTCCGGCGTCAGCCCGGTCGACGGCCTGGACGGTCGGGGCAAGGTGGTCCGCGGGCCGGACCTCTCCTTCGAGTCCCAGGCGCCCAACCTGCGCTACCTGGATACCTTCGGGCACGGGACCTTCATGGCCGGCCTCATCGCCGCGCAGAATGGTGGTGGCCAGGGGCAGGATTACGACGGCGTCGCGCCGGGCGCTCGCATCCTCAGCATCAAGGTCGCCGACGCGCACGGCGCGACCGACGTCTCCCAGGTGATCGCCGCCATCGACTGGGTGGTCCAGCACGGCAACGACAACGGCCTCAACGTCCGGGTCCTCAACCTGTCCTTCGGCACCTACAGCGCGCAGCCATACGCGCTCGACCCGCTCGCCTTCGCAGCCGAGGTCGCCTGGCGTCACGGCATCTTCGTGGTCGTCGCGGCCGGCAACGACAGCGGCACCACTGGCCGCCTGATGGACCCGGCCATCGACCCGTTCGTGATGGCGGTCGGTGCCGAGGACCCGAGCGGCACGGTATCGGTGCAGGACGACGTCCTCTTGCCGTTTTCGGCACGCGGCGACGGCGTCCGCAACCCGGACCTCGTGGCGCCGGGCAAGTCCCTCCAGGGGCTCCGCGTTCCCGGTTCATGGATCGACGTCACCTTCCCGACCGGGCGCATCAGCGATCACTTCTTCCGCGGCAGTGGCACGTCGCAGGCTGCTGCTCTCGTGTCGGGAGCTGCCGCCCTGGTCATCCAGCAGCGACCCGACATCACCCCCGACGAGCTGAAGGCGCTGCTCACCTCCACCGCGCAGGAGCTGCCGGCGGCCGACGCACGCGGCCAGGGTACGGGGATGATCAGCCTCAGGGATGTCCTCAAGACCCCCACAACTCCGTCCGAGCAGACCTGGGCGCCTTCGACCGGCACCGGCTCGCTCGAGAAGGCCCGCGGCGGCCAGCACCTGGTCAAGGACGGCGTGGCACTCAAGGGAGAGCGCGACATCTTCGGCCGCCGGTTCAACTCCGCCGCGATGGCCGCGGCGACGGCGGCCGGCACGACCTGGTCGGGCGGCGTCTGGAATCGCACGGCCTGGACCGGCAACGAGTGGTCCGGGAATGAATGGTCGGCCAACGAGTGGTCAGGCTCGAGCTGGTCCGGCAACGAATGGTCGGCCAACGAGTGGTCCGCCAACGAGTGGTCCGGCAACGAATGGTCGGCCAACGAGTGGTCCGCCAACGAGTGGTCCGGCAACGAGTGGTCGGCAAACGAGTGGTCCGCCAACGAATGGTCGTCCAGCAACTGGCTGGCGGCTGACTGGCCCCCGCTTCCGTGACCGATCTGCCGATCGCGCTCCGGCGTCGCGTCGGCATCACCCCGGCGGTCCGGGTGTGGTTCTTTGTCGGCCTGCTGGCCACGCTGGCCATATGGCTCTACCTGGCGGTCGTGCGGGAGCTGCCTGCTCTGCACGCTCCGTTCGTGCTGCCGTGGTGGCTCGTTGCGGCGAGCTTCTACGTGATCGAGATCAAGGTGGTCCACCTCCACTTCCGACGCGGCGCGCATTCCTTCTCGCTGAGCGAGGTGCCGCTGGTGATCGGGCTCTTCTTCGCTGCGCCGGGTGACCTCGTCCTGGCTCATGCCCTCGCCGGGGGAGCGGCGCTGATCATCCACCGCCGCCAACAGACGGTGAAGCTTGCCTTCAACATCGCCACCTTTGCGCTCGGCACCGGGGTCGCCGTGGTCGTGTTCCACATGCTGGCGGTGGGCATCAGCATCGGTCCCGTGCAGTGGGCGGCCGCGATCGCCGCCGTGCTGGCGTCGAACCTGGTCGGCATGATCAGCGTGACCACCGTGATCTCGCTGTCCGAGGGCAGGCCGCGCTCCCTGAAGATGCAGCAGATGGCCGCCATGAGCACGATCGTCGCCCTCACCAACGCCACCCTGGCGCTGCTGGCCGTGACGCTGCTGCTCGCCGACGTGCGCGCCATCTGGCTGCTGGCCATCCCGATCGTGACGCTCTTCCTGGGCTACCGCTCGTACCTGGCCGAGCGGCAGCAGCACGAGACGCTTGAGCTCCTCTACGAGTCGAGCCGGATCATCCAGCGCTCCCCGGAGCTCGACTCCGCCCTCGTCGCCCTGCTCGAGCACACGCGCGTCATGTTCCGCGCGGAGCGCGCCGAGATTCGCCTCTACGCTGCGACCGACGGTGGCGAGGTGCTGGGGACGGCGGTGGGCCCCGGCAGCGCGACCGCGGTCATGCTGCCACAGGACCCCCGCGAGACAAGGTGGCTGCGAGAGCGACTCCTGGCCGAGGGCGGCAAGGCGTGCATCGTGACCAGCTACGACAAGGCCGACCCGGTCCCGCGCCACGAGCCGTTCGACGCGATGGTGGCGCCGTTGGCCAATGACGCAGGGCCGATCGGGATCATGCTCGTCGCCAACCGCCTCGGCGACGTGAGCAGCTTCACGGCTGACGATCTCCAGCTCTTCGAGACGGTGGCGAACCATGCTGCCATGGCGCTCGAGAACGGCCAGCTGGAGCGCTCGCTGGCCCAGCTCTCATCCCTGAAGGAGGAGCTTCGCCACCAGGCGTACCACGACCCCTTGACCGGCCTCGCGAATCGGGCGCTTTTCACCGAGCACGTCGAGCGTCACCTGCACGACGTGCCGGGCGACCTGCCGGTGGTCCTGTTCGTCGACGTCGACGACTTTAAGATCGTGAACGACAGCTTCGGCCATGCGACCGGCGACGCGCTGCTGGTGAAGATCGGAGAGCGGCTCCGCGGCTGCATGCGCGCCGACGACCTGGCCGCCCGGCTGGGTGGCGACGAGTTCGGCGTCCTGCTGCTGGATGACCCGCAGCTGTCGCGGGCCCTGCTCATCGCCCAACGCATCATCGCCAGCATGCAGGCGCCCTTTGCGATCAACGGGAAGGAGCTGCGGGTCGGCGCCAGCATCGGCATCGCGACCAGCCAGGGCGGGGTGGAGGCGGCCCAGGAGCTGCTGCGCAACGCCGACATGGCGATGTACACCGCCAAGTCGCGCGGCAAGGGTCAGGCGGCGATCTTCGAGCCATCCATGCACACGACCATGGTCCAGCGTCACAACACCGGCGCCGAGCTGCATCGCGCGGTCGGCCGCGACGAGTTCCTGCTCTCCTTCCAGCCGATCGTGACCCTGACCCAGGGCGACACGGTCGGGGCAGAGGCGCTCATTCGCTGGCGGCATCCGCAGCGCGGCGTGGTGAGCCCGGCCGACTTCATCGCCATCGCCGAAGAGAGCGACGTGATCCTTCCCATCGGTCGCTGGGTCCTGGTCGAGGCCTGTCGCGAGGCCCAGCGCTGGGAGCCGCCCTCCGGCAGCGCGCCGTGGGTGAGCGTCAACCTCTCGGCCCGTCAGGTCCATCAGGCCGGCTTCCTGGACGACGTGACCGCAGCCCTCCAGGTGACCGGCCTGTCACCCAAGCGCCTGGTCCTCGAGGTGACCGAAACGCTCATGATGCAGGACCTGGATGGAACCGCCGACAAGCTGGCGGCGCTCAAGCGGATGGGGGTCCGCACCGCCATCGACGACTTCGGAACCGGCTACTCGTCGCTCAGCTACCTGCGCCGCTTCCCGGTTGACATGATCAAGATCGCGCGCGATTTCGTCGATGTCGCCGAGGACGACGACTGGGCCTTCGCCCACGCCATGGTCAGGCTGGGCCAGATGCTTGGCCTCCAGATCGTGGCGGAAGGGGTCGAGAGCGGACTGCAGGCCGATCGGCTGCAGCGCATGGGCTGTGACTTCGCCCAGGGCTACTTCTTCGCGCGGCCCCTGCTGCCCGCCGGCATGCTGGAGCGCATCGCCGCCGGAAACCCCCCGGCTCGTGCCCGGCGCCGGCCCGCCCCGCCGCAGCTCGTTGCGGTGGGGGAGCAGCTGACCGCCTGACGACCGATCAGCCCAACCCGCGCATGCGCAGGTAGGTCTGGACCGATGCCGGCCGTCCCAGGAAATCGGCGACCATCTCGTCGCCGGATCGCGTGCCATTCGGCTCGAGGATCGCGCGTCGGTAGGCCATCCCCACCGCCGGCGAGGTGATCCCTTCCTCGATGAAACGGCCCCACAGGTCGTCGCCGATCACCTCCGCCCACAGGTAGCCGTAGTAGCCGGCGTCATAGCCGCCCATCAGGTGACCAAATGAGGCGACCGAGCAGGTCTCCTCCGGGTAGGGGAGCGAGGTGACCGCGAAGGCGTCACGCATGGCCGTCTCGATGCTCACCGGCTCACGGCTGGCGTGCATGGTCATGTCCTCTGACCCGTAGGAGACCTGCCACGCGCCGCGCAGCCCGACATTCAGGTAGCGGCTGCCGACCATCCGCTCGACCAGGTCGGCGGGAAGCGGCTCGCCGTTGGCGTAATGCCGGGCGAATCGGGCCAGCACCGAAGGCTGCCAGACCCAGTGCTGCATGATCTGGGACGGCGCCTCCACGAAGTCGCGCTCGGTCTCGGCACCCGAGAAGCGGGTGAACGCGGCGCGCGTCAGGCTCTCGTGCAGGATGTGTCCGAACTCGTGGAAGAGCGTCTCGATCTCGCCGTGCGGTCCGTGCCGCAGCAGGCTGGGCCGATCGGGTCCGGGCGGCGTGAGGTTGGCCACGATGGCGCTCACCGGGGTGGCGTAGCTGCCGTCGGCACGTCGATGTCCGAGCCTCAGCGGGAACGCCGCCGCGTGGTAGTACTTGTCGGCGCGCGGGTGCAGGTCCGCGTAGAAGTGCGCCAGCAGCTGACCGCTCGCCTTGTCGTGGATCTCGTACAGCCTGACGTCCGGGTGCCAGGCGCGAGCATCGGGGACAGTGCGGTACTCGAGCCCGAACACCTCGGCGGTCAGCGCGAACATGCCGTCGATGACGGGCTCCAGGGGGAGGTACTGGCTGACCAGGTTCTGGTCGACGCCATGCTCCTCGCGCGACTGGAGGTTGTCGTAGTAGGTCCAGTCCCACGCCTGCAACGGACCGATGAGGCCATCCCTGGCCGCCCGCTCCCGGAGAAGGGCCACCTCTCGTTCCGCCGCGGCCCGCAACGGAGGCACGATCTGCGCGTAGAAGTCCTCGACCCGCTCGGGGGTGCCGGCCATCTTGACCTCGAGGGCGTAGTGCGCCCAGGTCGGCATCCCGAACAGTCCGGCGATCCGGCGCCGGATGGCGAGCGCCTCTTCCAGGATCGGCCGGTTGGCGGTCTCGGCCGAGGTCCAGTTGCGGCGGAAGAGCTTCTCGCGAAGCGATCGGTCATGCGCCTGGGCCAGGAAGGGGACCAGCTCCGGACCTTTGATGCTCACCTTGTAGGTGCCTGGCCCATTGCCGGTGTCGAGCCGCTCGACGTACTCGTCCGGCAGGCCGGCGAGCCCGTCCCGGGTGACCTCGATCCCATCCTGGTCCGCGTTGATGTTGCGAGCGAAGGCCACCTCCAGCTCGACCAGGCGGGTGCGCAGCGCCTCCAGCTCGGCCTTCTCGGCGGGGGGCAGCGCCTGGCCGGCGCGGCGGAAGTCACGCAGCCAGAACTCGAGCAGGCGCTGCTCCTCTCCCTTGAGCGCGCCCGCCTCGGGGCTGTCGGCAAATGCCTTCACTGCCCGGTAGAGGTCCTCGCGGAAGGGAAGCCCCACGTTCCACTTTGCGATCTGCTCCTCGGCCGCCTGGCCCGCGTCGCGAACATCGGCCGCCGGATGCACGTAGGTCATGAAGGCAGCCTTGCCGTAGCCGGCCGTGGCGGCC